>NZ_JBAWKM010000005.1:0-277628 GCF_037095675.1 Pseudomonas sp. CCNWLW23 | reverse complement strand
AGGCGGCCTGGCAGCCCCCCATCTCTCTCTGAAACCACTCGATCCCTGTGGGAGCTGGCTTGCCAGCGATAGCGCCCTCACATCCAACCAATATCTACCGAATACACTCAGTTTCATTGTGGGAGCGAGCCTGCTCGCGAAGGCGGCCTGGCAGCCAACCCATCTCTCTCTGAAACCACTCGATCCCTGTGGGAGCTGGCTTGCCAGCGATAGCGCCCTCACATCCAACCAATATCTACCGAATACACTCAGTTTCATTGTGGGAGCGAGCCCGCTCGCGAAGAGGCCGGTACATTCTACAGATGCATTGAATCATCAGACGCTTTCGCGAGCAGGCTCGCTCACACTTCAAGTCGGCTGAGCCTCAGCCCCGTGGCAAGCGGACAATGGCAGTCAGCCCGCCACCCGGTGTTTCTTCCAGGTCCAACCGCCCACCCAACCGCTTCGCGGCTTCGCGGGCGATGGTCATGCCCAGTCCTACGCCGCCGGAGTTGCGGTTACGCGAGCCTTCCAATCGGTAGAACGGTTCAAACACGGCTTCACGCTGGTCCTCAGCAATCCCCGGCCCGTGATCAATCACCCGTATCAGCAATTCCTCACGCTGTTCCAGCAGTTCAATCCGCGCCTGTCCGGCGTAACGCAGGGCGTTGTCCAGCAGGTTGTTGATGCACGAACGCAGCGCCATCGGTTGTACTGGCAAAGGCGAGCAGTGGCCGCTGACCTGTACATCGGCGCCCTGGTCCTGGGCGTTTTCGCACAGCGATTCGACCAGCGCCTGCACGTCCAGCAACTGCAAGGCTTCGCTGGTGCGTTGTTCGTGCAGATAGGTGAGGGTGGCGTCGAGCATGCCGATCATGTCGCCCAGATCCTGGCGCATCTGGCTTTGCAGCTTGTCGTCGCTGATGTTTTCCAGACGCAGTTTCAGCCGTGACAGTGGCGTACGCAGGTCGTGGGAGACGGCGCCGAGCATGCGCGCGCGTTGCTGGACCTGTTCGCGGATGCGCCGTTGCATGAGGTTGAAGGTGTGCGCCGCTTGCCGGGCTTCGCGCGGGCCGGATTCGTCGAGGGGGTCGCTGTCGAGGTCTTCGCTCAGGCGCTCGGCGGCGTCGCTCAGGCGCTGGATCGGCCGGCTGAGCAGCTTGGCGCCGTACCAGGCGGCAATCATCAGAGTGATGAACTGAAAGGTCAGCGGTACCACCGGGCCACCGAACCAGGGGCGTGTTTGCCTCGGTGGGTAAGCGGCGTCGCGCATGGGCGGTTGGCCGTCGATGTTCGCTGAGAACTCGGGCGGTGGTGGGGGCGGTGGTGGGGGCGGAGGAGGGCCGTAGAGCCTGAACCAGGCGAAGGCCAGCAGGTGCGCCAGGACAATCGCCGCGAACAGCACCCCGAACAGGCGACCGAACAGGGTGTCCAAGCGCGCCTTCATCAACCGATGTCCCGTGCGTCGAACAGGTAACCCTCGCCGCGCACGGTCTTGATCAGTTGCGGGGCTTTCGGGTCGTCGCCGAGTTTCTGTCGCAGGCGCGAGACCAGCAGGTCGATGCTGCGGTCGAAAGCCTCGATCGAGCGACCGCGAGCGGCGTCGAGCAGTTGTTCGCGGCTGAGCACGCGGCGCGGGCGTTCGATGAAGACCCAGAGCAGGCGGAATTCGGCGTTGGACAAGGGCACTACCAGGCCATTGTCGGCGACCACTTGGCGCAGGACGCTGTTCAGGCGCCAGTTGTCGAAGCGAATGT
Organism: Pseudomonas sp. CCNWLW23; assembly: GCF_037095675.1. Classification (NCBI taxonomy): domain Bacteria; kingdom Pseudomonadati; phylum Pseudomonadota; class Gammaproteobacteria; order Pseudomonadales; family Pseudomonadaceae; genus Pseudomonas; species Pseudomonas sp. CCNWLW23. Next base: position 275,892 of record NZ_JBAWKM010000005.1, on the reverse strand, counting down.
TGGCGCGCTGTTCGCTGCGGTCGTCGCGCACGCGGCGCAGGATGGTCTGGATGCGGGCGACCAGTTCGCGCGGTTCGAACGGCTTGGCCATGTAATCGTCGGCGCCCAGTTCCAAGCCGATGATGCGGTCGGTGGGTTCGCAGCGGGCGGTGAGCATCAGGATCGGGATGTCCGATTCGGCGCGCAGCCAGCGACACAGCGACAGACCGTCTTCGCCGGGCAGCATCAGGTCGAGGACGATGACGTCGAAATGTTCGCCCTGCAGCGCCTGGCGCATCGCAGCGCCGTCGGTGACGCCGCTAGCGTGAATGTTGAAACGGGCGAGGTAATCGATCATCAGCTCGCGGATCGGCACGTCATCATCGACGATCAGCGCGCGGATGCTCCAGCGCTTGTCGTCTTTGCTTTCATCCGTCATGGTTGTCGGGGTGTTGTGCATGGGGCTGTTCACTACCAGGGGTGGTTTCAGCATAGGCGTCCGGCCGAGAGGCGGGAAGTGCTGTTGTAAGGGCGTATTGCGCAGGGCGAGGCTAACCCGGGTGGGTGTTGCCGGCGTGTCGGCTGTGTATCGAAGTCGACACAATAGCCGTGCGGGCTAAGCTGATAACCGCCAGCGCGACGATTTACCGATCATCGGGTGCCGCGCCGCCGCCGGTTCCGCTACAATGCGCGCCGTTTTCGACCAGCCTGAGAGCCCATCCATGTCCGCCTGCCAGACTCCTATCATCGTCGCCCTGGATTTCCCCACCCGTGACGCCGCACTGAAGCTGGCCGACCAGTTGGACCCGAAGCTGTGCCGGGTCAAAGTGGGCAAGGAACTGTTCACCAGTTGCGCGGCGGAAATCGTCGGCACCCTGCGTGACAAGGGTTTTGAAGTGTTTCTGGACCTGAAATTTCACGACATCCCCAACACCACCGCAATGGCCGTGAAAGCCGCTGCCGAGATGGGCGTGTGGATGGTCAACGTGCACTGCTCCGGTGGCCTGCGCATGATGGCTGCCTGCCGTGAAGAGCTGGACAAGCGCAGTGGTCCGCAACCGTTGCTGATCGGCGTGACCGTGCTGACCAGTATGGAGCGCGAGGATCTGGCCGGTATCGGTCTGGATATCGAGCCGCAGGAACAAGTGCTGCGTCTGGCGGCGCTGGCCGAGAAGGCCGGGATGGACGGTCTGGTGTGTTCGGCGCTGGAAGCGTCGGCGCTGAAAGCCGCGCACCCGTCGCTGCAACTGGTGACCCCGGGGATTCGCCCGGCAGGCAGCGCGCAAGACGATCAACGGCGCATTCTGACCCCGCGTCAGGCACTGGATGCCGGTTCCGATTATCTGGTGATCGGCCGTCCGATCAGCCAGGCGCCGAACCCGGCGCAGGCGCTGGCCGCGGTTGTAGCCGAAATTGCCTGAATCTTATTGACGATCCAACTGTGGGAGCAGCCTGCTCGCGAGGAGGGAGTGTCAGTCGGCATCATTACCGACTGATCCACCGCTTTCGCGAGCAGGCTCGCTCCCACATTGGTTTCTGAGTGGTTTTAGACTTTCAACACCAACTTGCCAAAGTTCTCGCCGTTGAACAGTTTCATCAGCGTCTCCGGGAACGTCTCCAGCCCTTCAACCACATCTTCCTTGCTCTTGAGCTGCCCGTTGGCCATCCAGCCGGCCATCTCCTGGGCGGCGCTGGCGAACTGCGCGGCGTAGTCCATCACCACAAAACCTTCCATGCGCGCGCGATTGACCAGCAGTGACAGGTAATTGGCCGGGCCTTTGACCGCTTCTTTATTGTTGTACTGGCTGATCGCGCCGCAGATCACCACGCGCGCCTTCATGTTCAAGCGGCTCAGCACCGCGTCGAGAATGTCGCCACCGACGTTATCGAAGTACACGTCCACGCCTTTCGGGCATTCGCGCTTCAGACCGGCCACGACGTCTTCGGCCTTGTAATCGATGGCGCCGTCAAAACCCAATTCGTCGATGAGGAATTTGCACTTGTCGGCCCCGCCGGCGATGCCGACGACGCGGCAGCCTTTGATTTTGGCGATCTGCCCGGCCACGCTGCCCACCGCACCGGCCGCGCCGGACAGCACCACGGTGTCACCGGCTTTCGGGGCGCCGACGTCGAGCAGGGCGAAGTAGGCGGTCATGCCGGTCATGCCCAGTGCAGACAGATAGCGTGGCAATGGCGCGAGTTTCGGGTCGACCTTGTAGAAACCGCGCGGCTCGCCGAGGAAATAATCCTGCACACCGAGGGCGCCATTGACGTAATCGCCGACGGCGAAGCCAGGATTGTTCGAGGCGATGACTTTTCCCACGCCCAGTGCGCGCATGACCTCACCGAGACCGACCGGCGGGATGTAGGACTTGCCTTCGTTCATCCAGCCGCGCATGGCCGGGTCGAGGGACAAGTATTCGTTTTTCACCAGAATCTGTCCCGCCTGTGGCTCGCCGACCGGTACTTCCTGATAAGTGAAAGTCTCGCGGGTCGCGGCGCCCACCGGGCGTTTGGCGAGCAGGAACTGGCGATTGGTCTGGTTGGTCATGACAGGCACTCGAATGGAATGAAGCCTTGTTGATAGCTCTTCAACGGCGATGTCGCAAGGTTGGCTGATACGGCGAATGCGAGTCGATCCAGTGCAGTGATGATTACGGGGCGGGTTTTATCACTGCAGCGCATGGGCCTGTAAACAGCGATTGCATAGTGCTGACGCGCTTTCGCTGCCCTTGGCTATGCTGCGACGCCAACATCTCCCATTTTTTTTGCATTCGAGGACATAGCCATGAGCATGACGTTTTCCGGTCAGGTGGTTGTAATCACGGGAGCCGCCTACGGCATCGGTCGCGCGACAGCCCTGGCGTTTGCCGCCGAAGGCCTGAAAGTGGTGGTGGCTGACCTCGACGCGGCTGGAGGCGAAGGCACGGTGGCGCTGATTCGTACCGCCGGTGGCGAAGCGTCCTTCGTGCGCTGCGACGTGACGGTGGAAAGCGATGTAAAAAATCTGATGGATGAGGTGATCAATACCTACGGTCGTCTCGACTATGCCTTCAACAACGCCGGGATCGAAATCGAGAAGGGCAAACTGGCCGACGGTACGCTGGACGAGTTCGACGCGATCATGGGCGTCAACGTCAAAGGCGTCTGGCTGTGCATGAAGTATCAGTTGCCGTTGCTGTTGGCGCAGGGCGGTGGCGCGATCGTCAACACGGCGTCGGTAGCCGGGCTGGGCGCAGCGCCGAAAATGAGCATCTATGCGGCGTCGAAACATGCGGTGATCGGCCTGACCAAGTCGGCGGCGATCGAATACGCGAAAAAGAAAATCCGCGTCAACGCAGTGTGCCCGGCAGTGATCGATACGGACATGTTCCGCCGTGCCTACGAAGCCGACCCGAAGAAGGGCGAATTCGCCAACGCCATGCACCCGGTCGGGCGCATTGGCAAGGTCGAGGAAATCGCCAGCGCGGTGCTGTATCTGTGCAGCGATGGCGCAGCGTTCACCACTGGGCACTCATTGGCGGTGGACGGCGGCGTGACGGCGTTCTGAAAGTTGCCGAAATACAAAGAACCCGCCTGCGTGCGGGCTTTTTTGTACCTCGCGGTCGGTCCCTGTGAATACCGTTAAACAATGTGTATCAAACCGTTAGAACTGCCGCATTTGGCGGTGTTGTCGCACAGCCTCGGCGGCGCGGCTGTGATTTACTGCTGCCAGCAAAACTGACAGGAGTTTGCGAGCTCATGGAACTGAGAATTGACCGACAGGCAATGGTGCCGGTCGTGCAGCAGATCGTCGACGGAATGACTGACTGGATTGTGCAAAGCGGCATCCCGCCGGCCACCCGGTTGCCCTCCGTACGGCAAATCGCCCGGGGTAATCTGCTCAGCCAGTCGTGTGTCGTCGAAGCCTGCGAGCGCCTGGTTTCGCAAGGTGTGTTGACTGCGCGTCAGGGCGCGGGATTCATCGTCGCGGCCTCGCCGCCGTTGCGCGAAACGGACTCGGAACTGGCAGTGTTCGAAGGCCGCCATGCGTGGTGCGATGAGCTGAGCGCTTCGTCGGGCCGCTTGGTCTTGGGGCAAGGAGGCTTGCCGCCGAGCTGGCGTGAGCCCGACGACCTCAGCTACGCATTACGCGAGGTGACGCGCACCGACATGGCCAGTCTGTTCAACTACAGCTCGCCGCTGGGCCTGCCAGCGTTGCGCGAGCAAATTGCCAAGCGTCTCAAACTGCTGAACATCGACGCTTGCAATACCCGGCTGATGAGTACCAGCGGTGCCAGTCATGCGCTCGATCTGATCGTGCGCACCCTGTTCAAGGCCGGCGACTGCGTGGTGGTGGAAACGCCCGGTTATGCACCGTTGTTTGACCTGCTGCGCCTGCACGGCGTACAGATGCTCGAAGTGCGTCGGACACCGAGCGGGCCGGACATCGACATGCTCGAGTCAGTGCTGCGTCAGTTTCGTCCCAGCGCCCTGTTCATCGGCAGTCATCACCACAACCCCACCGGCAGCTGCCTGACGCCTGCGGTCGCCCAGCGTATCGTGCAGTTGAGCAAGACCTACGACCTGCGCGTGATCGAAGATGACGTCTACGCTGATCTGCACACCGGCAGCGGTACACGGTTGGCGGCGCTGGACCATGGCGGCAGGGTCATTTATGTCGGCAGCTTCTCCAAGACCCTGAGCAGTTCGTTGCGGGTCGGCTTTGTTCTGGCTGACAGCGAACTGCTGAAGCGCCTGGCCGAGGTCAAGATGATCAGCGGGCTCGGCTGTTCGAGGCTGGCCGAGGCGGTGCTGGCCAGGCTGATGGCGACCGGCGCTTATCGCAAACTGGTGCAGCGCCAGCGCCAGCGCTTGAATGCCGATCGCGCGGCGGCCTTGCAGGCCCTGGAAGACGCCGAGTGGGAAGTGTTTGGCAAGCCGGTTGGCGGGCTGTTTATCTGGGCGCGGGCACGCTTGCGCGATCAGACGTCGGTGCGCAGGCAGGCCCAGCGTTGCGGGCTGGAGTTATCCGCAGCGGACGCCTTCAGTCCCAGCGGTGAGTGCGGTGACTGGCAGCGCATCAATGTGGCCTGTGCCTGCGACCCGCGGGCTCGGCAGTTTTTTCGCAATACTTGCGCGGATCGACCTCCAGCATTCTGAAAACGACGCGGGCGTAGCTTTTTGCCATTATTCCGACGCCAGAGTCTTGTGCTGGTTAGAGCCCGTTGCGAATCTTCGTTCACAGACTTTGGCAGGGGACTACGCGCAATGATTTCGGCCGTGCAAGGACGTTTTGCCAACCTCGGTATGGCGAAAAAACTGGGTATCGGATTTGTGCTGGTCTTGCTGCTGACTGCATTGGTGGCGGCGATCGGCGTCTGGTCGCTGCAAACCATCAGCCTGCGTTTCGACGGCTTGAAGCAGATGTCCGCGCTCAACAGCGGCCTGCTCAAGGTGCGCCTGCTCGAGCAGGAATACGCCCTGCGCGGCAATCCGAAGACCGCCGATGCCTTGCGCGAAGGCGTCGATGGGCTGATCGTTCTTGCCGGCGAGCTCAAGGCACATTCCCCGGCCAATGTGCCGGTGATGAGCGATGTCGAGCAAGCGCTGGGCGCTTATCGCAAGGCCTTCGATGAATTCGTCTCGCTGAGCCAGGCCAAGGACCTTGCGCTGGAGATGGCCAGTTGGTCGGTGTCGAGCGTGGCCAATAACCTTGACGTGTTGCAGAGCGGCCTGGCCGATGATGGCGCCTACACCTTGAAAGACACCGAGGGCAAGGACGGCGCGCAGTTCATCGAACAGGCGAATCAGGTCAGTCAGGTCTCGCGACTGATGCTGCAAGCGATGAACGAAGCGCGGGTGCGTCTGGATCAGAGCCGCAAGGGCGATACCGACAATGCCGGTCAGGGCAACATCGAGCAGGCCGCGCAAGCGCAGGAGCAGGCCGAGGCGCTGAAAACCACGGTCAAGGACGAGGGCTATCTGACTGTGCTCAACGAAGTGTCGGGGCATATCGCCGGATTCAACGAGAAACTGGCTGAATACACCGGGTTGCTGGCGCAAGAAAAAACGGTTTATGACCAACTGCATCAGCGTGCCGCGCAGGTGGTGGACCGGGTCAATCAGGCCTACGTCGCCGAAGACGCTTCGATGCAGGCGGAGCTGAAAAAGAACACGGTGTTGATCATTGGCTCTTCGGCGCTGGCCTTGTTGGTCGGATTACTTGCCGCGTGGGTGATCACGCGCCTGATCGTTGCGCCGCTGCGCAGTGTCATTCGTGTGGCGCAGCAGATTGCTGCGGGTGATCTGACGGCGAAGGTCGAGGTGACGCGCCGCGATGAAATGGGACAATTGATGTTGGCCATGCAGCAGATGGCTGCCGGCCTCGGCGCGATTGTCAGCGGCTTGCAGGCCGGCATCGAGCGCTTGGCCGGTTCCGCGCAATCGCTGTCGGCGGTGACCGAGCAGACCAATCTGGAGGTCAACAGCCAGAAGGAGGAAACCGAGCAGGTCGCCACCGCCATGAACCAGATGACCGCCACCGTGCATGACGTCGCGCGCAATGCCGAAGAGGCGGCGCTGGCGGCGCAGACGGCGGATGACAAGGTCGAGAGCGGCCAGCAGGTGGTGCGCCAAAGCATGGCGCGGATCGAGCAGTTGGCGGATTCGGCGACTTCGGCCAGTTCCAGCATCGAGAGCCTCAGTGCCGAAATTCAGAATATCGGCACGGTGCTCGAGGTGATCAAGAGCGTGGCCGAGCAGACCAATCTGTTGGCGCTGAACGCGGCGATCGAAGCGGCGCGGGCCGGCGAGCAGGGCAGGGGATTCGCGGTGGTGGCCGATGAAGTGCGTGCACTGGCGCGGCGCACGCAGCAATCGACCGAGGAGATCGAGCGCCTGGTCAGTGCTCTGCGCGCGGCGGCGCAGTCGTCGGTGCAGCAGATTCGCAGCAGTGGCGAGTTGGTCAAACTGGCGGTCAGTGATGCGTTGCAGACCGAAAGTGCGCTGGGGAGTATTGCCGCGGCGGTGTCGTTGATTCAGCAGATGAATCAGCAGATCGCGGCGGCGGCGGAGGAGCAGAGCTCGGTGGCGGAGGAGATCAACCGCAGTGTTACGCAGATTCGTGCGAGCGCGGATCACTCTTCCGTGGCCATGCGCGGGAATGCGGCTTCGAGTGTTGAGCTGGCGCAGTTGGGCGGGGAGTTGCGCTCGATGGTTGGGCATTTTCGGCTTTGAGTCTTGGCGGCCTTTGGGCCGGCCAGGCTCTCGGCTTCGCCGCGTGGGGATGGCCCGGGTTTGCTTTTGCTGTTCTGTGGGAGCTGGCTTGCCAGCGAAGGCGGCCTGACAGCCGACCGATTTTTACCTGAGAACACTGCTTCCCAATGTGGGAGCGAGCCTGCTCGCGAAAGCGGTCATCGATTCACATCCTCTTTCAAGTCGGCCACAAAAAAGCCACCAATAACGGTGGCTTCTCTCCCCAGCATTCCCGACTTAGTCGTAAATCACTTTCTTCTTCCAGTCCGCATCGGCTTCGACATCCTTCAAGCCGGCGGTCAGTTGGTTTTCTTCACCTTCCACCGGGGCGATCTTGTCCATGACCTGGGCGTTGGCTCGGGCGAGGAGTTTTTCCAGGTATTGCAGTTGCTCGGCATACATTTGCGGGTCCTGCTGTTTGCGCAGATATTGCACGCCGCGTTCGAAGGCGAGGCGGGCCTGGCCGGGTTGGTTTTGTTGCAGGGACTGTTGGCCGAGGTTGTTGAAGAATTCGATGTGCAGCAGCACGAGAATGTGGCGCACTTCGCGAATCCATTGTTTGGCTTCGTTCGGTGGCAGAAAGCCGTCGTGGGCGGCGCGGGTGATCTGGCCGTGCAGGGCTTCGAGGAGGAAGCGCACGTCTTTGGCTTTGGCTTCGGTCAGGATCGGCGCGGGCGGGTTGTTCACCGGGATCGATTCGCCCTGGGCAACGAGGGCGCTGAGTTCGGTGATGCGGGCCTTGGTCGTCGCGCTGGTTTTTTCCAGGTTGAGCAGGCGCTGGCAGACGTTGAGTTCCAGGCGGGTCAGCAGCAGCTTGAGCGCCGGGGTCATGAACTGGCCGGGGAAGGTTTCGGTCAGTTCGCCGCAGCGGCGCAGGCGGTCGTTGAGTTCGACTTTGGTGCGGGCCTTCTCCAGTTTGTTGTTTTCCACCACATGGTTCATGTAGCCAATGGCGATCAGAATTGCGATCCCGGCTACGACTAGCAGGGTGATCATGAGTGGTGTCACCGGTAAGACCTCTTTATAGGGTTCGCATGCGAGTGTAGTGGCTGGGCATTTAGGCGCCTAGCGCCGCTCGACGGGTTTGATCGGCTGCTGCAATCTGTATCGGCCGCCAGCTGTATAGATGAATGCTGGCGCTTGATGTGCAGATTGCCATCACTGTGCGGTGACTATAACGTCTTGGCGAGTGGCGGAATATAGGCGTCAGGTTTCGGACGACGGAAAAGCCCTACGCGGCCCGTAATCCAGGTCGAAGTCATTGATTTAAATAAATTTATATCAGGGGGTTGACGACCCCTCAATCCATCCATAGAATGCGCGCCACTTGCAGCGTAAAGCACACAGCGAAACGCGGCAGGGAGTGAATGTTGTAGTGTGTCCCCTTCGTCTAGTGGCCTAGGACACCGCCCTTTCACGGCGGTAACAGGGGTTCGAGTCCCCTAGGGGACGCCAATGCGGGAATAGCTCAGTTGGTAGAGCACGACCTTGCCAAGGTCGGGGTCGCGAGTTCGAGTCTCGTTTCCCGCTCCAATTTTAAACAGCAGTGCTTTCGGGCGGTGCTGAGTGAAACCAGAACCAAGTCTTCGGATGCGGATCTGGACACCGAAACACACACCATGTGTTCCGGGTAGCGTGTCCCCTTCGTCTAGTGGCCTAGGACACCGCCCTTTCACGGCGGTAACAGGGGTTCGAGTCCCCTAGGGGACGCCATTTGCGGGAATAGCTCAGTTGGTAGAGCACGACCTTGCCAAGGTCGGGGTCGCGAGTTCGAGTCTCGTTTCCCGCTCCAATTTCACAAAAACGCCGATCAGTGATGATCGGCGTTTTTGTTTGTGCGCGTTTTGTGGCGGCAATAAAAAAGGACCTTTTCACAGGTCCTTTTTTTATTTTGCGCCCGGTCATCAATGATCGGGCCCAGGCAGAGCTTTACAGCTTCGGCAACTGCCCGACACGCCCCATCATTTCCGTGACGATCTGCAGATCCAGCAGGAACTGGTCGACGGTCTTGAATTCGCCATCGGTGTGGCCGGTGTATTTGGCTTCAGGTCGCGCCAGGCCGAATTGCACGCCGTTCGGCAATTCGTGAACCGAAGTCGCGCCGGCGGAAGTACCGAATTCCGACTTCATGCCGAGGTTTTCGCTGGCTACGGCAAGCAGCGCCTTGACCCATTCACCTTCGGGGTTGCGATACATCGGTTCGGCCACTGAGTAGTCGAATGCCACGGTAACGTGAGTCTTTTTGCTCCAGGCATCCAGTTTCTCAGCGATCTCAGCCTTGAGCTTTTCCGGGGACTTGCCCTTCGGTACGCGCAGATTCACCGCCAGCTTGAAGGTTTTGTCATCCTCACCGACGTAGGTCAGCGAGGTGGTCAGTGGCCCCATGAACGAGTCGGAGAAGCCCACGCCGAGTTTTTTACCCAGGTAGTCCAGGCCCCAGTTGTCATCGGCATAACGCGCGGCGTCGGTGAACTGGTTGTGCTTGAGCGCGACTTTGCCGTCCAGGCTGTTGATGAAGCTCAGCATTCGCGCGACCGGGTTGACGCCGGATTCTGGTTCGGAGGAGTGCGCAGAAACCCCCGTCACGGTCAGTTTGACGTCTTTGCCATCAACCTTTGCCGCGACTTCGAAGTCGCCGCCGTTGGCCTTGGCATAAGCGTCGCCGGCTTTTTGCAGACTGGCGGCAAGCTCGGCTGGCTTGTCGGTTACCAGTGTGACCACCGAAGCGGACGGAATCTGGTTGGTCGCTTTGCCGCCAGTCATCGAAATGATTTCCGCGCCGTTGCCTTCACCTTTGCGTTTGGCAAAGTTGGCCATGACAGTGCCGTAACCTTTTTCGGCGATCACCACCGGATAACCGCCGTCCAGCGCCATGTTGTAGTTCGGCGTCGGGTTGCGTTCGAAGTAATAAGGAATAGCGTCGCCGCTGGTTTCTTCGGTGGTGTCGACCAGCAACTTGAAGTTGCGCGCCAGTGGCAATTTCTCGTCCTTGATCACTTTCATGGCGTACAGCGCCACGACGATAGCGTTCTTGTCATCCTCGGTGCCGCGACCGTACATGCGATCGCCAATCAGCGTGACTTTGAACGGGTCGAGTTTGGTGCCGTCCTTCAGCACCCAGTTTTCCGGCGTCACCGGCACCACATCGGCGTGGGCATGAATACCGACGACTTCGTTGCCTTTGCCGTCCAGAGAAATTTCGTAGACACGGTTATCGATATTGCGGAATTTCAAACCGAAGGATTCGGCGAGTTTCTGGATCTCGCCGGCAATCTTGATGAATTCCGGGTTGTCGTGTTGCTCCACGCCGTCCTTGCGGAAGGTCGGGATCTCGACGAGTTGGCGCAGGGTTTCCAGCGCGGCCTTGCCATATTTCACGCGGGTATAAATGCCCAGCAGACGGTGAATTTCATTCTGCTGTTCGGCGTTCAGGGTCTTGTTGTCGAGGAAGGCGCTGATGGACGGGTTGAGCTTATCCGTCTTGGCCAGGTCGCTTTTCGCCAGGCTGCCAAGAAAGCTACGGAAGTCCGTCAGATTCTTGCCGTCGAAGGATTTCAGAATCGCTGCACTTTGCTCGGCAGTGATGTTGGCTTGTGCGGCACTGGTGAACGCTGTGAGGCTGGCCATGACGAGCGTGGCAGCGGCCAGTTTTTTCAGGGAAAAGACCATGTAACAGGCATTCCTTTGCTAGAGATTGGGAAGATATGTCTGACGCTTGCGGCAGAAACATTTTGCAACCTACCACCATGAGCAGGTGAAGAGGGAGTCACAAACTTGATCTGTCGCACAGAAACGCAAAAGAGGCGCACAAATGAAAAAGTCCCGGCAACTGATGCCGGGACTTTTTTTTGCGAGTTACATCGACAGCATCAGGCGTCCGGCAAACAGAATGAGGATGACGCCCATGCTGCGCTCGAACCAGTGTCCAAGGCGCATGAACAGCAGGCGCACTTTGTTGCTGGAGAAAAACAGCGCGACGATCACGAACCACAGCGCGTTGACGAAGCACATCCACAAGCCGTAGAACGCCTGGATCTGTAGCGGTGTGCTGGCGCTGATGATCGTGGTGAAGATGGCCAGAAAAAACAGCGTGGCCTTGGGGTTGGTCGCGTTGGTCAGAAAACCGGTGCTGAATGCCTTGAACAGTGACTGTTCAACCAGCGGCTCATCGGCGGTTTTTTCGCCTTCGACGCTGCTCTTCGGTTTGCTGCGAATCAGGCTGACGCCCAGATAGAGGATGTACGCACCGCCGACCACTTTGGCGACGGTGAGCAGCCACGGCGTGGTGTGCATCAGGGCGCCGACGCCGAGCAGGGTATACAGCACGTGCACGGAAATCCCCGCGCCGATGCCCAGCGCAGTGCAGATGCCGACGAGCCGACCGAAGCGCACGCTTTGGCGGATGGTCACGGCGAAGTCCGGGCCGGGTGCAACCACGGCGAGAAAGTGGATGGTCGCCAATGCGAGAAACTCGCCCAGGTAATTGGAAAGCATGTCAGCTCCAGAAAGTCAGAGGGGAGGCATTGCCGCGATAGCCGACAAAGAACGACAGGCTCAAACGCGGATCGGCCACGCCCGGAGTCACCGAGTGCATGCGCCGCGAATTGAACATGATGAAATCGCCGGGCTGCGGTCGTACTTCGAGGGCGGGCGGCCCCAGCAGCGACGGCTCGATGCCATAACTGTCGCCGCGCATTTCGTCGAATTGATCCGGGGTGATGTGGTCATTCCACATCTGCAAGGCGCCACCCTCGGTGGGCATGTTCAGGTAGACGTTGCAGGCGAATTGCGCCTCGAGGCTGCGCGCCTGAAAACTGTCCGGGGCGTCCTTGGCGAAGATGTCGTGATGAGCAAGAAAGCACACGCCGGGTTTGACCACGCGCGACAAGCCGACATACATCTTGCGCCCGTAGAGATTTTCCAGATGCGCGCCAGCGGGCCAGGATTCGTCGAGCATGCAGCGCAACGTGTCGATCGGCGAGGAGTAGGGCGCGCAGCGCTGGCGCAGTTCGTCGATGTTGCGGGTGGCGCGTTCGAAGTAATCCTCGATCAGCAGCGGCTGGTTTTCCGCCTCGTAAAAGGCCATGCCGATGCGGCCGATACTCGGCGCGTTGATGTAGCCTTCAAAGCCTGGGGCGAGGATCTTGTCACCGATCTCAATCGCCAGCGGCTCGGGCAGAAAGCGTTTGACGCGGATGGCGAGGACTTCTTCGTTGGCCAGTTTTTTTATGCACGTCTCATCGAGACGCTCGACGTCTAGCATCATTTGTTTTAGGTCCATCTATCGATAGTCAACGGAACCGGCGAGTGCGGTTCCCCGGCGTCGGACGTTGCGCGACGGCAACGTCCGAAATGCTCAATCCACGCTGTAGTGGACGGACAGCGTGCCTTTCTTCTGCGAAAGCGACGCGATCGTGACTGTGCCCAGATCCTTCAGGCTGCGTACGTGGGTGCCACCGCAGCCATAGGCTGGCAGCTCACCGAAACTGATTTCCCGCGCGCCCTCGCGCAGTGAAGTCAGACGCGGCAGATCGTGTTCGATCCACTGCTCGATACCGGTTTGCACGGTTGGCGCATCGACTTCTTCCGCGCCATCGCCCGGTTTGAATTGCACCCGGCCTTCGTCCGGCCAGTGGTGCGCTTTGATCGGCATCCAGCCCATGGCCTGAATGAAATGACCGACCAGGTGCCCGGCCGAATGCATGCGCGTGTTGAAGCGGCGGCGTTCTTTGTCGATGCGGATGACGGTCATGCCCAGCGGCAGCGGGCGGTCGACGAAATGCACAATGCGCTCCGCTTCCTGCACCACGCGCGACACCCGGCTTTCACCGATCCAGCCGGTGTCGCAAGGCTGACCGCCGCCCTGGGGGTGAAACAGGGTAGCGCGCAGCACTACGGCGAATTCGTTCTCGTGGGGTGTGCAGTCGAGGACTTCGACATTCGCCTTGAGGTCGTCACTGTGAAAAAACAGGCGAAGCGTCATATTCCATGCCCTGATCGAAGTTCTGTTTTTATTATATGAATCGTGCAATAACGTGATAATCCGTTCGAACATCAAAGGACTTGTGCGTCGTGAGCATCAATCTTCCGCTGCCGCTGTTGGGTGAAATGGCGATTTTCGTCAAGGTTGTCGAGACCGGCAGCTTCTCTGAAGCGGCGCGGCAGATGGGTTCCTCGCCCTCGGCGGTCAGTCGCAGTATTTCCCGATTGGAAAAGGCGTTGGCCACGCGCCTGCTGCAACGCACCACGCGCAAACTGCGCTTGAGCGATGGCGGTGAGGAGGTGTTCAAGCGTTGCCAGGAAATGGTCAGCGCGGCCAGGTCGGTGATGGAAGTCAGCGGCCAGTTCACCCACGAAGCCGAAGGTCTGGTGCGGGTCAGCGTGCCGAAAGCGGTGGGGCGCTTTGTGATTCATCCGCACATGCCGGAGTTTCTGCGCCGCTATCCCAAGGTCGACGTCGAGTTGTTGCTGGAAGATCGTCAGGTCGATCTGATCGATGATCATGTCGATCTGGCGATTCGCATCACTGATCGTCCACCGGCCGGTCTGGTCGGGCGGCAGTTGCTGACCATCGATCATTTGCTTTGCGCCACGCCGCAATACCTGGCCGAACACGGCACGCCGACGCATCCGCACGATTTGCTCAACCACAGTTGTATTTATCTGGGCGAAACGCCGAGCGATGCGCGCTGGAAGTTCAAGAAGGGCAGCAAGGCGGTGACGGTCGGTGTGCGCGGACGCTATGCCGCCAATCACACGGGCGTGCGCTTGGGGGCGGTGTTGCAGCACATCGGCATTGGCAGTCTGCCGTATTTCACGGCGCGTTACGCATTGGAGCAGAAGTTGATTGTGCAGGTGTTGCCGGACTGGACGTTTCTTGCCTCTTACCATGGCGGGTTGTGGTTGCTGCATTCACCGACGCGTTATCTGCCGCCGAAGTTGCGGGTGTTTATTGATTATCTGGTGGAGTGTTTGCAGAAGGAGCCGACGTTGGGTAGACCCGGAAAATCTGCCGGTGGGAGCAATGCGGCTGTGGCGTATGAGCTGCCGGAGAGTGAGGGGTTGCTTTGAGGTTTTTTTGTGGGGGGCTTGGCGGCCTTTGGGCCGACCAGGTTCTTGGGGTTTTGGGTAAATATCCGTTTCTGCGGGTGCTGCGGCTGGCGGTTTCGCCCTTACGGCGAGTCACTTTTTCAGACGCCAAAAAGTAACCAAAACGCTAGCTCCTGCGTTCGGCCCGCTCGCTGGGGCTCGGGGTACCTTCGCTCCGGGACTGATCCGGGCGCAGCGGCTCCGGTTTGCTTCGCTGCACCTCCTTCCGCTGTGTACGACTGCGTCGTACGGTCGCTGCGCTCCCACGCCCGGATCAATCCCTACGCTCAGCCTTCCGACGTCGTTTATGGATCAAGATCAAGAGCGGTACTCGAGCTTGCGCTCATTGTTTTGAGTGGTGAAAAGCGTGTGGTCTGCTTTGGATCTTTGTTGGATTCGCCTCTCACCCCAGCCCTCTCCCCGAGGAGAGGTAGCTGATTTGTGTGCTTTTCAAATCCCGAGTTCAACTCGGACTTTCACATCGACGTAACTCGCCCAAACACCTCGGTCAGTCCCCTCTCCCTCCGGGAGAGGGCTAGGGTGAGGGTGTTTTTGATCTAGAAAAAAAGGCCCGCATGGAATCACCAGTGCGGGCCTTTCGATTACCTGTCGATATCAGTGCTTGCTGTCCTGCGCAGACATGGCCAGCAGTTGTTTTTCCTGGTTCCAGTCGAACGGTTCGTCGTTCTGTTCGGCTTCGTAGCGGCGTTCTTCGAGGGCCTGGTAGAGGTCGATTTCTTCGTCGGAGAGGTAGTGCAGGCAGTCGCCGGCGAAGAACCACAGCAGGTCGCGGGGGATCAAGTGGGCGATTTGCGGGTAGCGGCTGATGACTTGGGTGAGGATGTCCTGGCCCAGGTATTGGCTTTCGATAGGGTCGATCGGCAGGGAGGCCAGCAGTTCGTCGAAGCGCTCGAGGAACAGGGCATGGCTTTCTTCGGGCACTTGTTCGGCCTCACCTACGGCGACCAGGATAATGCGCAGGTGGTCGAGCAACACGAGATGATCGGCAACGACGTTGGACACGAGATAAGTCCTCAAGAGCAAAACGGGCGCGGGAGTATAAAGCCCTCGCGCCGTTTTTTCACATAAACCGGGATCAGCGGACTTTGCCCTCTGCCTGGGTCAGTTCTTCTTTGGCGAAATCATCGACGTCGATCACCTTGCGGCGGGCCGCTTCGGCGTCGCGCAGGCTTTGCGCTTCGACGGCTTGCAGTACGCCGGCTTCCAGTGCGGCATCGATGGCGTGTTCGCCGGCTGCCGGTTTGACCTGGCCGCTCTTCAGTGCGGTGTGCAGTTTCTTGTGCAGCGGTTGCGCGGCGTTAAGCAGGTCGCTGGCGTGTTGCAGTGCGCCCACGGCATCGTCCGCCGATTGCGGGCGGTAGCAGCCGGCGAGCAGTTCTTCCAGCGCCGGATCGCCTTTGGCGCGACCGATGACTGCAGCGACTTCGGCGCCGAGTTTGTCCGATGGGCCTTTGTGACGGCGACCAAACGGGAAGACGATGACCCGCAGCAGGCAGCCGAAGACTTTGTTCGGGAAGTTGCTCAGCAGTTCATCCAGCGCACGCTCCGACTGGCCGAGGCTTTCTTCCATGGCCCAGCGGAACAGCGGCTCCATGTACGCCGGCGAATCCAGGTCGTGATAGCGCTTGAGCGCGGCGGAGGCCAGATACAGGTTGCTCAATACATCGCCGAGGCGTGCCGACAGACGTTCGCGGCGTTTCAGTTCGCCGCCCAGGAGCATCATGCTGAAGTCGGCGAGCATGGCAAATGCGGCGGCCTGACGGTTCAGCGCGCGGAAGTAGCCCTGACTGATCCTGTCGCCCGGCGCATGTTCGAAATGACCGAGCCCGAGGTTCAGCACCAGTGTGCTGGCGGCATTGCTGACGGCAAAACCGATGTGCTTGAGCAACAGGCCGTCGAATTCCTTGAGTGCCTGATCCTTGTCCTCGCGACCGGCCAGGGCCATTTCCTTGAGCACAAATGGATGGCAGCGGATCGCGCCCTGACCGAAGATCATCAGGTTGCGCGACAGGATGTTCGCGCCTTCGACGGTGATGAAGATCGGCGCGCCGTTCCAGCTGCGGCCCAAGTAATTGTTCGGCCCCATGATGATCGCTTTACCACCATGCACATCCATGGCGTGGCTGATGCATTCGCGGCCGCGTTCGGTGAGGTGATATTTGAGGATCGCCGACAGCACCGATGGTTTTTCACCCAGGTCCACCGCGTTGGCGGTGAGCATGCGGGCGGCGTCCATCATCCACGCGTTGCCGCCGATGCGCGCCATGGCTTCCTGAATGCCTTCGAACGCGGACAGCGGTACATTGAATTGCTCGCGAATCTGCGCGTACTGGCCGGTGACCAGACTGGTGAACTTGGCCGCACCGGTACCGACGGCTGGCAGCGAGATCGAACGCCCGACTGACAGGCAGTTCATCAGCATCATCCAGCCCTTGCCGAGCATTTCCTGACCACCGATGAGGTAGTCAAGCGGAATGAACACGTCCTTGCCGGAGTTCGGGCCGTTCATGAACGCGGCGCCCAGCGGCAGGTGTCGACGACCGATTTCCACTCCTGCGGTATCGGTCGGGATCAGCGCCAGACTGATGCCGAGGTCCTCTTCCTCACCGAGCAGGTGATCCGGGTCATAAGCCTTGAATGCCAGGCCAAGCAGGGTAGCGACCGGGCCGAGGGTGATGTAGCGCTTTTCCCAGTTCAGGCGCAGGCCGATGACTTCTTCACCTTCCCACTGGCCTTTGCAGATGATCCCGGTGTCGGGCATCGCGCCGGCGTCGGAACCGGCCAGCGGGCCGGTGAGGGCGAAGCACGGGATATCGTCGCCACGCGCCAGGCGCGGCAGGTAGTGATTACGTTGTTCATCGGTGCCGTAATGCAGCAGCAATTCGGCCGGGCCGAGGGAGTTCGGGACCATCACGGTAGAGGCGAGGTCACCGCTGCGCGTCGCCAGTTTCATTGCCACTTGTGAGTGAGCGTAGGCCGAGAAGCCTTTGCCGCCGTATTCCTTGGGAATGATCAGGGCGAAAAAGCCATGTTCCTTGATGTGCGTCCAGGCCTCGGGCGGCAGGTCCATGGACTGGCCGATCTGCCAGTCGCTGACCATCGCGCAGAGTTCTTCGGTCGGGCCATCGATGAACGCCTGTTCTTCTTCAGTCAGTTGCACCTTGGGATAGGACAGCAGTTTGTCCCAGTCCGGACGGCCGCTGAACAGCTCGCCGTCCCACCATACGGTGCCGGCATCGATCGCGTCGCGTTCGGTCTGCGACATCGGTGGCAGGGTTTTCTGGAACCAGTTGAACAGCGGCGCGGTGAAGTGTTTGCGACGCAGGTCAGGCAGCAACAATGGCGCGGCCACTACCGCCAACAGGACCCAGAAGACAAACAGCAGCCAGCCCGGCGCGTGACTGAAAATCCCCATGGCGACCAGATAGGCCGCAACGATGCCCAACGCGGGCAGCGGGGCGATGCGTCGATGGGCGAGATACGCCACGCCGACGATCAAAACCAGTATCCACAACAACAGCATATTCAGTCCTCCGTGAACCAAGGCAAATCGACCCTCCAGAGCTTAGACGGCATCTGCAAATAAGGGTGGTCAGAGCATGGTGATTGAAATCGTGGGAAACCCCGGATGGTTTTCGTAGGTTCGGTGGGCAACACGTGTGGGAAATCGTTCGTTGCTGCGCAGCTTTGCTTTCAGGTTTGGCCGAAACGTCGTTATCTCTGTGCTCAAGCTGTCGCTAGACTCGTGACTCATCCAGGAGATTGCCGCCATGCACGAATATCTGAGCCCCGGCCGCTTCATCGATAGTGACCACCCGGCGGTGGTGGAGTTCGCCGAGCAGCACCGCGGTGCCAGTAATGATCCGCGTGAGCAGGCGATCAGTCTGTATTACGCCGTGCGCGAGGCGGTGCGCTACAACCCTTACACTTTCAGCCGTGATCCGCAAACCCTGCGCGGCAGTTACGCACTCGCAGCAGGGGAGAGTTACTGCGTGCCGAAAGCCACGCTGCTCGCCGGTTGTGCGCGGCATTGCGGGATCCCGGCGCGCATCGGTCTGGCCGATGTGCGCAATCATCTGTCGACGCCACGTCTGCTCGAGTTGCTGAAAAGCGATGTGTTCGCCATGCATGGCTACACCGAGCTGTTTCTCGACGGCCGCTGGGTCAAGGCGACGCCAGCGTTCAACCAGCAACTGTGCGAGTTGTTCAACGTCGCAGCGCTGGAGTTCGATGGCATCAATGACAGCGTTTTCCATCCGTTCAACCGTGACGGCGCGCAGTTGATGGAGTATCTGCTCGATCACGGCCAGTTCACCGACGTGCCGGAAACCTTCTTCTTCGAGCACCTGCAAAAGTGCTATCCGCATCTGTTCAGTGAGCAACTGCCGGTGCTGCTGGGCGATATGCAGGCCGATTTGAGTCGCACCTGATCCGGCGTATGCTGGCCGTCCACTCACTTGCAAAGAGGCGGTCATGCTGAAGATCTGGGGACGGAAAAATTCATCGAACGTCAGAAAGCCCTTGTGGGCTGCCGAAGAGCTGGGCCTGGCGTACGAGGCCATTGATGCCGGCGGCGCGTTCGGTGTGGTCGACACGCCCGAGTACCGCGCGATGAACCCGAATGGCCGGGTGCCGGTGATCGAGGATGACGGTTTCGTGCTGTGGGAATCCAACGCCATCGTGCGCTATCTGCTGGCTAAACACGCCCCGGACAGCGCCTGGTATCCGGCGGATGCGCAAGCCCGCGCCACGGCGGACAAGTGGATGGACTGGACCACTTCCAGTTTCGCCGGGCCGTTCCGCACGGTGTTCTGGGGTGTGCTGCGTACGCCTGCGGAGAAGCAGGACTGGAAGGCGATCAACGCCGCGATCAAGGAATGCGATGAACTGCTGAACATGGCCGACCACGCCTTGATCAGCCAGCCTTATCTCTCCGGCAATGACATCGGCATGGGCGACATTCCGCTGGGCAGCTTCATTTACGCCTGGTTCGAAATGCCCATCGAGCGCGCTCCGCAACCGCATCTGCAAGCCTGGTATGAACGTTTGAAGCAGCGTGCGGCCTATCAGAAGGCGGTCATGACCGCGTTGACTTGATAATTACTATCGACACACTTGACTGTACTTGTGCGGCGGCGGCAAGCACCATTGCGAACTTGCGCCGCGGTTGTTTCCCTCGCCGCCCGCCCTTATTTACTTCTTTCCTTCCTTCTTGGTGCGTAAATCCGATATGAGTTCCGCTCTGTCCATCCGGCAGCTAACCAAAACCTACGGCAACGGGTTCCAGGCCTTGAGTGGTATCGATCTGGACGTCGCCGAAGGTGACTTTTTCGCCTTGCTCGGCCCCAACGGCGCCGGCAAATCCACCACCATCGGCATCCTCTCGACCCTGGTCAACAAGACCAGCGGCACCGTGAATATTTTCGGCCATGACCTGGACAAGAACCCGGCGGCGCTCAAGCGCTCGATCGGCGTGGTGCCGCAGGAATTCAACTTCAACCAGTTCGAAAAGACCTTCGACATCGTCGTGACCCAGGCCGGTTACTACGGCATTCCGGCGAAAGTCGCCAAGGAACGCGCCGAGCAGTACCTGACCCAGCTCGGCCTGTGGGACAAGCGCGATGTGCCGTCGCGTTCGCTGTCCGGCGGCATGAAACGGCGTTTGATGATCGCCCGTGCGCTGGTGCACGAACCGCGCCTGCTGATCCTCGATGAGCCGACTGCGGGCGTCGATATCGAACTGCGCCGTTCGATGTGGACCTTCCTCACCGAGCTGAACCAGAAAGGCATCACCATCATCCTGACCACGCATTACCTGGAAGAGGCCGAGCAGCTGTGCCGCAACATCGGCATCATCGACCACGGCACTATCGTCGAAAACACCAGCATGAAACAGTTGCTGGGCCAGTTGCACGTGGAAACCTTCTTGCTCGACCTGAAGAACGATTTGCACGCCGCGCCGCAGTTGCTCGGCTACCCCGCCCGGTTGCTCGACGGCCATACCCTCGAAGTCCAGGTCGATAAATCCATGGGCATCACGGCGCTGTTCACCCAACTGGCGCAGCAGAACATCGAAGTGCTGAGCCTGCGTAACAAAACCAATCGCCTCGAGGAGTTGTTCGTGTCCCTGGTGGAGAAAAATCTGTCGAAGGTGGCGGTATGAGTTCCGAGTTCGGTCCCAACCTCGTCGCCCTGCAAACCATCGTCTACCGCGAGGTCAAACGCTTCATGCGGATCTGGCCGCAGACGTTGCTGCCGCCGGCGATCACCATGGTTCTGTACTTCGTGATTTTCGGCAACCTGATCGGCCGGCAGATCGGCGACATGGGTGGCTTCACCTACATGGAGTACATCGTGCCGGGTCTGATCATGATGTCAGTGATCACCAACTCCTATGGCAACGTGGTCTCGAGCTTTTTCGGCAGCAAGTTCCAGCGCTCGATCGAAGAGCTGATGGTTTCGCCGGTGTCACCGCACACCATCCTGATCGGCTTCACCATTGGCGGCGTATTGCGCGGTCTGGCAGTGGGTCTGATCGTGACGATTCTGTCGCTGTTCTTCACAGATTTGCAGGTGCATCACCTCGGCGTGACCATTCTGGTGGTAGTGCTGACCGCGACAATCTTCTCGCTGCTGGGCTTCATCAACGCGGTGTTTGCGCGCAACTTCGATGATATATCGATCATTCCGACCTTTGTGCTGACCCCGCTGACTTACCTGGGCGGCGTGTTCTACTCGATCACTTTGCTGCCACCGTTCTGGCAGACCGTGTCGCTGGCCAACCCGGTGCTGCACATGGTCAACGCCTTCCGCTACGGCATCCTTGGTGTCTCGGATATCCGTATCGGCATCGCCATCACCTTCATGCTGGTGGCGACCGTGGTGCTGTATCTCGGCTGTGCGCGGTTGCTGGTGAGCGGGCGCGGGATGCGTACCTGATCCCGACCGCAGCGCTTCCATCGCGAGCAGGCTCGCTCCCGCATTGGAATGATGTTCTCTGTGGGAGCGAGCCTGCTCGCGAAGGGGCCAGCACAGACACAACAAAAAACGGCCTCCCATAGCGGAGGCCGTTTTGCATTCACTTCTGCCGACTTTTCTTGCGCCGCCGCCATTGCCGCGCTACCCACCAGCGCCAGTACAGCATCACCAGAAAGTAGGCGAGGACGCCCAGCACCAGACCGACGACCACCGAGCCCAATAAAAACGGCTGCCACAATGTCGACAGCTCACCGCTGATCCATTCCCAGGTCAGCTCGTCCGGCAGATGCCGCGCCGGCACATCCATCAGGAACGCCCCGGCCTGGTAGGTGCAGAAAAACACCGCCGGCATGGTGATCGGATTGGTCAGCCAGACCAGACTCACCGCGATCGGCATATTGCCGCGCACCATCACCGCCAATGCCGCCGCCACCAGCATCTGTGCCGGGATCGGCAGGAATGCCGCAAACAGGCCGACCGCCATCGCCCGGGCGACCGAGTGGCGGTTGAGATGCCAGAGGTTCGGGTCATGCAGCAACGTGCCGAGAAAGCGTAAGGATTTGTGTTCCCTGATGCTCGTCGGGTCGGGCATGTAACGTTTGAATAAGCGCCGGGGCATAAGGCTTCTCGGTCGGTTAAGGCGGCAAGTATGTCTGGATTCTACGAACCGCCCATTCAGACTTTGTGACAATTGTTGACGACGGTGGTGCCGCAGGCCCGCTATGCCTAAGGAGGGAACTCTCAAGGACGGGCATATGCGCACAGGGATGATGGCGCTGGCAGTCGGTCTGCTGGCCCCGGTTTTATTGCCGGCCTTGCCGCCGGTCGGCTTGCTGGTAGTGCTGCCAGTGGTGGCGCTGATGCTGCTGCCGTTTCGCAGCTATCCATTGGCTTTTTTGCTGTTTGGTTTCACGTGGGCTTGTTTCAGTGCGCAGTGGGCGCTGACTGACCGCTTGCCACCGGGCCTGGACGGCGAGACCCGTTGGCTTGAAGGGCGAGTGGTCGGCTTGCCGCAACACAACGATGGCGTGGTGCGTTTCGAGCTGGCTGATGCGCGTTCACGCCACGAAAAGCTGCCGTCGCTGCTGCGCCTGGCCTGGTACGCCGGGCCGCCGGTCAACAGCGGCGAACGCTGGCGACTGGCGGTGAAGTTGAAGCGCCCGAGTGGCTTGCTCAACCCGGACGCTTTCGATTACGAGGCCTGGCTGCTGGCGCAACGGATCGGGGCGACCGGCACGATCAAGGATGGCCAGCGCCTGGCTGAGGCCCGGTATGCATGGCGCGACGGCGTTCGCCAGCGCCTGCTGGCGGCCGATGCGCAAGGACGAGAGGGCGCGCTGGCGGCGCTGGTGCTTGGTGACGGTTCAGGCCTCAGTCGCGAGGATTGGCAGGTGCTGCAAGACACCGGCACCGTGCATTTGCTGGTGATCTCCGGCCAGCACATCGGCTTGCTCGCCGCAGTGATGTATCTGCTGGTCGCCGGGCTGGCGCGTTTCGGAATCTGGCCGTTGCGCTGGCCATGGCTGCCGTGGGCGTGCGGCCTGGCCTTCACGGCGGCGCTGGGTTACGGCCTGCTCGCCGGTTTCGATGTGCCAGTGCAGCGCGCCTGCGTGATGGTGGCGCTGGTGCTGCTGTGGCGCCTGCGTTTTCGCCATCTTGGTGCGTGGTGGCCGTTATTGCTGGCGTTCAATGGCGTGCTGTTGTTCGATCCGCTGGCCAGTTTGCGTCCAGGTTTCTGGCTGTCCTTCGCGGCGGTGGCAGTGTTGATCTTCACTTTCGGCGGGCGGCTGGGGGCCTGGCGCTGGTGGCAGACCTGGACCCGCGCGCAGTGGCTGATCGCAATCGGCTTGTGTCCGGTGTTGCTGGCGCTGAGCTTGCCGATCAGCGTCAGCGGGCCGGTAGCCAATCTGCTGGCCGTTCCGTGGGTCAGCCTCGTGGTGCTGCCGCCGGCATTGCTCGGCACGCTATTGCTGCCCGTGCCTTATGTTGGCGAAGGGCTGTTGTGGCTGGCCGGTGGTTTGATCGACTGGCTGTTTATCGGGCTGGCGCTGATTGCCTGGCACTGGCCGGCGTGGATACCTGCCGCCATTCCACTCTGGGCGTTGATCCTGGGCAGCCTTGGCGCGATTTTATTGCTGTTGCCCCGAGGCGTGCCAATGCGACCGTTGGGCTGGCCGCTAATGTTGCTCCTGGCATTGCCGCCTCAAGAGCGAATAGAAGAAGGGCGGGCCGATGTCTGGCAACTCGACGTCGGCCAAGGCCTGGCCATCCTCATCCGCACCCGCCATCACGCGCTTCTCTATGACGCCGGCCCGCGTTTCGGCGAGTTCGATCTCGGCGAGCGAGTGGTACTGCCAGCGTTACGTAAACTTAATGTCCAAGCGCTCGACTTGATGCTGCTCAGCCACGCTGACGCCGATCACGCTGGCGGCGCCCGGGCGGTAATGCAGGGATTGAAGGTGCACCGCGTGGTCAGCGGCGATGCGCCAAACCTACCGCCGGAGCTGAACGCCGAAGTCTGCGCAAGTGGCGAACGGTGGCAGTGGGACGGCGTGCAGTTCCAGCTCTGGCAATGGTCGGCGGCCGATGACAGCAACCAGCGCTCCTGTGTATTGCAGATCGTGGCCAACGGTGAACGCCTGCTGCTCACCGGCGATATCGACATTCGCGCCGAGCGCGTTCTGCTCGACAGCCCGCTGGCCGTGCCGACGCAGTGGCTGCAATCGCCCCATCACGGCAGCCGCAGTTCATCATCGATGGCCCTGCTCAAAGCCTTGCAGCCCGAAGCGGTGCTGATCTCCCGTGGCCACGGCAACTCCTTCGGTCATCCGCATCCAACCGTGCTGGAGCGATACCGCAAGCAAGGTCTGCGCATCTACGACAGCGCCGAGCACGGTGCCATTCATCTGCAACTGGGCAGCTTCAAACCGCCGTGGACGATGCGTCAACAGCGGCGTTTCTGGCGCGATCCACCGGTGGCTGGCCGTTGATCGGTGCCAGCATGAGTGCCACCTCACGGTCGTCGGGGCGGCGACTCTTAATCGCGGATCGGTATGGTAAAGTGGCGCACTTTTTCGAGGGGACTGTCACTGTGTGGGAATTGGTCAAATCCGGCGGCTGGATGATGTTGCCGATCATTCTGAGTTCCATCGCGGCCATGGCGATCGTCGCCGAGCGCCTGTGGACACTGCGCGCCAGTCGCGTCACCCCCGAGCATCTGCTGGGTCAGGTCTGGGTCTGGATCAAGGACAAGCAGCTCAACAAGGAAAAACTCAAGGAATTGCGCGCCAACTCGCCGCTGGGGGAAATCCTCGCCGCAGGCCTGGCCAATTCCAAGCATGGTCGCGAGATCATGAAAGAGTGCATCGAAGAGGCCGCCGCGCGGGTCATTCATGAACTCGAACGCTACATCAACGCACTCGGCACCATAGCCGCCATGGCGCCGCTGCTCGGCCTGCTCGGCACCGTGCTGGGCATGATCGACATTTTCAGTGCCTTCACCGGCTCCGGCATGACCACCAATGCTTCGGTACTGGCCGGCGGTATTTCCAAAGCGCTGATCACGACCGCAGCGGGCCTGATGGTCGGGATTCCAGCGGTGTTCTTCCACCGGTTTTTGCAGCGCCGCATCGACGAGCTGGTGGTCGGTATGGAGCAGGAAGCGATCAAACTGGTGGAAGTAGTGCAGGGCGACCGTGATGTCGATCTGGCCGAGGGCAAAGCGTGAAATTCCGTCGCAAGCCCCGGGAAACCGTAGACATCAACCTCGCGTCGCTGATCGACGTGGTGTTCATTCTGCTGCTGTTTTTCGTGGTCACTACCACTTTCACTCGGGAAACCCAGTTGCGCGTGGATCTGCCGGAAGCGGTCAGCGGTTCGCCTGCCGAAGATCAGCAGGTCAAACAGCTGGACGTCGCGATCAGTGCCGAAGGCGTGTTCTCGGTGAACAACAAGATTCTGCCGAAGAATGATCTGGCGACGCTGATGGAAGCCATGCAGAAAGAATCCAACGGCGACACCAACATGCCGCTGTCGATCAGTGCCGATGGCAAGGCCCAGCATCAATCGGTGATCACCGCCATGGACGCGGCCGGCAAGCTCGGTTTCAGCCATCTGCGCATGACCACGGTCGAGGCGGCGCCGAAATCCTGATGAGCCTGTCCGATCGCCTGCTCGCCGCGTGGTATCAGGGGCATCCGGCCCTGACGCTGCTGCGGCCACTGGAAATGCTGTATCGCCGCGTGGTGATCAACAAACGTCAGCGCTTTCTCGACGGCGAAGGTGAAATCTACCAATCGCCGGTTCCGTTGATCGTGGTCGGCAATATCACCGTTGGTGGCACCGGCAAGACGCCGATGATTCTCTGGCTGATCGAACATTGCCGACGCCGTGGACTGCGCGTCGGCGTGGTCAGTCGCGGTTACGGCGCCAAACCGCCGCAACTGCCGTGGCGGGTTGAGGCCGAGCACAGCGCCGAGATTGCCGGTGACGAGCCGTTGCTGATCGTCCAGCGCACCGGCGTGCCGCTGATGATCGATCCCGATCGCAGCGCCGCCGTCAAAGTCTTGATTGCCAGTGAGCCACTGGACCTGATTCTGTCTGACGACGGCATGCAGCATTATCGTCTGGCGCGGGATCTGGAACTGGTGCTGATCGATGCCGCACGGGGCCTGGGCAATCAGCGCTGTCTGCCGGCCGGGCCGTTGCGTGAGCCGGTCGAGCGCCTGCAAAGTGTCGATGGCGTGCTGTTCAACGGTGCCCTTGATGATCGCGACGATGGTTTCGCCTTCCGCCTGCAACCCACCGCGCTGGTCAATCTGCGCAGCGGCGAACGTCAGTCGCTCGAGCATTTCCCGCCCGGGCAAGCGCTGCATGCGGTGGCCGGGATCGGCAATCCGCAACGTTTCTTCAATACCCTCGAAGCGCTAGACTGGCGGCCGATCGCCCATGCATTTGCCGACCACGCCGAGTACAGCGTGCAGGCGTTGAATTTCACCCCGTCATTGCCGTTGGTGATGACCGAAAAGGACGCGGTGAAGTGCCGTGCCTTTGCTGCTGCCGACTGGTGGTATCTGGCGGTCGATGCCGTGCCGTCGCCAGCCTTCGTGGCCTGGTTCGACACTCAGCTGATGCGCCTGTTGCCGGATCGTCTGCTGCCTTAACTCTTTTATTTCTGGGAATGTTCATGGACACCAAACTGCTCGACATCCTCGCTTGCCCCGTGTGCAAAGGCCCGCTCAAGCTCAGCGCCGACAAGACCGAACTGATCAGCAAGGGCGCCGGCCTGGCCTATCCGATCCGCGACGGCATCCCGGTGATGCTGGAAAGCGAAGCGCGCACCCTGACCACCGACGAGCGTCTGGATAAATGACCACAGCCTTCACCGTTGTCATCCCGTCGCGGTTCGCCTCGACCCGTCTGCCGGGCAAGCCGTTGCTGGATATTGCCGGCAAACCGATGATCCAGCATGTCTGGGAACAGGCGAGCAAAAGCAGCGCGACCCGCGTCGTTGTTGCAACTGACGATGCACGCATCGTCGAGGCATGCAAAAGCTTTGGCGCCGAAGTGGTGCTGACCCGTGAAGATCACAACTCCGGCACCGATCGTCTGGCCGAGGTCGCAGCGAAACTCGGTCTTGCGCCTGATGCGATCGTGGTCAACGTCCAGGGCGATGAGCCGCTGATTCCGCCAAGCGTGATCGACCAGGTCGCCGCCAACCTTGCTGCCCACACCGAAGCGCGCATGGCCACGCTGGCTGAGCCGATCGAAGACGTGGAGACCCTGTTCAACCCCAACGTGGTCAAGGTCGCCAGCGACATCAACGGCCTCGCGCTGACTTTCAGCCGCGCGACCTTGCCATGGGCACGCGATGCATTTGCCAAGAGCCGCGAGCAGCTGCCAGAAGGCGTGCCCTATCGCCGCCACATCGGTATTTATGCCTATCGCGCCGGGTTCCTCCACGACTTCGTGAGCTGGGGGCCGTGCTGGCTGGAAAATACCGAATCTCTTGAGCAACTGCGTGCCTTGTGGCACGGCGTGCGTATCCATGTTGCCGACGCGCTGATCGCGCCGCCGACCGGTGTCGACACCGTTGAAGACCTTGAGCGGGTTCGTCGCCTGCTGGGGGCCTGATGCGCGTTCTGTTTGTGTGCCTGGGCAACATCTGCCGTTCGCCCACCGCTGAAGGCGTGTTGCGTCACAAGTTGCGTGAAGCCGGGCTGGCCGATGTGGTCGAAGTGGCCTCCGCGGGCACCGGTGACTGGCACGTCGGCAACCCGCCGGACAAGCGCAGCCAGGCCGCGGCGAAAGTGCGCGGTTATGACCTGTCGACGCAACGCGCGCAGCAGGTCAGCCGGGCCGATTTCGCCAGCTACGACCTGATTCTCGCCATGGACAACAGCAATCTGCGCAACCTCAAGGCCTTGCAGCCGTCCACCGGCAGGGCCGAGCTGGATCTGTTTTTGCGTCGTTATGCCGGGCTGCTCGATGAAGTGCCGGATCCGTATTACGACGGTGATCAGGGTTTCGAGCAGGTGCTCGATCTGATCGAAGCGGCCTGCGACCAGTTGCTGATCGAAGTGAAGGGCCGTTTATGAGTTTGCAGGTGCAACCGCAAGTATCTTTGCAGGCCTTCAATACGTTTGGCGTCGATGTGCGCGCGCAGCTGTTTGCCGAAGCCCACAGTGATGACGATGTCCGCGAAGCGCTGGCCTATGCCGCGTCCCATGACGTGCCGTTGCTGGTGATCGGCGGCGGCAGCAACTTGCTGCTGACGGCGGATATTCCGGCGTTGGTATTGCGCATGGCTACGCGCGGCATCCGCGTGCTCAGCGACGATGGCAGTCGTGTGGTGGTCGAGGCGGAAGCGGGCGAACCGTGGCATCCGTTCGTGCAGCACACGCTGGCCGCGGGTTTTACCGGGCTGGAAAACCTCAGCCTGATTCCCGGCACCGTCGGCGCCGCGCCGATGCAGAACATCGGCGCCTATGGTGTCGAGATCAAGGACGTGTTTGCCGGCCTGACTGCGCTGGACCGCGAGAGCGGCGAGCTGCGGGATTTCAGCCTGGAGCAGTGCAATTTCGGCTACCGCGACAGTGTGTTCAAGCAGCAGCCGGGACGTTGGCTGATCCTGCGGGTGCGCTTCAAGCTTGATCGCGCCGCGCACCTGCATCTGGAATACGGCCCGGTCCGTCAGCGCCTGAGCGAGCAGGGCATCGAGCAGCCGACGCCCAGCGATGTCAGCCGCGCCATCTGCAGCATCCGCAGTGAAAAACTGCCGGACCCGGCGGTGCTCGGCAATGCCGGCAGCTTTTTCAAGAATCCGCTGGTGCCTGCCGCTGTGGTCACGCAGATCCAAGCGCAGCACCCGGATCTGGTGGCTTACCCGCAAGCCGATGGGCAGATGAAACTGGCCGCTGGCTGGCTGATCGAACGCGCCGGCTGGAAAGGCTTCCGCGACGGCGATGCCGGCGTGCACAAGTTGCAGGCGCTGGTGCTGGTCAACTACGGCACGGCCACCGGCCTGCAACTGCTCGACCTGGCGCAACGTATCCAGAAAGACATCGCCGAACGGTTTCATGTCGAACTGGAAATGGAGCCCAACCGGTATTGAGGCTACGCTTGCCTGACGCCATCCAAAGCCCTGCACTGATGAAAAAAGTGCAGGGCTTTTTTGTTAATGCTGGGTTAACTTAGCGACCTAACGATACCTACCATTTGCTCCACCCAAAGGCCCGGTGCAGACGTTCCCGTCGGCGCGAGAGAGCCTGATTAGCCTGAGTCGATCTGCGCGAACCCACCGCTGATTTTCCGGCGGCAGATTGCTCGACCCCATAACCACTAAAAAATATGCGGGCGTGCCCATGATTACCCTGAAACTCAACGGTCAAGACCACTCCCTCGATGTCACCGAAGACATGCCGCTGTTGTGGGCGATTCGTGACGTCGCCGGATACAACGGCACCAAATTCGGTTGCGGCATGGGCCTGTGCGGCGCCTGCACCATCCATATCGACGGCTTGCCGGCACGCAGTTGCATCACGCCGATCGGCTCGGTAATCGGCCAGAACGTCACCACCATCGATAATCTCCACGCCGACCCGGTAGGCAAGGTCGTGCAGCAAGCCTGGCTCGACAGCGCCGTGGCTCAATGCGGTTATTGCCAGGGCGGGCAGATCATGTCGGCCACCGCTCTGCTGAAAACCAACCCCAACCCGAGCGACGAGCAGATCGAAGAAGCCATGGTCGGCAATATCTGCCGCTGCGGTACTTACAACCGGATCAAAACCGCGATCCGCCAGGCCTCCACCCAACTGAAGGAGGTGAAGGCATGAGCCGCGTCCCGAATGATTTCGCCCTGAGCAACCTCAGCCGCCGTGGTTTTCTCAAAGGCGTCGGCGCCACTGGTGCGCTGGTCCTCGCCGCGAGCTGGGGCTGGCAGGATGCGCTGGCCGATGACGCGCCGAAGAAGTTCGGTGCCGACGGCATGCCCAATGGCTGGATCGACGACCCCAAGGTTTACGTGAGCATTGCTGCCGATGGCAGCGTCACCGTGGTGTGCAACCGTTCGGAAATGGGCCAGGGCGTGCGCACCAGCCTGAGCATGGTGGTTGCCGATGAACTCGAGGCCGATTGGGCGCAGGTCAAAGTGCAGCAGGCGCCGGGTGACGAAGTGCGCTTCGGCAACCAGGACACCGATGGTTCGCGCAGCATGCGTCACTGGTACGAGCCGATGCGGCGTTGCGGCGCCGCCGCGCGGACCATGCTCGAACAGGCCGCCGCTG
The DNA here is from genome assembly GCF_037095675.1 of Pseudomonas sp. CCNWLW23. NCBI lineage: Bacteria > Pseudomonadati > Pseudomonadota > Gammaproteobacteria > Pseudomonadales > Pseudomonadaceae > Pseudomonas > Pseudomonas sp. CCNWLW23. The sequence goes on along the minus strand of NZ_JBAWKM010000005.1, from coordinate 245,806 downwards.
CGCGGTGGAAAGTGCCGGTTGGCGAATGCCATGCGCAACTGCACAAGGTCATTCACAAACCGTCCGGCCGTGAATTGGGTTACGGCGAACTCGCCGCTGCCGCCAGTGCGCTGGCAGTGCCGGCGCGTGACAGCCTGCGACTCAAGCAGCCGTCGGAATTTCGCTACATCGGCAAGGAAGGCACCAAGGCCATCGACGGTGCCGACATCGTCAATGGCCGCGCAGTGTACGGCGCCGACGTGCATTTCGACGGCATGCTCTACGCCACTATCGCTCGCCCGGCAGTGTACGGCGGCAAGGTCAAAAGCCTCGATGACAGCGCCGCGCTGAAAGTCCCCGGCGTGCTAAAAGTCATGCAGATCGAAGGCCGGCCGTTGCCGTCAGAGTTCCAGCCACTGGGCGGCGTCGCGGTTGTGGCCAGCAACACCTGGGCGGCGATCAAGGGTCGCGAGGCGCTGAAGATCGAGTGGGACGACGGCCCGAATGCCAGTTATGACTCGATTGCCTATCGCAAGGAACTCGAAGCCGCGTCGCTGAAGGCCGGCAAAGTGGTGCGCAATACCGGTGATATCGACAAGGCCTTGAGCGGCGCTGCCAGCACTCTCGAAGCGTCGTATTACCTGCCGCATCTGGCGCAGGCACCGATGGAACCGATGGTTGCCATCGCCCGTTACAAGGACGGCGTCTGCGAAGCCTGGGCGCCGAGTCAGGCACCGCAGGTCACCCGTGAGCGCATCGCCGAACGCCTGGGCGTGCCGTTCGAAAAGGTCACCTTCAATGTGACATTGCTGGGCGGTGGTTTCGGGCGCAAGTCGAAACCGGACTTCGTCGTTGAAGCCGCGATCCTCGCCAAGGAGTTTCCGGGCAAGGCTGTACGGGTGCAGTGGACCCGCGAAGACGACATCCACAATTCGTATTTCCACACCGTGTCGGCGGAATATCTCAAGGCCGGCATCGACAAGAACGGCATGCCGTCCGGGTGGCTGCATCGCACCGTAGCGCCGAGCATCACCGCCTTGTTTGCGCCGGACATGAACCACGAAGCGGCGTTCGAGCTGGGCATGGGCTTTACCAACATGGCCTATGCGATTCCCAACGTCCGCCTGGAAAACCCCGAAGCCAAGGTACACACCCGCGTCGGCTGGTACCGCTCGGTGTCGAACATTCCCCACGGCTTCGCGATTCAGAGTTTCGTCGACGAACTGGCGCACAAGGCCGGGGAAGATCCGCTCAAGTACCAGATCAAATTGCTCGGCCCGGACCGGCAGATTGATCCTCGCACCTTGAGCGAAGAGTGGAACTACGGCGAATCGCCCGAGCGTTATCCGATCGACACCGGGCGCATGCGCACCGTGCTGGAAACCGCCGCCAAGGCAGCCGGATGGGGACGCAAACTGCCCAAGGGCCGTGGCCTCGGTCTGGCAGTGCATTACAGCTTCGTCACCTATGTCGCGGCGGTGATCGAAGTCGAGGTCAAGGACGATGGTTCGCTGATCGTGCACAAGGCCGACATCGCCGTGGACTGCGGGCCGCAGATCAACCCTGAGCGCATCCGTTCGCAGTTCGAAGGTGCGTGCGTCATGGGCCTGGGCAACGCCGTGCTCGGTGAGATCAGCTTCAAGGACGGTAAGGTCCAGCAGGACAACTTCCATATGTACGAGGTCGCGCGCATGTCGCTGGCGCCCAAGGAAGTCGCGGTGCATCTGGTGACGCCGCCGGGTGACGTGCCGTTGGGTGGCGTTGGTGAGCCGGGTGTGCCGCCGATTGCCCCGGCGCTGTGCAATGCGATCTTCGCCGCCACCGGCAAGCGCATCCGCAATCTGCCGGTGCGGTATCAGTTGCAGGGCTGGCAGAAGGCGCAAGCGTAATGGACAGCGTCGATCTCAACGTCCTGCGCAGCGTCCTCGAGTGGCGCCGCGCCGGACAGCGGGTGGTGCTGTTCAGCGTGGTGCAGACGTGGGGCACCGCGCCGCGCTCGCCCGGTGCCATGCTCGCCTTGCGCGAGGACGGCGTGGTGATCGGCTCGGTGTCGGGCGGCTGTGTCGAGGATGACTTGATCGCGCGGCTGCACGACGGCCGCATCGCCACCGACGGCCCGCCGGTGCAGATGATCACTTATGGCGTGACCCGCGAGGAGGCCGCGCGTTTCGGTCTGCCTTGCGGTGGCACCCTGCGCCTGACCGAAGAGCGCGTCGGTGACCCCGCGTGGGTGGCCGAGCTGCTGCAGCGGTGCGAAAACCACGAAATCGTTGCTCGGGAACTGAACATCGAAACCGGCGAGGTGCTGCTGGTTCCGGCGAGCAAGTCCGATTCGCTGGTGTTCGACGGCAAGATTCTGCGGGCGATTTACGGCCCGCGCTGGCGCTTGTTGCTGATCGGTGCCGGGCAGTTGTCGCGCTACGTCGCCGACATGGCGCGGCTGCTGGATTTCGAAGTGCTGATCTGCGATCCGCGCAGCGAGTTCGTTTACGGCTGGGAAGAGCAGCATGGCCGTTTCGTCGCCGGCATGCCGGATGAGGCTGTGCTGAACATCCAGACCGACGAGCGCACGGCGATTGTCGCCTTGACTCACGATCCACGCCTGGACGATATGGCTTTGCTCACCGCGCTCGACTCGCCGGCGTTCTACGTCGGCGCGCTCGGTTCGCGGGTCAACAGCCAGAAGCGCCGGGAAAATCTGGCTCAGCTAGGCTTGTCGCAAGCATCGATTGATCGCTTGCACGGGCCGATCGGCCTGCACATCGGCAGTCATTCGCCGGCAGAGATCGCCTTGTCGTTGCTGGCGGAAATTGTCGCGATCAAGAACGGTGTGGAGCTGAAACAGAAAAAACCGCTGGAGGGTGCATGAGCCAATCCATCGCAGTGATTGTGCTGGCGGCGGGCGAGGGCAAACGCTTTCGCCAGATCGCCGGCCCCGACAAAGACAAATTGCTCGCTGACTGCACCGGGCGTGACGGCGCGGTGCGCTCGGTCATCGAGCAGGTGCTGATGAATCTGCCAGCCAGTCTCGACAAGCGTGTACTGGTCACCACCGAAGCGCGACCGCAGGCGATGCGCATGGCCCAGGCTTATGGCTGCGACGTGGTGTCGATCGAATCGACCGGCATGGGCGACAGCATTGCCGCAGGTGTTGCCGCTTGCCCGGGCGCTGATGGCTGGTTGATTGTGCTCGGCGATATGCCGTTTATCCTATCTTCGAGTATCGAGCGAGTGCTCGCGGCGATGGCTGATGACGCGGTGAGCGTGCCGGTGGTGAGTGGCGAGTTTGGCCATCCGGTGGGGTTTGGTCGTTCGTTTGGCGCGCAGTTGCAGGCGCTGACCGGCGATCGTGGCGCAAGGCCGTTGTTTGCGCAGGGCAGGGTGGTGGAAGTGGCGGTGGATGATCCGGGGGTGTTGTGGGATATCGATGTGCCTGAATCTCTGGTATTTCCTCGGCCCTGAGCCGTGTTGTATCCCTTGTGGGAGCGAGCCTGCTCGCGAATGCGCTGGTTCAGTTACATGAATATTGTCTGACCCACCGCCTTCGCGAGCAGGCTCGCTCCCACAAAGGTTGTGGATGATGCCGGTATTTCAGGCAATAAAAAGCCCCGCCAGGCTTTCACCAGGCGGGGCTTTTTAATGGCTTCAGGAATTACACGAGTGGTTTAGGCTCGTGCTCTTTTTCCTGAGCTTCTTCGCGCTGTTCAACCGCGTCCTGAACGGAGCGTGGTGCTTCAGCGATCACCGATTCTACCGTTGCTTCTTCCGCGACCGGGGCAGGAGCTGCCTCGGTCACTTCAGCTGCAGGGGCCGGTTCGGCAGCCACAGGGGCCGCAGCGGCAGCCAGTTCGGCTTCCTTCTGCAGACGCTCGGCTTCACGCTTGCGACGACGCACTTCACGCGGGTCGTTTGGCGCGCGGCCGTTCGGCGTCAGGGCGCTGACCGGAGCCGGCGCTTCAACCACTGGCGCTGGCGCTTCGACTGCGGCTGGTGCTTCTTCAACCTGAGCTTCGGCAACCGGAGCTTCAACTACTGGTGTCGGCGCCGGCTCTGCTGCTGCAACTACTGGCTCGGAAACCATGGCTTGCGGCACTTCGGCTTCAGCGACTGGCACTGGGGCTTCGGTGACGGCTGGCTCGGCAACCCAGTTGAACGCAGTCTGCTCTTCGCGAACTTCACGCACGGTTTTGGTCACGTTTTCGCTGACGGTTTCTACCGCTGGCTCAGTGACGGCCGCTGGTGCTTCGACGACAGCTTCCGGTTCGGCAGTTGCTTCAGCCTGAGGTTGAGCTTCGCGGACCGGAGCGACTTCGATTTCCGGTGCAGCAGTCACTTCCACTGGTGTGGTGGCTTCGACAGCCGGCGTTTCGACTGGAGCAGTTTCCAGTGTGGCGGCGGTGGCGCGTTCAGCCTGCTCGTGGGCTTGGGCTTCTGCCGGAGCGCTGATGGTGCTGCTGGCAACGGCGGCGGTGACGGCCAGGCCAGCGGCCAGATCGGCAGTGCTTGGCTCGCCAGCGTTTTCAGCGGACTCGGATTCTTCCGAACCTTCGATCACGTTGCCGTTGGCATCACGTTGACGCTCGCGACGGTTGCTGCGACGACGCTGGCCACGGGAGCGACGACGTGGACGATCGCCTTCGGCGTTGTCCTGACCGTCTTCCGGCAGTTGCTCTTCGTTGTTGCTGTTCACTTCTTCTTCAGCGACGGCAGCAGCGGCCTGCTCGGCACGCGGTTGACGCTCTTCACGCGGTGGACGCGGAGCGCGTTCTTCGCGTGGCTGACGGGCCGGACGCTCTTCAGCGGTCACGGCAGCAACGGCTGCGGCTGCGGCTGGCGCGGCGTCCAGCGGCTCGCGCAGTTCACGCACGCGTTCTTCACGCTCGCCACGCGGCTTGCGATCTTCACGTGGGGCACGCGGTGCACGTTCTTCACGCGGGGCACGTGGTGCGCGCTCTTCGCGGGCTACCGGCGCTTCGCTGCGGGTTTCACGCGGCTCGCGGGCTTCACGTGGCTGGCGCTCTTCGCGCGGCTCGCGTGGTGCGCGCTCTTCACGTGGAGCACGTTCTTCGCGCGGCTTGCGTTCTTCATCGCGGCGACCGTTACGGTTGCGGCTCTGCTGACGACCGTTGCGGCGCTCTTCGTTGCGGGCAGGACGCTCGGTGGCAGCCGGTTTCGCAACCGCGACCGGTGCGGCTGGCTCTTCCTTGGTGGCGAACAGGCTGACCAGCGACTTCACCAGGCCCTTGAACAGGCTAGGCTCAGGTGCGGCAACCGGTGCAGGAGCAGGTGCGGCAGGGGCAACTTCAGTCGGCACCGGTGCATTGGCACGGGCCGGCGCGGTTTTCACTGCAGCTTCCTGGCGAACCAGAGTGCGAGTCGCAGCGGCTGGCTGGACTTCTTCGACTTCGGCAGCGGCGGCAGCGATTTCGTAGCTGGACTGGTTGGTCGCGGCTTCCGGGCTGTCGTCACGCAGACGCTGAACTTCAAAGTGCGGCGTCTCGAGGTGATCGTTCGGCAGAATGACGATACGGGCACGGGTGCGCAGTTCGATCTTGGTGATCGAGTTGCGTTTTTCGTTGAGCAGGAACGCAGCGACCGGGATCGGCACTTGCGCGCGAACTTCGGCGGTGCGGTCTTTCAGGGCTTCTTCTTCGATCAGGCGCAGAATGGCCAGCGACAGCGATTCAACGTCACGGATGATGCCGGTGCCGTTGCAACGCGGGCAGACGATGCCGCTGCTTTCGCCCAGCGATGGACGCAGGCGCTGACGGGACATTTCCAGCAGGCCGAAACGCGAGATGCGACCGATCTGCACACGGGCGCGGTCAGCTTCCAGGCATTCGCGGACTTTCTCTTCCACGGCGCGCTGGTTCTTGGCCGGGGTCATGTCGATGAAGTCGATGACGATCAGGCCGCCGATGTCGCGCAGGCGCAACTGACGGGCGATTTCTTCGGCGGCTTCAAGGTTGGTCTGCAGGGCGGTTTCTTCGATGTCGCTGCCTTTGGTGGCGCGCGCCGAGTTGATGTCGATGGACACCAGGGCTTCGGTCGGATCGATGACGATGGAGCCGCCGGAAGGCAGTTCGACGACGCGCTGGAATGCGGTCTCGATCTGGCTTTCGATCTGGAAACGGTTGAACAGCGGCACGCTGTCTTCGTACAGCTTGATCTTGCTGGCGTACTGCGGCATCACCTGGCGGATGAAGGTCAGGGCTTCGTCCTGGGCTTCAACGCTGTCGATCAGCACTTCGCCGATGTCCTGGCGCAGGTAATCGCGGATGGCGCGGATGATCACGTTGCTTTCCTGGTAGATCAGGAATGGCGCGGAGCGATCCAGCGAGGCTTCTTTGATGGCGGTCCACAGTTGCAGCAGGTAATCGAGGTCCCACTGCATTTCTTCGCTGCTGCGGCCCAGGCCGGCAGTGCGCACGATCAGACCCATGTCGGCCGGAGCAACCAGGCCGTTCAGCGCTTCACGCAGTTCGTTGCGCTCTTCACCTTCGATGCGACGGGAGATGCCGCCGGCACGCGGGTTGTTCGGCATCAGTACGAGGTAACGACCGGCCAGGCTGATGAAGGTGGTCAGGGCGGCGCCCTTGTTGCCACGTTCTTCTTTCTCGACCTGAACGATGACTTCCTGGCCTTCGCTCAGGACGTCCTTGATGTTGACGCGGCCTTCTGGGGCTTTCTTGAAGTATTCGCGGGAGATTTCTTTGAGGGGCAGGAAGCCGTGGCGCTCGGAGCCGAAATCGACAAAGGCAGCCTCAAGGCTTGGTTCGATGCGAGTGATACGGCCTTTATAGATGTTGGCCTTCTTCTGCTCGCGTGCACCGGATTCGATGTCCAGGTCGTAGAGGCGCTGGCCATCTACCAGTGCAACACGCAACTCTTCGGGTTGAGTTGCGTTAATCAGCATTCTTTTCATGTAGTACCGTCGGTTTCCGGGCTGCCGGAAACGGCGTTCGGCACACACGACTTCTCACGGTCGGTGTCAGGTGCGTCGGGAGTGGTTGGCCATTCCCGTGTCCAGCGATGTGCGGCCAATTGGGCCGATACCGCGACGTACGCGTCCTGCTTGCTGTGGCTACTTAAGCACTCAGTCAGGAGGAGGAATCAACCAGCGGCTGTGGACGAGATGAAGCGTCTTGATCAAAGCTTGTTGCTACACAGTCCGGCGGTTGTGCATCTCCACCCTACACGTATCCCTGATAATTCGGGTGCTGCCGCGCGCAGAATCCGCAGCGGGTTGGCATTTACCGTGAGCTCCGAAAGGGGAGGTCACGCATCATGGCTAATTCAGGCGATGTTTCCGAAGCAATCGCTCGGGGTCATTCGCAGTCGACTGCACTTTGTGAACTGGCCTTGAATGTTGCCTGCCGGGCGAGTGAGAACTCTGCTCGGCGGTGTAATTCAGGCCTCATGTCACCTGCGCTTGTTACAACCGCAAACTCCACCGTTACGTAGCGAAAGCCCCGTAGGACGGCCTCGCGCCCTGGTGAATTGCGTTGGTCAGGGCCGGTCTTTGACCGTGGTTCCGCTGTCCAGGCCGCTTTTGGCGGCGTTCGCGACTATAGCAGCAATGATTAAGTGCTTCAATTCCATAAAAATTGTTATCATCCGCGGCATGACAACTACTGCCCCTTCGACTCCAGGCGTTCAACTGCTTGAAGTCTCGCCGGAGTATGCCGGCCAACGAATCGACAACTTTCTTCTCGCCCGGCTCAAAGGCGTGCCCAAGACCTTGATTTACCGCATTTTGCGCAAAGGCGAAGTGCGCGTGAACAAAGGTCGGATCAAGCCCGAATACAAGCTGCAGGCCGGCGATATCGTGCGCGTGCCGCCGGTTCGCGTGCCTGAGCGCGACGAACCGGTGCCGCTGGCCCAGGGGCTGTTGCAGCGCCTGGAAGCCTCGATCGTCTTTGAAGACAAAGCCCTGATCGTGATCAACAAGCCCGCCGGCATTGCGGTGCATGGCGGCAGCGGGCTGAATTTCGGCGTGATCGAAGCCTTTCGTCAGTTGCGCCCCGACGCCAAGGAGCTGGAGCTGGTTCACCGTCTCGACCGTGACACCTCCGGCCTGCTGATGATCGCCAAAAAACGCAGCATGTTGCGCCATCTGCACGAGCAGCTGCGTGGCGATGGCGTCGACAAGCGCTACATGGCGCTGGTCCGTGGCAACTGGGCAACCTCGATCAAGCAGGTTCGCGCACCGTTGCTCAAGAGCAATCTGCGCTCCGGCGAGCGCATGGTCGAAGTCAATGACGAGGGCAAAGAAGCCCTGACGCTATTCAAGGTGCTGCGCCGCTTCGGCGATTTTGCCACCATGGTCGAGGCGAAACCGGTTACCGGTCGTACCCACCAGATTCGCGTGCACACCTTGCATGCTGGCCATTGCATTGCCGGTGACAGCAAGTATGGCGACGAGGATTTCACCAAGGAAATCCGCGATCTGGGTGGTAAGCGCCTGTTCCTGCACGCCTACATGCTGACCGTGCCGCTGCCCGACGGCGGCAAGCTGAATCTGCAAGCGCCCGTCGATGAAATGTGGGCCAAGACCGTGGAGCGATTGAGTGCGCCCATCTGATTACAAGCTGTTGATTTTCGACTGGGACGGCACCCTTGCCGATTCCATTCATCGGATCGTCGAGGCGATGCACTCGGCGTCCGGGCGTTCCGGTTTCGAGCTGCGCGATGACTTCGCCGTCAAAGGCATCATCGGTCTCGGCTTGCCGGAAGCGATTCGTACGCTGTATCCCGAAATCAGCGATGCAGAAATGCTCGCGTTTCGCGAGTACTACGCCGATCACTACATCGCTGCCGAAGCCGTGCCTTCGCCGCTGTTCGAAGGGGTGGTCGAGTCGATGGCATCGTTTCGCGAGCAGGGTTATCACCTGGCGGTAGCGACCGGCAAGAACCGTCGCGGGCTGGATCGGGTACTCAAGGCCAATGGCTGGGAAGATTATTTCGATATCACCCGCGCTGCCGATGAAACTGCCAGCAAGCCACACCCTCTGATGCTTGAGCAGATTGTCAGCCACTGCGGCGTACGCCCGGAGCAGGCGTTGATGGTCGGTGATTCGTCGTTCGATCTGCTGATGGCGCGCAACGCGGGAATGGATTCGGTGGCGGTCAGTTATGGCGCGCAATCGATCGAGTCCCTGCAACAGTTCGAGCCGCGTCTGTCGATCGACCGTTTTTCTGAATTGCACGCCTGGCTGGGTCAGCGGGCTTAATACGTTTTTGCTGGGGTAGATGGCATGACCGACGAATGGAAAGCACCGGCCAAGGCAAGTGCCGACGACGGTGACGCGAAAAGCTGGAAGCTGTTGGAAAAGACTTTGCTGGCCGGTGTGCAGGAGCAGCGCCGTTCGCGGCGCTGGGGGATTTTCTTCAAGCTGCTGACGTTTGTTTATCTGTTTGTTGCGCTGCTGCTGTTCACGCCGCTGATGGACATGGAAAAAACCGCCACCCGCGGCCCGAACTACACGGCGTTGATCGAGATCGATGGTGTAATCGCCGACAAAGAGCCGGCCAGCGCTGACAATATCGTTGGCAGTCTGCGCGCGGCGTTCGAAGACAAGAAGGTCAAGGGCGTAGTCCTGCGCATCAACAGTCCGGGCGGCAGTCCGGTGCAGTCCGGTTATGTCTATGATGAGATCAAGCGTCTGCGAGCTTTGCACCCGGAGATCAAGCTCTACGCAGTGATTTCCGATCTTGGTGCTTCGGGCGCCTATTACATCGCCAGCGCAGCGGATCAGATCTACGCCGACAAGGCCAGTCTGGTCGGCTCAATCGGCGTGACAGCAGCGGGTTACGGTTTTGTCGGCACCATGGAAAAGCTTGGGGTTGAGCGTCGCACCTACACCTCGGGTGAGCACAAGGCATTCCTTGATCCGTTCCAGCCGCAAAAGCCTGAAGAAACCGCCTTCTGGCAAAGCGTGCTCGACACCACGCACAAGCAGTTCATCAACAGCGTCAAGCAGGGTCGTGGTGATCGCCTGAAGGACAAAGAGCATCCGGAGCTGTTTTCCGGGCTGGTCTGGTCGGGTGAGCAGGCGCTGCCGCTGGGTCTGATCGATGGCTTGGGCAGTGCCAGTTCGGTGGCGCGTGATGTGATTGGCGAGAAGGAGCTGGTGGACTTCACCGTGCAGGAATCGCCGTTCGATCGCTTCTCGAAAAAGCTCGGCGCCAGCGTGGCCGAGCAGTTGGCGATGTGGATGGGTTTTCACGGGCCGTCGTTGCGGTAAGACGGTTCAAGATCGAAAGATCGCAGTCGGCGGCAACTCTTGCACGGATCGGTGTAGGAGCTGCCGAAGGCTGCGATCTTTTGCTTTTAAGGGATTTGCACGCCTTCGACCAACAACATGTCGATCAGGCGAATCAGCGGCAGGCCGATCAGGCTGGTGGCATCCGGGCCTTCGGTCGATTGAAACAGGCTCACGCCCAGTCCTTCGGCCTTGAAGCTGCCGGCGCAGTCGTACGGTTGCTCGATGCGCAGGTAGCGTTCGATGCGCGCCGGATCCAGCTGACGCATGTGCACGGTAAACGGCACGCAGTCGACCTGGCATTGCCCGGTCTGGCTGTTGAGCAGCGCCAGACCGGTCAGGAAGGTCACGCTCGCGCCGCTCGCCGCCATCAATTGCTCGCGAGCCTTCTCGAAGGTGTGCGGCTTGCCGATGATCTGTTCGCCGAGGACGGCGACCTGATCCGAGCCAATGATCAGATGAGCAGGGTGGCTGTCCGCCAGGGCGCGGGCCTTTTCTTCGGCGAGGCGTTTGACCAGGTCGATTGCGGACTCGCCCGGGCAATGGCTTTCGTCGATGTCCGGCGAGCTGCAGACGAACGACAAGTGCAGGCGGGCGAGCAATTCGCGGCGATAAGTCGAGCTTGAAGCGAGTAATAAAGGCAGCATGGACGTCTCCTGAGGCAGGTGCGGATTCTAGCGGAGGCGCGCAAGTGACGGACAGGGCACAATTTCCTTTGACATGGGTGGGTGCATCCCTATAATGCTGCGCCTATGTTGAATGACCCGATTCCACCTCACGTTGACCCGCGCAAATTGGCTGACCGTGGCACCACCCTTCAAGGTGAACTGCTGCTGGCCGATTTGAAGAGACTCTGCGACCCGCTTTCCGACGATGTCGGTACGGTGCAGGCCAAATTCGTTTTTGAACGAGATGAACGTAAGTCTGTGGTCATCCACAGCTTTATCGACACCGAAGTCAAAATGGTTTGCCAGCGTTGTCTTGAGCTGGTCACCCTGCCGATCCACAGCGAATGCAGTTACGCGGTGGTGAAGGAGGGTGCGAATACCCAGTCGTTGCCGAAAGGTTATGACGTGCTGGAACTGGGCGAAGATCCATTGGATCTGCAGTCACTGATCGAGGAGGAGCTTCTGCTCGCCTTGCCCATTGTGCCTGCTCATCATCCGGAAGAATGCCAGCAGCCGGCGGGAGCAGATGAGCCCGAACCGAGCGAGGACGAGGTAACGCGGTCCAACCCGTTCAGTGTATTGGCGCAGTTAAAGCGTGACCCAAACGTTTAGGAGTTAATCAATTATGGCTGTTCAGCAGAACAAAAAATCCCGCTCTGCCCGTGACATGCGCCGTTCGCACGACGCTCTCGAGGCTAGCACCCTGTCTGTAGAAAAAACCACTGGTGAAGTTCACCTGCGTCACCACGTATCGCCAGAAGGCGTATACCGTGGCCGTAAAGTGATCGACAAGGGCGCTGACGAGTAATCACTTGTCTGCTCAAGTCATCGCGATTGACGCAATGGGCGGGGACTTCGGTCCCCGCAGCATTGTTCAGGCCAGTCTCGCTTGCCTGTCTGCTACACCCTCGCTGCACCTGACCCTCGTCGGTCAACCCTCCCTTCTTGAAGAACTGATCCACGGCCAGTCGGCTGCCGATCGCGCGCGCCTGACGATTGTCGCGGCGAGCGAAGTCATCACCATGGACGAAAAACCTGCCCAGGCCCTGCGTGGCAAGCCGGATTCGTCGATGCGTGTGGCCCTCGGACTGCTGCGCGATGGCAAGGTGCAGGCCTGTGTCAGTGCCGGCAATACCGGTGCGTTGATGGCCTTGTCGCGTTTCGTGCTGAAGACATTGCCGGGCATTGATCGGCCGGCCATGGTCGCGGCGATTCCGACGCAGACCGGTTATTGCCAGCTGCTCGATCTGGGCGCCAACGTCGATTGCAGTGCCGAGCACCTGTTGCAGTTCGCGGTGATGGGTTCGGTGGCCGCGCAGACCTTGGGTATCGCCCGTCCGCGTGTGGCACTGCTGAACATCGGCACCGAGGACATCAAGGGCAATCAGCAGGTCAAACTGGCCGCCACGCTGTTGCAGGCTGCGCGCGGGATCAACTACATCGGCTTTATCGAAGGCGATGGCTTGTACCGCGGTGAGGCCGACGTGGTGGTGTGTGACGGCTTCGTCGGCAATATCCTGCTCAAGTCCAGCGAAGGTCTGGCGACGATGATTGCCGCGCGCATCGAGGCGTTGTTCAAGAAAAACTTGGCCTCGCGCGCTGTCGGCGCTCTCGCGCTGCCGTTGATGAAGCGTCTGCAAGCTGATCTGGCCCCGGCGCGACATAATGGCGCAAGCTTTCTCGGCTTGCAGGGCATCGTTGTGAAAAGTCACGGATCGGCAGGGGTGCAGGGCTTTCAGAGTGCCATTCAACGGGCGCTGATCGAGATTCAGGAGAACCTGCCCGAGCGTCTCCACGGTCGTCTGGAGGAACTGTTGTCTTAGGCGTTTTCGTCGGACAATGCTTAAATGTGACCGCCCGGTTCAAAGGGCCATCCAAACTGTCAGTTTCTGGCGTCCCCAACGGGGCGTTATTTTCCGACGACAAGATCATTAGGGGCTTGTTACATGTCTGCTTCCCTCGCATTCGTCTTTCCAGGACAGGGTTCGCAGTCCCTCGGCATGCTGGCCGAGCTGGGCGCGCAACATCCGCTGATCCTCGAAACCTTTCAAGAAGCCTCTGCTGCGCTGGGCTACGACCTGTGGGCACTGACCCAGCAGGGCCCGGAAGAGCTGCTCAATCAAACCGACAAAACCCAACCGGCCATTCTGACCGCTTCGATCGCCCTGTGGCGTCTGTGGCTGGCCGAAGGCGGCGCGCGCCCGGCATTCGTCGCCGGCCATAGCCTGGGTGAATATAGCGCGCTGGTCGCTGCCGGCAGCCTGAGCCTGGCTGACGCGGTCAAGCTCGTCGAGCGCCGTGGCCAGTTGATGCAGGAAGCGGTGCCGGCCGGGCAGGGCGGCATGGCCGCGATCCTCGGCCTGGAAGATGCCGACGTGCTGGCTGCCTGCGCCGAAGCGGCGCAAGGCGAAGTCGTCAGCGCGGTGAACTTCAACTCGCCGGGCCAAGTGGTGATCGCCGGTGCCAAGGCGGCCGTCGAGCGCGCCATCGAGGGTTGCAAGGCCCGTGGTGCCAAGCGCGCCATGCCGTTGCCAGTGAGCGTGCCGTCGCACTGCGAGCTGATGCGTCCGGCTGCCGAGCGCTTCGCCGAATCCATCGCCGCCATCGACTGGCAGGCGCCGCAGATCCCGGTGGTGCAGAACGTCAGCGCACAAGTACCGGCCGATCTGGAAACCCTCAAGCGCGATCTGCTCGAACAGCTCTACAAGCCCGTGCGCTGGGTTGAATCGGTGCAGACTTTGGCCGCCAAGGGCGCGACCAATCTGGTCGAATGCGGCCCGGGCAAAGTCCTCGCGGGCCTGAACAAACGTTGCGCCGAAGGCGTTTCGACTTCCAATCTCAATACCCCAGATGCCTTCGCTGCCGCTCGCGCAGCGCAGGCCTGAATCAGGAGAAACTTGCATGAGTCTGCAAGGTAAAGTTGCACTGGTTACCGGTGCAAGCCGCGGTATCGGCCAGGCCATCGCGCTGGAACTGGGTCGTCAGGGCGCCATCGTTGTCGGCACCGCGACCTCCGCGTCGGGCGCCGAGCGCATTGCCGCGACCCTGAAGGAAAACGGTATCCAGGGCGCCGGTTTCGAACTCAATGTCACCAGCGACGAATCGGTCAGCGCCGTGCTGGCAGGCATTCAGGAGCAGTTCGGTGCGCCGGTGGCGATTCTGGTCAATAATGCCGGCATCACCCGCGATAACCTGATGATGCGCATGAAAGACGACGAGTGGTACGACGTGATCGATACCAACCTGAACAGTCTGTATCGCCTGTCCAAGGGCGTTTTGCGTGGCATGACCAAGGCGCGCTGGGGTCGAATTATCAGTATTGGCTCGGTGGTGGGTGCCATGGGCAACGCCGGCCAAGTAAACTATGCAGCCGCCAAGGCCGGTCTGGAAGGTTTCAGCCGGGCGATGGCGCGTGAAGTCGGTTCGCGTTCGATTACGGTCAACTCGGTAACCCCAGGGTTCATCGACACCGATATGACCCGCGAGCTGCCTGAAGCACAGCGTGAAGCCTTGCAGACGCAGATTCCGCTGGGTCGTCTGGGGCAAGCTCAAGAGATCGCGTCCGTGGTCGCTTTTCTTGCATCCGACGGTGCGGCATACGTTACCGGGGCTACAATCCCGGTGAACGGTGGGATGTACATGTAAGTAAAATGTGACGGATTGCTTCAAAAAAATGTCATACGAGCTGTCTAAAATCCGTTATAAAGCTGCAATCTATTTATAGGCAGAGGGCCGCAGGGTTTGAGGAGTGAAGCTTTCAGTTGAAAAACTGAAAAGGCTTTCTATACACTTACCCACTGGCCAGCTGCCTGAATTTGTCCATTAGGAGTGAAAACAAGGTATGAGCACCATCGAAGAGCGCGTCAAGAAAATCGTTGCCGAGCAACTGGGTGTTAAAGAAGAAGAAGTGGTCAACACCGCTTCCTTCGTAGAAGACCTGGGTGCCGACTCCCTTGACACCGTTGAGCTGGTGATGGCTCTGGAAGAGGAATTCGAGACCGAAATCCCTGACGAAGAAGCTGAAAAGATCACTACTGTACAAGCTGCAATCGACTACGTTACCAGCCACCAGGCGTAACAGTTTGTAATCGTTGCTTGCTGTCATGGAAAAACCGCACTGCCATCATGGCGTGCGGTTTTTTCTTTAGGCCTGATGCAAAGTCGTCATTTGAAAAAGGAGAGTGCTGTGTCGCGTAGACGCGTCGTAGTCACCGGTATGGGTATGTTGTCGCCACTGGGCACGGATGTGCCGAGCAGTTGGCAGGGCATTCTGGCTGGCCGCAGTGGCATTGGTCTGATCGAACACACCGACCTTTCTGCCTATTCGACCCGCTTCGGTGGTTCGGTCAAAGGCTTCAATGTCGAGGAATACCTGTCGGTCAAGGAAGCGCGCAAGCTCGACCTGTTCATTCAGTACGGCCTCGCCGCAGGCTTTCAAGCCGTGCGCAACGCCGGTCTGGAAGTCACCGATGCCAACCGTGAACGCATTGGCGTGGCCATGGGTTCGGGGATTGGCGGTCTGACCAACATCGAAGAAACCAGCCGCACCCTGCACGAGACCGGTCCACGACGGATCTCGCCGTTCTTTGTGCCTGGCTCGATCATCAATATGATTTCCGGTTTCCTGTCGATCCACCTGGGTGCACAGGGGCCTAACTACGCCATCGCCACCGCGTGCACCACCGGTACGCACTGCATCGGCATGGCGGCGCGCAACATCATGTACGACGAAGCCGACGTGATGATTGCCGGCGGTGCGGAAATGGCCGCCTGCGGTCTGGGCATGGGCGGCTTCGGCGCGTCCCGTGCGCTGTCGACCCGCAATGACGAGCCGACCCGCGCCAGCCGTCCATGGGACAAGGGCCGTGACGGTTTCGTCCTGTCCGACGGTGCTGGCGCTCTGGTTCTTGAAGAACTGGAACACGCCAAGGCCCGTGGCGCTACGATCTACGCCGAGCTGATCGGTTTCGGCACCAGCGGCGATGCGTTCCACATGACCTCGCCACCCGCCGACGGCGCCGGTGCCGCGCGCTGCATCACCAATGCCCTGCGCGACGCGAAGATCAATGTCGATCAAGTGCAGTACATCAACGCCCACGGCACCTCGACCCCGGCCGGCGACCTTGCCGAAGCCAACGCGATCAAGTCGGTGTTCGGCGATCACGCCTACAAGCTGGCGGTCAGCTCGACCAAGTCGATGACTGGTCACCTGTTGGGTGCGGCGGGCGCGGTCGAGGCGATCTTCAGCGTGCTGGCAATCAACAGCCAAGTGGCGCCGCCGACCATCAACCTCGATGAGCCCGACGAAGGCTGCGATCTCGATTTCGTCGCGCACACCGCGCGTAACATGGACATCGATGTCGTACTGTCCAACTCCTTCGGTTTTGGCGGCACCAACGGCACGCTGGCGTTCCGTCGGTTCGCCGGCTGATGGACAGCTGGGTCGACGGTCAACCGGCTGACGTGCTGTCGCTGAAAGATCGCGGCCTGGCTTACGGCGATGGTCTGTTCGAGACCATTGCCGTGCGCAGTGGACAGCCGGTCCTGCTGGATCGACACCTGACGCGTCTGGCTGATGGCTGCGCGCGTCTGGCCATTGCGACCGATCTCGAGCTGGTTCGCCATGAGCTGCTCAGCTATGCCGCTGCGATGGGCGAGGGCGTGCTCAAGCTCATCCTCACGCGTAGCGACGGCTTGCGCGGTTATGCGCCCGATCCTGCGGCGCAGGGCCGACGCATTCTGCAAGGCAATCCGCCGGCGGCTTATCCTGCTGCCCATGCCGAGCACGGCATCCGCCTGTTTCCCTGCAACACGCGTTTATCTACGCAGCCGTTGTTGGCCGGGCTCAAACATCTGAATCGACTGGAACAGGTGCTCGCCCGCGCCGAATGGCAGGACAGCGAGCATGCCGAAGGCTTGATGCTTGATCAGGCCGGGCGCGTCGTCGAAGGTGTGTACAGCAATATTTTCCTGGTGCGCGACGGTGGCTTGATCACGCCCGACTTGAAGCGCTGCGGCGTCGCTGGGGTGATGCGCGCGGAAATTTTGTTTCAGGCCGAGTCACTGGCTATCTCCACGCAAATCGCCGATATCAGCCTCGAACAGCTGCAATGGGTTGATGAAGTGTTTGTCTGCAACAGCGTTTATGGCGTCTGGCCGGTACGCGCCTGTGCTGCACTGAGCTGGCCGGTTGGCCCGCTCACCCGTAAACTGCAAACCATTGCCCGCGCGCTACTGGATGCTTGATTCGTGAGACGTAAACTTTTGCTGCTGCTGGAAACCGGACTGGTTCTGGCAGGGCTGCTGTTGGGCGCCAGCGCCTGGAAAATTCATTCGGCGCTGGAACAGCCCCTGAACATCCCGCAGGAACAACTGCTGGATGTGCCGAAAGGCTCTACACCGACCCGTACCTTCCTTGAACTCGAAACCGATGGCGTCATCAAGGACGCGTTCTGGCTGCGCGTCTACTGGCGCTTCAATCTTGCCGGCACGCCGATTCACAGCGGCGAGTACCGCATGCAGCCGGGCATGACCGTCAACGGTCTGATCGATTCGTGGAAGCGCGGCGACGTGGTTCAGTACAGCCTGACCCTGGTCGAAGGCTGGACTTTCCATCAAGTGCGCGCCGCCCTGGCCAAGGACGACAAGCTCGAGCAGACCCTCACCGGCCTGAGCGACAGCGACGTCATGGCGAAGATCGGCCACAAAGGCTTGTTCCCGGAAGGCCGGTTTTTCCCGGATACCTATCGCTTCGTGCGCGGCATGTCCGATGCCGAGCTGTTGAAAAAAGCCTTTGATCGTCTCGATGAGGTGCTCGCCAAAGAGTGGGCGCAGCGTTCTGCCGACGTGCCTTACAGCGAACCTTATCAAGCGCTGATCATGGCCTCGCTGGTCGAGAAAGAGACCGGCGTTCCGCAGGAGCGCGGGCAGATTGCCGGCGTCTTTGTACGGCGCATGGCGCTGGGCATGCAGTTGCAGACCGATCCGACGGTGATTTATGGCCTCGGTGATCGCTACACCGGCAAACTGACCCGCGCACATTTGAAAGAGCCGACGCCTTACAACACCTACGTGATTCCAGGCTTGCCGCCGACGCCGATTGCGATGGTCGGGCGCGAAGCGATTCATGCTGCGCTCAACCCGGTGGAGGGCAGCAGCCTGTATTTCGTCGCCCGTGGCGATGGCAGCCATGTGTTCTCCGATGATCTGGATGCGCACAACAACGCAGTGCGCGAATACCAGCTCAAGCGCCGTGCCGATTACCGTTCCAGCCCGGCACCAGTAACCGCGCCGGCCACCGATGAGGCCATTCCGGCGGCCTCGCCGAACACCGCGCCCGAGGTGCTGCCCGAAGTGCCATCGAAAGCGCCGCCGCAAGATCCGGCGCCAGCCCAAGAACCGGACGCCGCTGCACCACAGAACGCGCAATGACTTTGATGAAGGACTGCCTGTGACTGGCTTGTTTATTACCCTGGAAGGCCCGGAAGGCGCGGGCAAGAGCACCAATCGCGAATACCTCGCCGAGCGCCTGCGCGCCGCCGGTATCGAAGTGCTGCTCACCCGTGAGCCTGGCGGTACGCCGCTGGCCGAGCGGATTCGTGACGTTCTGCTGACCCCGGCCGACGAAGTGATGCATCCGGACGCCGAGCTGTTGCTGGTGTTCGCCGCGCGCGCCCAGCACCTGGCCGAGGTGATTCGCCCTGCGCTGGCCCGTGGCGCTGTGGTGCTGTGTGATCGTTTCACCGACTCGACATACGCCTATCAGGGCGGCGGTCGTGGTTTGTCGCTGGAACGCATCGCCACCCTGGAAACTTTCGTGCAGGGCGACTTGCGGCCCGATCTGACACTTATTTTCGATCTGCCCGTAGAGATCGGTCTGGCCCGCGCCAGTGCCCGTGGTCGCCTGGACCGTTTCGAACTCGAAGGCCGGGCATTTTTCGAGAACGTGCGCAATGCGTTCCTGAAGCGCGCCGAAGCCGACCCATCGCGTTACGTGCGCATCGATGCCGGTCAGCCACTGGCCAAGGTCCAGCAATCGCTGGACACCTTGCTGCCGAATCTGCTGGAGCTGGCTCGTGGCTGAGGCCTATCCATGGCAGGACAGCCTCTGGCAGCAACTGGCCGGACGCAGTCAGCATGCCCACGCGTACCTGCTGCACGGTCCCGCCGGTATCGGCAAACGTGCTCTGGCCGAACGCCTGATGGCCAGCCTGCTGTGTCAGCGTCCTACGCCTGAGGCGTGCGGCGAGTGCAAATCCTGCTTGCTGCTCAAGGCCGGCAGTCATCCGGACAATTACATTCTGGAACCGGAAGAGGCGGACAAGGCGATCAAGGTCGATCAGGTTCGTGATCTGGTCAGTTTCGTCGTGCAGACTGCGCAGCTCGGCGGGCGCAAAGTGGTGTTGATCGAGCCGGTCGAGTCGATGAACATCAACGCTGCCAACGCCTTGCTCAAAAGCCTTGAAGAACCGTCCGGCGATACCGTGCTGCTATTGGTCAGCCACCAGCCAAGCCGTTTATTGCCAACAATCAAGAGCCGTTGCGTGCAGCAGGCCTGCCCGCTGCCTGGCGAGGCGATGAGCCTGCAATGGCTGGCCCAGGCGCTGCCGGATTGCGCGGAAGACGAACGCGTCGAACTGCTGACGCTGGCCGCCGGCTCGCCGCTGATGGCGGTCAGCCTGCAAGCCCAGGGTGTGCGTGAACAACGTGCACAAGTGGTCGAAGGCGTGAAGAAGTTGCTCAAGGGCCAGCAATCGCCGACGCAACTGGCGGAAGAGTGGAAAAGCATTCCGATGTTGCGTCTGTTCGACTGGTTCTGCGACTGGTCGAGCCTGATCCTGCGCTATCAACTGACTCAGGACGAAGGCGGCCTCGGCCTGGCCGATATGCGCAAGGTCGTGCAGTACCTGGCCCAAAAGAGCGCGCAGGGCAAAGTGCTGGATATTCAGGACTGGATTCTCGCCCAACGGCAGAAAGTGTTGAGCAAGGCCAACCTCAATCCGGCCCTGTTGCTGGAAGCATTGTTGGTGCAATGGGTGGGATTGCCTGGTCAAAGATAAGAATGTGTACCTAGACTCTGAAGATCAGCAGTGGAGGTGAACATGATTGAACCTGTCAGCCCGGGGCCGCGTAACGGCATCTTGTCCCTGACCATCAAGGACAAGTCGGTGCTATACGCCGCCTACATGCCGTTCATCAAGAATGGTGGCCTGTTCATCCCGACCAACAAAAGCTACCGGTTGGGCGACGAGGTGTTCATGCTGTTGCACCTGATGGACGAAGCGGAAAAAATCCCCGTCGCCGGCAAAGTCGCCTGGATCACCCCCAAAGGCGCACAAGGCAATCGCGCCGCCGGTGTCGGCGTGCAGTTCAATGACGGCGACGACACTGCGCGCAGTCGCATCGAAACTCATCTGGCCGGAGCGCTGAAATCCGACCGTCCCACTCATACGATGTAAGTTGCAGTCCTTTTTATGCTCGTAGATTCCCATTGTCACCTTGATCGTCTCGACCTCGCCGCCCATGACGGCTCGCTGGATGCCGCACTCGCTGCGGCCCGCGAGCGTGGGGTCGGACATTTTCTGTGCATCGGCGTCAGCGCCGACAACGCCGCCGACGTCAAAGCCCTCGCCGAGCGTTATGACGACGTCGATTGCTCGGTCGGCGTGCATCCGCTGGATGTGCAGCCGGGCGCGGCACCTGCGCTGGACTGGCTGCTGCACGAACTCAATCACCCGAAAGTGGTGGCGATCGGCGAAACCGGTCTCGACTATCACTACGAGCCCGAAGCTGCCGAGTTGCAGCAGGAGTCGTTTCGCCTGCACCTGCAAGCGGCGCAGCAGACCGGCAAACCGGTGATCATCCACACCCGTGGCGCCCGTGCCGACACCCTGGAACTGCTGCGCGAAGCGGCGTTGCCTCAGGCCGGTGTGTTGCATTGCTTCACCGAAGACTGGGACATGGCCAAAGCGGCACTGGACATGGGCTACTACATTTCCCTGTCGGGCATCGTCACGTTCCGCAATGCCGACGCCTTGCGTGATGTGGCGAGCAAAGTGCCGGCCGATCGCCTGCTGGTGGAAACAGACTCGCCGTACCTGGCGCCGATCCCGTATCGCGGCAAGCCGAACCTCCCGCAGTACGTGCGCGAAGTGGCGGAGTTTCTGGCGATGTTGCGTGGTGAGAACTACGAGCGCTTTGCCGAGCAGACCACAGAGAACTTCAAGCGTCTGTTCCCGCTGGCGAGTGTTAAATCTGCCCTGTGACGGCTGGCCAAATCGCAGGCAAAAAAAACCCGGGTTCTGGGGGGGGAATCCGGGTTAAGACCATTAGGAGTAAAACAAAGGCACGCGGTCCGTTGGTACCTTTACCGGCGCGACACTTGGGGGAGATGTCGCCCGACAGTTCAAGTATTGATCAGTCTGGCGTGCAGTCCAGTGAGCCGGTCGGGGTTTTTAAACAAATTTGGAATACGTTTGCTTCAGTTGAGTTCTCATTGCACCCGAATCGTTCTCGAAATGAACAAGAAACACAGATTTGGTCGATGAACCGTGCTTTTTTGCGCAAGTTAGGCATAATACGCGGCTTCGAATTTTGACCCTTCAGACCTTTTTCTTATGCATAAAGAACCTCGTAAGGTCCGTGAATTTCGTCGCCGCGAGCAGGAAATTCTCGATACCGCGCTCAAGCTGTTCCTCGACCAGGGTGAAGACAGTGTCACCGTCGAGATGATTGCTGATGCCGTGGGTATCGGCAAAGGCACGATCTACAAGCACTTCAAATCCAAGGCGGAGATCTACTTGCGCCTGATGCTCGACTACGAGCGCGATCTGAACGAGCTGCTGCATTCGGCAGATGTCGACAAGGACAAGGAAGCGCTGTCGCGCGCCTACTTCGAATTCCGCATGCGCGACCCGCAGCGCTATCGCCTGTTCGACCGCCTCGAAGAGAAAGTGGTCAAGGGCAATCAGGTGCCGGAGATGGTCGAGGAACTGCACAAGATCCGTGCCTCGAACTTCGAACGCCTGACCCTGCTGATCAAGGGTCGCATCAGCGAAGGCAAGCTCGAAGACGTGCCGCCGTACTTCCACTACTGCGCATCCTGGGCGCTGGTGCACGGCGCGGTGGCGCTGTATCACTCGCCATTCTGGAGCAATGTGCTGGAAGATCAGGAAGGCTTCTTCCAGTTCCTGATGGACATCGGCGTGCGCATGGGCAACAAGCGCAAGCGCGACCCGGAAACGCCGAGCACATAAGTCATTCAGCGGGCTGATTGCGCCGTGTTTTCGCAACATGGCGCAATAGCACAGGAATATACTCAGGCATAGGGCTTGCTAAAACCTGATTTCTCAGTCAAGTTTTGCTCGCTCGATTTTCTTTCGCCGGAGTGTTTCATGATCGTTGACCGTCAAGGCAGGCGTTTTCGCAATCTGCGCATCAGCCTGACCTCTGCCTGCAATTACGCCTGTACTTACTGCGTGCCCAACGGCAAGCGGTTGGTCGCTGCGCAGGATGAACTGTCGGCCGAAGCCATGGCACGCGGCGTCGAATACCTGATCGAAGCGGCCGGCATCGAGCGCCTGCGCATCACCGGCGGCGAGCCACTGGTCAGCCCCAAACTCGAATCGTTCATGACTGCCGTCGGCCAGATGGGCCTCGACGACATCAGTCTGACCACCAACGGTCAACTCCTCGCGAAAAAACTGCCGCTGCTGGTCGATGCCAGACTGCGCCGGATCAACGTTTCCCTCGATACTCTCGATGCCGCGGCTTTTCGCAGCATCGCCCGTGGCGGCGACCTGGCCAGCGTGCTCGATGGCATGGATCAGGCTGCCGCCGCCGGGATGAAGATCAAGGTCAACATGGTGCCGTTGCGCGGGCAGAACCTCGATCAGGTCATGCCGTTGCTTGATTACTGTCTGGAGCGCGGCTTCGAACTGCGCTTCATCGAGCTGATGCGCATGGGCCATCTGGCCAAGGATTCCAATGTCTTCCTGCAGCAGTTCGTCAGCCTTGAGCAGTTGCTCGGCCTGATTGGCGAGCGTTATGAATACGCCCAGACGGACGCACCGGTGGACGCCACCGCTGTGCGCTACTCGATTCCCGGTCGCGGCAATTTCGGGGTGATCGCCAACGAAAGCGTGCCGTTCTGCCGCACCTGCTCGCGTTTGCGCCTGTCGTCGACCGGTTGGCTGCATGGCTGCCTTTCGTCGAGCAACCGCCACTATGTCGGCGATCTGCTCGACAAGCCGCGCCACCAGGCTTTGCCGGCGCTGCAACGTTTGCTGGTCAAGGCGTTGGGTGACAAGCAGGAGGTGGCGTTTTCCGGTGGTGCGACCGTCATGAAGATCATTGGCGGCTGATTCATCGCCTTCGCGAGCAGGCTCGCTCCCACAGGGAACGCCTTTCAAGGAAAATGCCGAGCTGGCGCAAAAGCTGCATCCAACGGCCATTCGCCGGTTTTCCGACACCGGCTTCTGGAGGAATAGGATGCGTAGCCTGGTTTTGCTGCTGGCCGTTTTGGCGCTTGGTGGCTGCATGAATGTCAGCGATATGGCCGAAGGCACTCGTTATCACATGAGCGATGCGGGGCTTCTGGACCACAGCGACAGCCGCCGGGTGAACAATATCCGCATTCAGCCGGACTCGTTCATCTTCATCGCCCAGGGTGCGTTCGCACCGCCGGGAGGTTCCTATCCGCGGCCGAACGTGGTCGCCGAAGAAGCCTTCAAGGGCTTTGTCGAATATTTCCCGATGGTCCGCCGCGCCCGTGCGCCGGAAGGCCTCGATCAAGCCATGGGCGAAGCCCGTGATGCCGGCGCGCATTATCTGCTGTACACACGTTTCGCCAAGGCTGACGACCGCATCGGCAACTCTGACGAGTGGCTGGACCAGGAAGCCGTGGATCGCCTCGGTATCGACGGCGGCGTGATTCAGATCATGTTGATCGAGACCAGCACCCAGTATTTGATTGATACTGCACGGATCAAGAGTCGTGGCGGTTTACTGACGTTCCATGACTCCAAACCCGAAGACCTCATCGGTCCGCCGCTGGCGCAATACGCACGCAGCCTGCTGGGGATCGGCGACCAGTAATCAAGGAGTACGCCATGAGTGACCCGCAAACAGCCAATGACCTGCTGGGGCAGATCCCCAAGACCAAAGGCCTGCCACCGGTGCATTTGTGGAACCCGGATTTCTGCGGCGAAATCGACATGCGCATCGCCCGCGACGGCACCTGGTACTACCTTGGCACGCCGATCGGGCGCAAGCCAATGGTCAAACTGTTCTCCACCATCATCCGCCGCGACGGCGATGATTACTTCCTGATCACCCCGGTCGAGAAGGTCGGGATCAAGGTCGATGACGCGCCGTTCGTGGCGGTTGCCGTGGAAGTGCAAGGCGAGGGCGAGGCGCAGGTTTTGCGCTTTACCACCAATGTCGAGGAAACCATCGAGGCGGGGGCTGAACATCCGATCCGCGTCGAGATCAATCCTGAGACCCAGGAGCCTGCGCCTTATGTGCATGTGCGCAGCAACCTTGAAGCGCTGATTCACCGCAATGTGTTTTACCAGTTGGTGGAACTGGCGGTGAGCCGCGAGATCGATGGCCAGCGCTGGTTGGGCGTGTGGAGCGGCGGCGAATTCTTTCGCATCGGCCTGGAACCCTGACACAACATCAAAATGTGGGAGCGAGCCTGCTCGCGAATGCGCTGTATCAGTCGGTAGCAATGTTGACTGACACGACGCTTTCGCGAGCAGGCTCGCTCCCACAATGGTTTGTGCAAGCTGAAAAAAATCCGATTGACTGTTATTCGTATGATGATTAGCGTAGGCACCCATCGCGATTCGCCGTGAGGTGTACATGTCCAGCAGCTTTCATGCGTCGACCGTTGACTGGCTGGGCAGTTGGATTGCTGCCGGTCAGGTCAAGCCGGGGCAGACCATCAAGGTCGAGGCGGATCTGGGCGAACAGCTTGGTGTCAGCCGCACGGTGATTCGCGAAGCCATCAAAACCCTCGTCGCCAAAGGTATGCTCGAAGTCGGGCCGAAAGTCGGCACGCGGGTGTTGCCGGTCCGGCGCTGGAATCTGTTTGATCCGCAAGTGGTCGGTTGGCTATCGCGCAACGGCTTGCCGGAAAACTTCGTCGATGACCTGCTGGATTTGCGTCGCACCATCGAGCCGATGGCGGTGCGCTGGGCCTGTGAGCGGGCGACGCCGGAGCAGATCGAAGCGGTGCAACTGGCCTTCAACGCACTGGAACGTGCGGTCGACAGTGGCATCGATTACAACCGTGCCGACCAGGCCTTCCACGAATGCATCCTGGCCGCCAGCCATAATCAGTTCATCGAACAAATGGTCCCGGCCCTCGGCGCGTTGCTGGCGGTGTCGTTCGAAGTCTCCGCCGCCGACCCCGATGAACTGCGCCGCACCTTGCCGATCCATAAAGACATGGCCGACGCCATCGCCGCGCGCGATTCGACCCGTGGCGTGTGGGCGTGCATGACCTTGATCGACAACGCCGATCTGGCGATAAAACGCTTTTACCCGAAAGTCATGGCCAGTAAAAAAGCTAGCTGAAAATGTCGAGACATCCTGTGGGAGCGAGCTTGCTCGCGAATGCGTCAGGTCAGATAAATCATCATTGACTGACACTCCGCCTTCGCGAGCAAGCTCGCTCTCACAGTAAAACAACAACTCAGAAGGACTTGATATGCCGTTCACCGCCCTGACCCAACACCGCGCGCAACTCGGCGAAGGCCCGTTCTGGGATGCGCCGACCCAGGCGTTGTACTGGGTCGATATCGCCGGTAAACAAGCGTTGCGCCTGATCGGTCAGAACGTGCAGATCTGGCAGATGCCGGAGCACATCTCCGCCTTCATTCCCTGCGCCAGCGGCGATGCGCTGGTCACGCTGAGCAGCGGTGTCTATCGACTGGATCTCGATTCGCCCGGCCTCGAGCCACGCTTGACGCTGTTCTGCGTCGCCGACCCGCAACCGGGCAACCGCCCCAACGAAGCCCGTTGCGATGCCTTGGGCCGGTTGTGGTTGGGCACCATGCAGAACAACATTGGCGAGCACGGCGAGGATCTGCCGCTCGTACGCCGTTCCGGTGGCCTGTTCCGCATTGACCCCGATCAGCGCGTCACACCGCTGATACTCGGTCTGGGCATCCCCAACACCCTGCTGTGGAGTGACGACGGCACCACGCTGCTGTTTGGTGACAGCCTCGACAGCACGCTCAATCGATATTTCATCCGCACCGACGGCAGTCTTGATGCGCCGCAGGTGTTTTACTCGTCCGATCAACACGGTGGTCCCGATGGCTCTGCGATGGACGCCGAAGGCTACGTGTGGAATGCACGCTGGGACGGCAGTTGCCTGTTGCGCCTGACGCCGGACGGGCAGGTGGATCGCAAAATCGATCTGCCGATCAGTCGCCCGACCAGTTGCGTGTTCGGTGGCGAAGACTTGAAAACCCTGTTCATCACCAGTGCCAAGAGCCCGCTGAATCATCCTTTAGACGGTGCGGTGCTGAGCATGCGCGTTGATGTTGCAGGAAAACTCTGTACGCGTTTTGCTGGTTAGATCCCAAAATATGGGATGCAAAATTATATATTGAGATTATTTGGCGGTCGGGTTTATAGTCGGCTCCAGCAGTAACACGCACTCACACTTAAAAAGAACAAAACAGGTGAAGTGATGCAGCGAATTCTTCTCGCCCGCGCAAGCGGGATCCGCCTTTCGTCACGGCTTAATGCCGTCGGCGACGCTTGCCTGTTTGTTTTCCCCAGCCGTCAAAACCGGACATCGACCAATGCCCGGTTTTTTTGCGCCAGCGTGCAGGAGGCCTGAGCCATGGCTGAAGCGCTGACATTGCCGGCAGTGCCGGCGCCGCCGAAAGGCGAGCGCCTGAAAAACAAGGTCGTGCTGTTGACCGGGGCCGCTCAGGGCATCGGCGAAGCTATCGTTGCCGCGTTCGCCTCGCAGCAAGCCAGATTACTCATCAGCGATATCCAGGCCGACAAGGTCGAGCAGGTCGCCGCCCATTGGCGCGATCAGGGCCATGACGTGCAGGCGCTCAAGGTCGACGTATCGAATCAGCAGGATCTGCATGCCCTGGCCCGACGTGCTGTGGAATTGCATGGCCGCATCGATGTGTTGGTCAACTGTGCCGGGGTCAATGTATTCCGCGATCCTTTGCAGATGACCGAAGAAGACTGGCGCCGCTGCTTCGCCATCGATCTGGACGGCGCCTGGTATGGCTGCAAAGCGGTGCTGCCGCAGATGATCGAGCAGGGCGTCGGCAGCATTATCAACATCGCCTCGACCCATTCCAGCCACATCATTCCCGGCTGCTTTCCGTACCCGGTGGCCAAGCATGGCTTGCTCGGCCTGACTCGTGCGCTCGGCATCGAATACGCGGCCAAGGGCATTCGCGTCAACGCCATCGCGCCGGGCTACATCGAAACGCAGCTGAACGTCGATTACTGGAATGGCTTTGCCGATCCGCATGCCGAGCGTCAACGCGCCTTTGACCTGCACCCGCCCAAGCGCATCGGCCAGCCGATCGAAGTGGCAATGACGGCGGTGTTTCTGGCCAGCGATGAGGCACCGTTTATCAACGCTTCGTGCATCACCATCGATGGTGGTCGCTCGGTGATGTACCACGACTGAACAAAACGGATCTCCAGCGCTGAACTACGCTTGAAATCCAATCATCATACGATATGACTATTTTCAACCAGCTTCACTGAGAACACGCTTCAACGCTTTTCAAACCTTGCTCAAAAAAAATAACAAGGAGTCATCTGATGAAACGTCGTTTCGGGATTCGTACCCTGTGCAGCACTGCCCTGGCGGTCACTGCGTTCAGCCTGAGCAGTGCGCTGCTCGCCGCCGACGCGGTGAAGATCGGTTTTCTGGTCAAGCAAGCCGAAGAACCGTGGTTCCAGACCGAATGGGCTTTTGCCGAAAAAGCCGCCAAGGACAAAGGCTTTGAACTGATCAAGATTGCCGTACCGGATGGCGAGAAGACCCTCTCGGCCATCGATAGTCTGGCCGCCAACGGCGCCAAGGGCTTCGTGATCTGCCCGCCGGACGTGTCCCTCGGCCCGGCCATCATGGCCAAAGCCAAGATCAACGACCTGAAAGTAATTGCCGTCGACGACCGTTTTGTCGACGCCAACGGCAAATTCATGGAAGACGTGCCGTACCTGGGCATGG
Organism: Pseudomonas sp. CCNWLW23; assembly: GCF_037095675.1. NCBI lineage: Bacteria > Pseudomonadati > Pseudomonadota > Gammaproteobacteria > Pseudomonadales > Pseudomonadaceae > Pseudomonas > Pseudomonas sp. CCNWLW23. The sequence continues at coordinate 217,667 of NZ_JBAWKM010000005.1, read as the reverse complement.
CCGCGTTTGAAGTCGGCCAGAAGCAGGGCGCCGCCATGGCTGCCGAAGCGAAAAAGCGTAACTGGGACTGGAAAGACACCTACGCGGTGGTCAATACCTACAACGAACTCGACACCGGCAAGAAGCGCACCGACGGCTCGGTCGATGCCCTGAAGAAGGCCGGCATGCCCGAGGATCACATCCTCTTCGCCGCACTGAAAACCCTCGACGTACCGGGCAGCATGGACGCCACCAACTCGGCGCTGGTGAAACTGCCGAGCGCGGCGAAAAACCTGATCATCGGCGGCATGAACGACAACACCGTGCTCGGCGGCGTGCGCGCCACCGAAGCGGCCGGGTTTGCCGCGAGCAACGTGATCGGCATCGGCATCAACGGCACCGACGCCATCGGCGAGTTGAAAAAGCCTAACAGCGGCTTCTTCGGTTCGATGCTGCCAAGCCCGCACATCGAAGGCTACAAGACCGCCGAGATGATGTACGAGTGGATCACCGCCGGCAAAGAGCCGCCGAAGTACACCGCCATGGATGACGTCACCTTGATCACCCGCGAAAACTTCAAGCAAGAGCTGGAAAAAATCGGCTTGTGGAACTGAGGCAGCGACGGCCCGGGCAGCCGGGCCGTTTTTCGGTGTGAAGAGGTGGCTTTATGCACGCGCAAGTACAGACACAAGAACAACACGGCGCCAGCGGCAGCCTGCGCTTCAACGGGATCGGCAAAACCTTTCCCGGCGTGAAAGCGCTCGACGGCATCAGCTTCGTCGCCCACCCCGGTCAGGTTCATGCCTTGATGGGCGAGAACGGCGCGGGCAAATCGACCCTGCTGAAGATTCTCGGTGGTGCTTACATTCCGAGCAGCGGCGAGCTGCAGATCGGCGAGCAGGCGATGGCGTTCAAGTCAACCGCTGACAGCATCGGCAGCGGCGTCGCGGTGATTCACCAGGAACTGCATCTGGTCCCGGAAATGACCGTGGCCGAAAACCTGTTTCTCGGTCATCTGCCGGCCAGTTTCGGCCTGATCAATCGCAGTGAGCTGCGCCAGAAAGCCTTGAATTGCCTGAAAGGCCTGGCCGACGAAATCGATCCGCAAACCAAGGTCGGACGCTTGTCGCTGGGGCAGCGGCAGTTGGTGGAAATCGCCAAAGCGCTGTCGCGCGGCGCACACGTTATCGCTTTCGACGAACCGACCAGCAGCCTTTCGGCACGCGAGATCGATCGCTTGATGGCGATCATCGGTCGTCTGCGCGACGAAGGCAAAGTGGTGCTCTACGTGTCCCATCGCATGGAAGAAGTCTTCCGTATCTGCGACGCCGTCACCGTGTTCAAGGACGGCCGCTACGTGCGTACCTTCGAGGACATGAGCCAGTTGACCCACGATCAACTGGTGACCTGCATGGTCGGCCGCGACATTCAGGACATTTACGATTACCGCCATCGCCCGCGTGGCGCCGTGGCGTTGAAAGTCGATGGTTTGCTCGGCCCGGGCCTGCGCGAGCCGATCAGTTTCGAAGCGCACAAAGGCGAAATCCTTGGCCTGTTCGGACTGGTCGGGGCAGGGCGCACCGAGCTGTTTCGCCTGCTCAGCGGACTGGAGCGCAACACCGCCGGCCGTCTCGAATTGCGCGGTCATGAGCTGAAGCTGCGCTCGCCCCGTGACGCGATTGCCGCCGGCATTCTGCTCTGCCCGGAAGATCGCAAGAAAGAAGGCATCATCCCCCTGGCCAGCGTCGCCGAGAACATCAACATCAGTGCCCGGGGCGCGCATTCCGGGCTCGGCTGCCTGATCCGCGGCCTGTGGGAAAAGGGCAACGCCGACAAACAGATCAAGGCCCTGAAAGTGAAAACCCCGCACGCCGGCCAGCAGATCAAGTTCCTTTCCGGCGGCAATCAGCAAAAGGCCATTCTCGGTCGCTGGCTGTCGATGCCGATGAAAGTCCTGCTGCTCGACGAACCGACCCGTGGCATCGACATCGGCGCCAAGGCCGAGATCTACCAGATCATTCATAACCTCGCCGCCGACGGTATTTCGGTGATCGTGGTGTCCAGCGATCTGATGGAAGTGATGGGCATTTCCGACCGCATCCTGGTGCTGTGCGAAGGCGCCCTGCGCGGCGAAGTCAGCCGCGACCAGGCCAATGAATCCAACCTGCTGCAACTGGCTTTGCCACGCCACCGCGCTGACGGCGTGGCGAACTGAGAGGTGACTATGATGACTACGCAAAATGAAACCCTGCCGACCGAGCGCAAACCGCTGGACCTGCGGCGCTTCCTCGATGACTGGGTCATGCTGCTGGCGGCGATCGGCATCTTCGTCGCCTGCACACTGCTGATCGACAACTTCCTCTCGCCGCTGAACATGCGCGGTCTGGGTCTGGCGATTTCCACTACCGGTATCGCCGCGTGCACCATGCTTTATTGCCTGGCATCCGGGCACTTCGACTTGTCGGTGGGCTCAGTGATCGCCTGTGCCGGCGTGGTCGCGGCGGTGGTGATGCGTGACACCAACAGCGTGTTTCTCGGCGTCAGCGCAGCACTGGTGATGGGCCTGATCGTTGGTCTGATCAACGGCATCGTGATTGCCAAGTTGCGCGTCAATGCGTTGATCACGACGCTGGCGACCATGCAGATCGTTCGCGGTCTGGCCTATATTTTTGCCAACGGCAAAGCGGTCGGTGTTTCTCAGGAATCGTTCTTCGTCTTCGGTAACGGCCAGCTGTTCGGTGTGCCGGTGCCGATCCTGATCACCATTGTCTGCTTCCTGTTTTTCGGCTGGCTGCTGAACTACACCACCTACGGGCGCAACACCATGGCCATCGGTGGCAACCAGGAAGCGGCGCTGCTGGCGGGCGTCAACGTTGACCGGACCAAGATCATCATCTTCGCCGTGCATGGTTTGATCGGTGCGCTGGCGGGTGTGATTCTGGCCTCGCGGATGACTTCCGGGCAGCCGATGATTGGTCAGGGTTTTGAACTGACGGTGATCTCGGCTTGCGTGCTGGGCGGGGTTTCGTTGAGTGGCGGCATCGGCATGATTCGCCATGTGATTGCCGGGGTGTTGATTCTGGCGATCATCGAAAACGCGATGAACCTGAAGAACATCGACACGTTTTATCAGTATGTGATTCGTGGTTCGATTCTGTTGCTGGCCGTGGTCATTGATCGCTTGAAACAACGCTAACGTCAAAAGCTACCCCTCACCCCAGCCCTCTCCCAAAGGGAGAGGGGGCCGACCGAGGTGTCTTGCGTTCTACATCGACCTGAAATATCGGGTCGATTGTGGATTCTCTAACACAACATCAGTTCGGCGCATTTCCTGAGCACTCCCCAATCAGTTCCCTCTCCCTCCGGGAGAGGGCTAGGGTGAGGGGCTCTTGATTTTGCTCTCTCCACCGGTCACCTCCCTCAAATTTTTGTTGCCCGCCACGTCCCGTTTCGGTTATCAATTTGTACATGATTAGACAGGTACGATTCGACAAGAAACAACGGGTGGTCGACGAGCTCGTCCGACGCATCGAGAGCGGCCTCATGGAGGACGGTTTTCTGTTGCCCGGCGAACATCAGTTGGCTCAAGAATTCCAGGTCAGCCGTGGCACCTTGCGTGAGGCGCTGGCCGAACTGAAGCGGCGTAATTACATCGTCACGCAGAGCGGTGTCGGTTCCATCGTCACTTTCGACGGTGTCGCGCTGGATCAGCGCAGCGGCTGGGCGCAGGCGTTGGCCGACAGCGGGGCGCTGATCAATACCGAAGTGTTGCGCCTCGAAGCCGTGACTCGCCCGGATCTGCTGGTGCGTTTCGGCACCGATCAATTCATCACGCTCGACCGTCGCCGGCGCGCCACCGACGGTACGCTGGTGTCTCTGGAACGATCCTTGATGCCGGCCAACGGCGGCCTGGAAAGCCTGCCCCGCGTCGGCCTGATCGACAATTCCCTGACCATCACCCTGGCCGCCTACGGCTACATCGGCGAGCGCGGCGATCAGTGGATCGGCGCCGAGCCGCTGAATGCCGAAGACGCCGAGCTGCTCGGCCGTCCGGTCGGCACTGTGTTTCTCAAAGCCCTGCGCACCACCTACGACCGGCAGAACCGTTTCATGGAACAGGTCGAAAGCCTGCTCGACCCGGTGCACTTTCGTCTGCACCTGCAATTCGGAGAATCGAAATGACCGCGCTCAATCGTGCGCTTGGCGCTTTCTATGGTCTGGCCCTGGGTGACGCGCTGGGCATGCCGACGCAATCGCTCGATCGTGAAACGATCAAGGCGCGCTTCGGCCAGATCACTGATCTGCAAGACGCCGGCCCACTGCAACCGATCGCCGCGAACATGCCCAAAGGCTCCATCACGGACGACACTGAACAGGCGATCCTGGTCGGCGAGTTATTGGTCGAAGGTCACGGCCGTATCGAGCCGGCGGTTCTCGCCCAGCGCTTGATCGAATGGGAAGCCGAGATGCAGGCCAAAGGCTCGCAGGACTTGCTCGGCCCCTCGACCAAACGCGCCATTGAGATGATCCTCGCCGGGCATTCCCCGGAAGAAGCCGGGCGCTACGGCACCACCAACGGCGCGGCGATGCGTATCACCCCGGTGGGCATTGCAGCGAACGTGGCCGATCCGCAGCGCTTCATTGCGGCGGTCGTGCAGGCGTGCCAGGTGACGCATAACACCACGCTGGGAATTTCCAGTGCGGCGGCGGTGGCGGCGGTGGTCTCCGCTGGCATCAATGACGTCGATCTCGGCGAGGCGCTGAACCTCGGCCAGCAGATCGCCCAGCAGGCCGAAGCCCACGGACATTGGGTGGCTGGCGGGCGCATCGCCTCGCGCATCAGTTGGGCGCGCAGCATCAGTGTCGACAGCGACAAAGCATTGCTTGCCGATCTGCTCTACGACGTAATCGGCACATCGGTGGCTTCGCAGGAGTCGGTGGTGGTTTCATTCGCCCTGGCCCAGCAAGTGGCCATCGGCGAGATGACGGCATTCGAAGCGCTGTGCATGGCGGCCAGCCTGGGCGGCGACACGGATACCATCGCGGCGATTCTCGGCGCCATGCTCGGGGCTTGCCTGGGGCTTGAGTGCTGGCCGGAGCCGATGATCGAGACGGTGAAAGCTGTTAATCAGCTGGAGCTTGAGCCTTTGGTGCAGGGGCTGTTGGCCTTGCGTTGACTGGCTGGCCTCTTCGCGAGCAGGCTCGCTCCCACAATTGGAATGCATTTCCTTGTGGGAGCGAGCCTGCTCGCGAAAGGGGCCGCGCATTTCTAATGAATTCACACAGCAATGGATCGCACAGACAGGCCTCGGAAGGCCGGTTGTCTTGTCGTTTTGCATCATTGCCACAACCACAAAAAAGGCAAACAGGAGCATCTTCATGAGTTCATCAACCGCCGGGCAAAGCGTCGGGCAATTGGAAACCCGGGGCATCGAGCCGGTACCGGAAGCGGAGTGCAACGGTCATCCGCTGCAACTGTTCTGGGTCTGGTTCGCGGCCAATATTTCCATCCTCGGCCTGCCGCTTGGCGCGACACTGGTGGCGTTTCGCGGGCTGGCGATCTGGCAGGCGATCATCGTCGCCATCCTCGGTGCCGCCGGTTCGTTTGCCGTGGTCGGGATCATCTCGATTGCCGGGCGGCGTGGCCGCGCGCCGAGCCTGACGCTGTCCCGGGCAATCTTCGGCGTACGCGGCAACATCGGCCCGACGCTGGTTTCGCTGATGTCGCGTCTGGGTTGGGAAACCGTCAACACCACCACCGCTGCCTTCGTTCTGCTGTCGCTGTGTTCGATCCTGTTCGGCTCGCCGGTCGAGGCGAAAAGTGCGCCGATACTGACGCTGATCTTTATCGCCATCTTCGTCCTGCTGACCTTGTCGGTGTCCGGCCTCGGCCACGCGACCCTGCTGGTGATCCAGAAGTGGGCGACGTACGTGTTCGGCGCGCTGAACATTCTCGTCGGTGGTTTTCTCTGCGCGACGATCGACTGGAGCGCGGTATTCAACGCCACGCCAGCACCGCTGAGCGCAATGATCATCGGCATCGGCACCATGGCCGCCGGTACGGGCATCGGCTGGGCCAACGCTGGCGCTGACATGTCGCGCTATCAGCATCGCAGCGTCAAGGCTGTGCGCCTGGTGGCGTCGGCGGCGTTCGGCGCGGGCATTCCGCTGGTGCTGCTGATCACTCTCGGCGGCTTGTTGTCGGTGGGCAACAATGATCTGGCGTCGGCGACTGATCCGATCGTGGCGATCCGCGACATGCTGCCGACGTGGATGGCCGTGCCGTACCTGATCACCGCGTTCGGTGGCCTGCTGCTGTCGAACAACCTGTCGGTGTATTCCGCCGGCCTGACCACGCTGACCCTGGGCCTGAAGGTCAAACGCGTCTACGCGGTAGTGGTGGATATCGTCGCGATCTTCGCCGGCTCGATCTACTTCATGCTGATCGCCGACAGTTTCTACGGCCCGTTCATCACCTTCATTTCCCTGCTGGCAGTGCCGATCACTGCCTGGGTCGGGATCTTCGTGGTCGACCTGATTCACCGTCACTACTACAGCCCCAAAGACCTGCTCGACGTCAGCCCGAGCAGCGCCTATTGGTATCGCGGCGGCATCGAGTGGCGCGCGTTTGGGGCCTGGGCGATCGCCATCGTCCTCGGTTTCAGCTTCACCACCATCGGCACCACGGCAGAAAACGTCTGGTTCAAGGGCTTTCTGTCCGACTCCTGGCTGGGCCACAACGGCCTCGGCTGGATCGTGACCTTCGTCGTCGCCGGTGGCATTTACCTGATACTTGGCGGTGCGAAAGATCGCCGCGCCGCGCAACCCGAGAATGCTCATGCCTAAGATGTTGCACACCGGCCAGGTCATCATCGACCTGGTCATGGCCGTGGAAAAACTGCCGCAGATTGGCGGCGACGTGCTGGCGCAGTCGGCAGGGTTCGAAGCCGGCGGCGGCTTCAACGTGATGGCCGCTGCGGTGCGTAACGGTCTGCCGGTGGTTTACCTCGGTCGCCATGGCACGGGGCGTTTCGGTGACCTGGCGCGCCAAGCGATGCAGGCGGAAGGTATCTGCATCGCCATCCGCGAACCGGCCGAGCGCGATACCGGTCTGTGCGTGGCGCTGACCGATGCGTCGGCTGAACGCAGTTTCATTTCCTACATCGGCGCCGAAGGCGAGGTGACCGAGGACGATCTGAACAGTGTGGCTGCCGAGCCCGGCGATTACGTTTATCTCAGCGGTTACAGTCTGCTGCACGAGGGCAAGGCGCAGGCGTTGCTCGACTGGACGCTGGCGCTGCCGGCGTCGGTCAATGTGGTGTTCGACCCGGGGCCGTTGGTGGAGTCACCTGACGCGCCGATGATGCAGACGTTGCTGCCGCGCATTGATGTGTGGACCAGCAACAGTGTTGAGGCGCTGCGGTTTACCGGAGCTGATGAGATTGGTATCGCGATGGATCGCCTCGCGGAACTGCTGCCGGAAAGTGTGCTGATGGTGGTGCGCGACGGGCCGCAGGGTTGCTGGATTCAGCAGCGTGGCGCGCGTCGACAGGTGCCGGGGTTTGCTGTCAAAGCAGTGGACAGCAATGGCGCTGGTGATGCACATGCCGGGGTATTTATTGCCGGATTGGCGCAGGGGCTGGATGCACTGGAAGCGGCACGGCGGGCCAATGCGGCAGCGGCACTGGCGGTGACTCGCTGGGGACCGGCTACATCGCCGGGTACGGCGGAGGTGGATGCGTTTATCCGCGAGTCCTGCGGCGGGTGACCCGACGCCTTCGCGAGCAAGCTCGCTCCCACTTTATATCTACGTCGTACACAAATCTTGTGTAGCTGCCGAAGGCTGCGATCTTTTGATCTTGAAAAGCAAAAGATCGCAGCCTTCGGCAGCTCCTACAGTGGGCGTCGTTCTAGCTCGCCTTGCGCAACGCCTCGATCAACTCCTGCTTGCGCATCGATGAGCGCCCCGGAATGTTCTTTGCCCGGGCCTCTTTCATCAGGCTATCGACAGTCTGCGTATCCTTCGAAGTTTCGCTGTTACGCGAATGACCCTTGCGGCTGGCCACCGCGCGGCGCGATGACTCTTTGCGATCTTCCGACTTGGCACTGGCGGGCTTCTTGCGCCCCGAGCCACCGGAATTCTCGCCGCCACCGGATTGTTTGTTCACCGTCGCCCAGGCGCGCGCCTCAGCTTCATCTTTCGACACGCCCTTTTTCTCGTAGCTGTCTTCGATGTGCTCGGCTTTGCGCTTCTGTTCGCTGGTGTATTTGTCTTTGCTTCCACGAGGCATGGGATTTCTCCTCAAATTGCGGATCCGGCCGCTCGCCGCTTCGACGGCGAGCGGCTTGGCACTACTGCAGATCCAGTTTGCGCGCCGCTTCGACGCCGGCAGAACTGAGCTTGATCGGCAGGTTCAGCGAGTGTTCACCCGCTTCGCTCAAGGTCACGTGACCATGATGAATCAGCCCGCGATCCTGCAGGGCGGCGAGGGCGCTGGCCACGACTTTCTCGCCCCGGTAATTGTCCAGCACCTCCTTGCCCAAGCCGTTGGGATGCGCGTGCAGCAGGCGGGTGAGGACTTCTTTTTCCAGGTCTTTGTCGACGTTCATGGTTACCTCTTCATGGGAGTGAATAGGGCGCTCGCGTCGGCGAACTACTGACCGGCACCTTCGGAACCGGAGCCACCAGTGGTGGTCTTCGAGCCGACACCGGGGCCGGCATTGTCAGGCGCAGTGGCAGGAGAATCAGGCGTGTTCATGCCACCCTGACGCCCCGGATCGCTGCCTTGAGTGCGCGGATCGGTGCCGGTGGCGGGTGGCTGATTGATCAGCGGCACGCCGGAACCATCGGTATTCATACCGGGGGCACTGTTAATGGCGGGCGCGCGTGGCGGGGTCGGATCGGTAGGGCCAGTGCCCGCTGCCGTGGACGAGGCGACGAACACCGCAGGGCAAAGCAGGGCGCTGAAGACTAAAGCGGTCAACCTTGACGGGATCATAGGGCTTCTCCAGTGATTGGAATCCTTACACTTGGTTGGTCAGCCCTGGTGACGGATTGGTGCCTGATGATCGACGAACGGTCTATGCCGGGCGCGCGTGTCTGCTGTTCAGACGATACCGATCGCTAGTGTTTCCGGCGGCGCAAAACAGTTAACGGTCATAAGCATCCTTTCAGAATTTGCGATATCAACTGTGGGAGCGAGCCTGCTCGCGAAAGCGTCATATCAGTCAGACGTTGATTCAACTGACAGAATGCTTTCGCGAGCAGGCTCGCTCCCACAAGGGCAACAGTGTTCAGCAAATTGGACAGATCAGTATGTTTGCCATGTGACGAGCGCCGCTGCGCGCCTTAGTATGGCGCTTTAATTTGCATACAAGGCCCGTCCATGACGATCGAAATCCGCCCGGCGACCCCCAGCGATGCGCCGCAAATCCTCACCTTCATCACCGAACTGGCAGATTTCGAGAAGGCCCGTCACGAAGTCATCGCCAGCGTCGCTGACATCGAACGCAGCCTGTTCGGCGAAGGCGCCACCGCCCACGGCCTGATCTGCCTGCGCGACGGCTTGCCGATTGGCTTCGCGGTGTTCTTCTTCAGTTATTCAACGTGGCTGGGCAGCAATTGCCTGTACCTCGAAGACCTCTACATCACCCCCGAACAACGTGGCGGCGGCGCCGGCAAAACCCTGCTGCGCCACCTGGCGAAAATCGCCTGCGCCAACGACTGCGGCCGCTTCGAATGGAGCGTGCTGGAATGGAACACCCCGGCCATCGAATTCTATAAATCGCTCGGTGCGCAACCGCAGGAGGAATGGGTGCGGTATCGCATGGATGGCAAGGTGTTGCGCGAATTTGCCGAGGGCTGAGCACAATGATGGCAATCTACTGCTGATTCAGTTGTCGCCACCGCTCTAGTCCGGCATTCTGTGCGCCATTTTTGCGCGCTCACGGACGACACCTGCAATGCATCTGGCAAAATTTCTCCGCGCCTGTGGAACCCTCGCTGCGTCAATGAGTGACCAGCTATGAGCGGACTGCAGGCGTCCATGCGTCTGTATGGTCTGGTGAAAACTACCGGCTCTTCTGACGACCCGAATCGACAGGCTGTGGAAATTCTCTGCATGGCCCAGCGCACTGGCGGCGTGGCTATACGGGCTTTCGTGTCGCGGCTTGATGCCGAGTTGATGACGCGCAGTGCCGACCTTGGCGACTACCGCGTGGTAGCGCTGAGAACCTTTGATCCCACAGCGATTATCGACGCCCATCAAGGCTGGCTGATGCTGCACGTCTGTTGCGGCTTCGTCGCTCTCGCCGGCCATTCTCTGTTGAAAAACGGTGCGTTGATCCCGATGGGCTGGCACGTCTACTCCGAAGTGGGGCGCTGGACCTCCAGGCATCATCTGGACCTTGGCGTGGAAATGGGCGACTTGCTGCAATCGACTTTCGAGCGCAATCACCTGCGCAACTACAACGCCTGGCTCAACGAACTTGATGATGCAACGCCTGCCGAGTTGAGTTGGCAAGCCAACGAAGTCTGGCGTGCCATACAAACCGCGACATCACCTGAAAGCCGTGAGCATTGTCATGCTCTGTTCGACCCGGTCGATAATCGCTGGCGCTTTGCCGCGACCGACATCGACAGCTATCAGCCATCCCCGGCACCCCTTAAGCAAGGAGCTTTGAATTGAGTGGTAAACCCGCAGCTCGCGTCACCGACCCAACCGCCTGCCCACTGCCAGGTCACGGCACCAACCCGATTGTCTCCGGCTCGCCGGACGTATTCTTCGACGGCCTCGCTGCTGCGCGCATGACCGATAAATCAGCGTGTGGCAGCCCTATCACCGGAGCGGTCTCCGGCACTGTTTTCATTAACGGCCTGAATGCCGCGATGCTCGATAGCACTGGTGGGCATGGCAATGTCGTGACCGGTGGCTCGGGCACGGTGATCATCGGCCAAAGTGGGGGAGGGGCCGCATTTAGTGGGCTGTCGCCGATGCCGGTGCATTTCACTGACAGGTTGCAAGTAGTCAATCAGGACACCGGAGAGCCGGTCTCTTATCACCCTTACATCATTCAGCGGGGTGACGGCAGTGAAGAGTCTGGCGTGACGGATGCGGCGGGATTTACCCATACCGTCAGTTCGCACCTGGCTGAGACGATTAAATTATTTGTGGAGTAATTAGAGATGGCAAATGGAAGTGCTACAGCAGAGGCTCCACCACCGCCAATGGCGAAAAGGGATCCGGTGAGTCATACACTTACTTGCAAGACAGATCAATCGGTCAAGCAAGTAACAGTAAGCGTCCGCGATGCAATGGTTTTTCTTGTTGGTGGAGCTGGCGATCAGGAACGGTATTACGTTGATGGTCCCAATCACAATGTCGACTATGTGCGAGACATGGTCGACGCGGACATCGAAGCGCTGGAAATACAGAAATCTTGTACGACGTTGCCTCTTGGTTATAACTCATTTATGAGTGAGGAGGATTTGGAGCGTAACGTTATTCGAAAAATTCCAAGTTGCAATACTGCGATTTATATCATTGGCCACAGTTTGGGCGGCTGGAACGGTGCTCATTTGTCTGCGATTTTAACCGAGCGCGGTTTCAAAATAAAAATTTTGGTGACCCTGGATCCCGTAGGACACGGCAAAATCGTATATGGTATTTCGAAAATATATCGTCAGGTTCCCAAGCCTAAAGCGCAGTATTGGATAAATATCAGGGCAGCTGCGGTCGATTGGAACCTGTCAGATCTGGTTGCAGACTTCGGTGAGCAATGGGAGATCTCCGAAGGACCGAACGTCATGGGGCGGCTCGATATCAATCACGCAGATGCCAACTCTATGTATGCTCACGCCTTGCCCGGTGGAAAGTCAGCGCGACAGATTGTAGCGGAGTCAATATTCAAATGGATTAAGGGGTAACTACCTGTGAAGGTTTTAATCTTGACAATATGTATGTCGGTACTCTCGGCTTGTTCTTTGAATCATGGTCGGCCCATTGCTAACCTCAAATACGAAAAGACAGAGCGGCTTCGTACTACCGGAATTTATCAAATTTATTTCAAGTCCGACGTGGAACTTCTCGGCCTGTTCAAGTCGTCTATAGGGCGTGGGCTGGTCTGCTCGTTGACGAATGACCTTGATTTCTCTCAGGCACACCGAATTAAACAGTCCGGCTTCGGGTTTATCGAGAGGGTTTCGCCGGACTCGTTAATCTATAGAGCAGATGTCATTTTTGACGAGTCGGTAGACGATGAGGGGGGAGAAAGGCGCCTGAAAGGGGAAACACTGGATCCCTTTTTAAAAGCCAGAGATTCCTTTTCCTGTGTTTATAGAGTCCACTCCACTACATACAAGACGTATTTTTCCAAGATTATGCGGGTACCTAGCGCGGATTTGCTGACAACTGGACCTGCAAAATAAAAAGTATCCCGTCCGGCCTTGCCTCTTTCGAGGGCCGCTCTCCCTGAGTATTTCCCGACCGCAGCGGCATGGCGAACCTTGCATTTTTGTCCGTGCAAGCCTGACTCGGCCCTTCGATCGCCATCGTTGCAGCCCAAGAGGGGGCGCTTTGAGTGAGGTGATACCGTTACTGTTGATCTTCCCATAATGTGGGATTGATATTTATATATTGAGATTTCCCGTCCCTCGGGTTTATAGTCCGTCGCACTCACTGCCAAAAACAAAACAGGTGAAGCGATGCAGGCGCAATTGATCGCGCTCGATTGGGGGACGACCTCATTACGTGCTTACAAACTCGCGGCGGACGGTGTGGTGCTGGAGCAGCGTGCGCTGTCGTCCGGGATCATGCAGTTGCCCAAGACCCCGCGGATCATCCACGGCCGTGAATGCGCCGATGGTTTTGAACTGGCCTTCGACGAAGCCTGTGGTGACTGGCTCGATGCGCAGCCGGATCTGCCGGTAATCGCTTGCGGCATGGTCGGCAGTGCGCAGGGCTGGCGCGAGGCGGCTTACTGCGAGACGCCGGCCGACGTCGCCCATCTCGGAAATTCCCTGCAAACCGTGGTCAGCTTGCGCGGTACGCCGGTGCATATCGTCCCGGGCGTGATTCAGCGTTCGCGACTGCCGAATGTAATGCGTGGCGAAGAAACCCAAGTCCTCGGCGTGCTGCAAAGTCTGCCGGCCGAGGCGGGTAGCGATCTGCTGATCGGCCTGCCCGGCAGCCACTCGAAATGGGTGGATGTGGTCGATGGCCGCATCATCCATTTCGACACGTTCATGACCGGCGAAGTGTTTGCCGTGCTCAGCGAGCACAGCATTCTTGGCCGTACCCAGAAGCCGAGCGCGACCTTCGATGCGCAGGCATTCGATCGCGGCGTACAGATCGCGCTGTCGACAGATGCCGCGCTCGGTGTGCTCTCGACCTTGTTCAGCGCCCGCACCCTCGGCCTGACCGGTGAACTGAGCCCGACTGCTCAGGCGGACTATCTGTCCGGCCTGATGATCGGCCATGAGCTGGCCGCGCTCGCCAATGTGCAGCGGCGCCGGCGCAATCAAGCGAATCTTCCAGCGATCGTGCTCATCGGCAATGCGCAATTGTGCACGCGATATCGCCGTGCCCTCGACGCCTGCGGCTTTGCTCAGGTGACGCTGGCCGAGCAGGCCACCGAGCGTGGCCTGTGGCAACTGGCGCGCGCCGCCGGACTGATCGATTCCTCATCCCGTTAACCCTGACTGGAGGCCTGACATGCTCAAGCAAGCACTGGCACAAAACGGTCTGATCGCGATTCTGCGTGGCCTGCAACCGCAGGAAGCGGCGGCTGTCGGAGAAGTCCTGTATTCCGCCGGATTTCGCGTCATCGAAGTACCGCTCAATTCCCCATCGCCGTACGAAAGTATCCGCATCCTGCGTGATGCGCTGCCCGCCGATTGCCTGATCGGTGCCGGCACCGTGCTCAGCCCTGAGCAGGTCGAGCAGGTCAAAGCGGCTGGCGGCCAAGTGATCGTCATGCCGCACAGCGATGCCAAGGTGTTGCGCGCGGCGAAAGCGGCGGGGCTGTACCTGTCGCCGGGCGTGGCTACGCCGACCGAAGCCTTCGCCGCATTGGCCGAGGGCGCGGACATTCTCAAGCTGTTTCCGGCCGAGCAAACGAGCCCGGCGGTCGTCAAGGCCTGGCTCGCGGTGTTGCCAGCCGGCACGGTGCTGGCGCCGGTCGGCGGCATTACGCCGGACAACATGCAGGCCTTTATCGATGCCGGTGTGAAAGGTTTCGGTCTCGGTTCCGGCCTGTTCAAACCGGGCATGACGGCCGAGCAGGTGGCGGTCAATGCCAAGGCCTACGTGGCTGCCTGGAAAGCCCTGCGTTAAGAATTTTTGGGCGCTGTGTGCGCTGCATCTAATAAAAGCTGCATTTACAAAAGAGAGCAGAGATGAAAATCACCAAACTCACGACCTTCATCGTTCCGCCGCGCTGGTGCTTCCTCAAGGTCGAAACCGACGAGGGCGTGACCGGTTGGGGCGAGCCTGTTGTCGAAGGGCGCGCGCATACCGTAGCGGCTGCGGTGGAAGAATTGTCCGACTACCTGATCGGCAAAGACCCACGCAATATCGAAGACATCTGGACCGTGCTCTATCGCGGCGGCTTCTACCGTGGCGGTGCGATCCACATGAGCGCGCTGGCCGGTATCGATCAGGCGCTGTGGGACATCAAGGGCAAGGCCCTTGGTGTGTCGGTCAGCGATCTGCTCGGTGGCCAGGTGCGCGACAAGATTCGTGTCTATTCGTGGATCGGCGGCGACCGTCCGGCCGACACCGCGCGTGCGGCGAAAGAAGCAGTGAGCCGTGGTTTCACGGCGGTGAAAATGAACGGCACCGAAGAACTGCAGTTCCTCGACACTTTCGAGAAAGTCGACCTCGCCTTGGCCAACGTTGCCGCCGTGCGTGATGCGGTCGGGCCGAACGTCGGTATCGGCGTCGACTTCCACGGCCGCGTGCACAAGCCGATGGCGAAGGTGCTGATGAAGGAACTCGACCCGTACAAACTGATGTTCATCGAAGAACCGGTGCTCAGCGAAAACTACGAAGCATTGAAAGAACTGGCGCCGCTGACCAGCACGCCGATTGCCCTCGGCGAGCGGCTGTTCTCGCGCTGGGACTTTAAACGGGTGTTGAGCGAAGGCTACGTCGACATTATCCAGCCGGATGCCTCCCACGCCGGCGGCATCACCGAAACCCGCAAGATCGCCAACATGGCCGAAGCCTACGACGTCGCGCTGGCGCTGCATTGCCCGCTGGGACCAATCGCCCTGGCGGCGTGTTTGCAACTCGACGCGGCTTGTTACAACGCGTTTATCCAGGAGCAGAGCCTGGGCATCCATTACAACGAGAGCAACGACTTGCTCGACTATGTGAAGGATCCGCGTGTGTTCGACTACGACCAAGGCTTCGTGAAGATTCCGAACGGCCCGGGGCTGGGCATCGAGATCAACGAGGAATACGTGATCGAGCGTGCCGCCGTCGGCCACCGCTGGCGCAACCCGATCTGGCGTCATGCCGATGGCAGCTTTGCCGAGTGGTGAGTCTCTGACTCGCTAGCATCAGATCGTTCCCACGCTCTGCGTGGGAATGCCTCAATGGACGCTCTGCGTCCGCTGCTGGGACGCGGAGCGTCCCGGGCTGCATTCCCACGCCGAGCGTGGGAACGATCAGTTCTCCGAGGGAGAGGAGATCTGCGTCATGACCTCAACAAACATAAAAAGAGGCATCTCTCATGCAAACGCACACCCTCTCCGGGCAGGCGTCTTTAGTCACGCCTAGCCGCAAGCGGTTTTTCATCATGGTGTTGCTGTTCATCACCGTGGTCATCAACTACCTCGACCGCAGCAACCTGTCGATTGCCGCGCCGGCGCTGACCAGTGAGCTGGGCATCGATCCGGTTCATGTCGGTCTGATCTTCTCCGCGTTCGGCTGGACTTACGCCGCGATGCAGATCCCCGGCGGCTGGCTGGTCGATCGGGTGCCGCCGCGCATCCTTTACAGCGTCGCGCTGCTGCTGTGGTCGGTGGCCACAGTGATGCTCGGATTCGTCAGCAGCTTCATCGCGCTGTTCGTGCTGCGCATGGCCGTCGGTGCGCTGGAAGCGCCCGCCTATCCGATCAACAGCCGCGTGGTCACCACCTGGTTTCCTGAGCGCGAGCGCGCCACGGCGATCGGTTTCTACACCTCCGGACAGTTTGTCGGTCTGGCTTTCCTGACCCCGGTGCTGGCGTGGCTGCAACATGCATTCGGCTGGCACATGGTGTTCGTCGCCACCGGCGCGGTGGGCATTCTCTGGGCGCTGATCTGGTACGCGGTGTATCGCGAGCCGCGCGATTTCAAAGGCACCAATCAGGCGGAAATCGACCTGATCCGCGAAGGCGGCGGGCTGGTCGATATCCAGGCCGAGGCGGCCAAGGTCAAAGCCAGATTCAGTTGGACCGATCTGGGCATCGTCCTCAGCAAGCGCAAGTTGTGGGGCATCTACCTCGGCCAGTTCTGCCTGAACTCGACGCTGTGGTTCTTCCTCACCTGGTTTCCGACCTATCTGGTGAAATATCGCGGCATGGACTTCATCAAGTCCGGTCTGCTCGCATCGCTGCCATTTCTTGCCGCGTTCGTCGGCGTGTTGTGCTCGGGATTCTTTTCCGACTTCCTGATCCGGCGCGGCTACACCGTGGGCTTCGCGCGCAAGTTGCCAATCATTGGCGGGCTGCTGATTTCGACTTCGATCATCGGCGCCAACTTTGTCGAGTCGACGCCGCTGGTGATTGCCTTCCTCGCCCTGGCATTTTTCGGCAACGGTCTGGCGTCGATCACCTGGTCGCTGGTGTCAACGCTGGCACCGGCGCGGTTGCTCGGCCTGACCGGTGGCGTGTTCAACTTCATCGGCAACCTGTCGGCGATTGCTACGCCGATTGTGATCGGCTTCCTCGCCAGCGGCGATTCGTTCGCGCCGGCGATCACCTACATCGCCGTGCTCGCACTGGTCGGTGCCTTGTCCTACGTGCTGCTGGTGGGCAAGGTCGAGCGTATCGAGTTGTAGTGCTCAGTCTCGGGCGACCATAATGCCGCCCGTTCCTTCGCTCAACGGTAAAAGGCTGGATATGCAGGAAGACGCCCCGGAAAAAACCAAGGACGCCGCGCCCACCGGCACCCAGACGCTGCTGCGCGGCCTCGGTGTGGTGCAGGCGGTGGCCAGTGGCGCGCGTGATCTCAAGGAGATTGCCCGGCTGATCGGCACCACGCGCAGCACCACCCATCGTCTGGCCAGTTGCCTGGTCGACGAGCGTTATCTGCGCGTGGTGCCGCAGATCGGTTATCTGCTCGGGCCGAAACTGATCGAACTGGGCTTTCAGGCCCGTGAAGAGTTGCCGATGGTGACCCTGGCCGGGCCGTATCTGGACGAGCTTTCGGCACTGACTGGCGATACAGTGCACCTCGGAATCCGCGAAGGCGACGAAGTGCTGTACCTGCTGAAGAATCCAGGACGCAACGGCCCGGAAATGCGCTCGCGGGTCGGCCATCGCATGCCGCTGGTGCGCACCGGGATCGGCAAGGCCTTGATGCTCGATGATTCGCCGCAGGATTGGCGGCGGCTGTACGACATCAGCCTGCCGGCAGGTGGGAAAAGTCAGTTCTGGCCGCAGCATCCGCAGCAGTCGTGGGAACAGCTTGAGCAGCGCATGGGCGAATACGTTGCCGGTGGCTATGCGTTCGATCTGGAAGACAACGAACCGTCGATCCGCTGTGTGGCGGCGCCGATTCGTGATGCGAGCAAGGGCATCGTCGCGGCGATCAGTATCGCCAGCACCGTGCCGTACATGCCGCTGGAAAAAATGGCCGAGTTGATCCCCCTGCTGAAAGGGGTCACAACCCGGCTGTCGGCGGAGCTGGGCTTGAAGGTGTAAGCCGTGAAGGTTTAGGCCTTCAGCGTGGCCATGTCGATGACGAAGCGGTACTTGACGTCACCGGCAATCATCCGCGCGTAGGCTTCGTTGATCTGGCGGATGTCGAGCATTTCGATGTCGCAGGTGATGTTGTGCTCGGCGCAGAAATCCAGCACTTCCTGGGTTTCGGCGATACCGCCGATCAAGGAGCCGGCCAATACGCGGCGGCTCATCACCAGTTTGCCGGCGTGAACGGGCGGGTTCACCGGCTCGATCAGGCCGACCAGAATGTGCACGCCGTCGAAACGCAGGGTGTCGAGGTACGGGTTCAAATCGTGTTGCACCGGAATGGTGTCGAGCAGGAAGTCGAAGTAGCCGGCCGCGGCCTTCATCTGCTCGGCATCGGTGGAGACGATGACGTGATCGGCGCCCTGACGGCGACCTTCTTCAGCCTTGCTCGCCGAGCGGGTGAACAGCGTGACTTCCGCGCCCATCGCCTTGGCGAACTTGATGCCCATGTGGCCGAGGCCGCCCATGCCGAGAATCCCGACCTTGTCACCGGCCTTGACGCCGTAGTGCTTGAGCGGCGAGTAGGTGGTGATGCCGGCGCAGAGAATCGGTGCGGCGCTGGCTAGAGCGAGTTTCTCGGGGATGCGCACAACGAAGTGTTCGCTGACCACGATGCTGTCGGAGTAACCGCCCATGGTGTTGCTGCCATCGACCCGGTCCGGGGTGGCGTAGGTCATGGTCGGGCCTTCGAGGCAATATTGCTCAAGGTTCGCCTGGCAGGCTTCGCAGCTGCGGCAGGAGTCGACCATGCAGCCGACGCCAACGAGATCGCCTACCTTGTGACGGGTGACATTCGCACCAACAGCGGTGACTTTTCCCACGATCTCATGGCCGGGCATCAGCGGATAAACGGCAATGCCCCATTCGTTGCGTGCCTGATGGATGTCGGAGTGGCAGACGCCGCAGTAGAGAATTTCGATCGCCACATCGTCGGCGCGCGGGCTGCGGCGTTCGAATTTCATCGGGGCGAGGGGAGTGGTGGCCGATTGGGCGGCATAGCCGATGGCGGTGTACATGGGTGACCTCGCAAAAACAGTGACAAGTGAGGCGGTGAATTCTGGCCGCCAGAGGCGGGTGCGGCCATGACGATTTCTCCGGGTCTCATGCCTAATCCTCCGGCATGCGGGTTTCGGCGATCGCATTGGCCAGCGGATCTGCGATGATGTTTTCATCCCTTTTTCCGTGAATTTTACGAAGACCTATTTGATGCAGTTGACCCGTCATCTTGATGCCAATGCCCGGCTGGTTTCGCTGATCGAACCGCTGGCGCTGCGCGATGGCTACAGCCAGACCGGCCTGCCCGGTGTGCAGATTTTGCGCGCCAGTTGCGACGTCGCCCGTGGCCCGCATATCTACGAGCCGAGCCTGATGATCATCGCCCAGGGCAGCAAACTGGCGTTCCTCGGCCCACGGACCATGGAATATGGCGCCGGGCATTACCTGATCCAGGCGCTGCCGGTGCCATTCGAATGTGAAACCTTTGCCTTGCCCGATGCGCCATTGCTCGGTGTGTCGGTGGCGATCGATCGCGTCCTGCTCGGCGAACTGGTGCTGGCCATGGGGCTGGCGCCGGGTCGGCATATTCCGGCGCAGACGCCGGAGTCGATGACCTCGGTGGTGCTCGACGATGGCATGCGCGGTTGTGTCGAACGGCTGCTCAGCTGTCTGCACGATCCGCTGGAATGCCAGATTCTCGGCCCGGCACGGGTTCGCGAGTTATTGTTCGTCGCGCTGCGCGGACCGCAAGCGGATGTGTTGCGGGCGTTGGTCGAGCAACAAGGGCAATTCGCCCGGGTGGCGGCGTCGATCAGCCATCTGCATGCGCATTACACCGAGCCGCTGAATGTCGAGACCTTGGCCGGTTGCGCGAACATGAGCGTGTCGACCTTTCATGAGCATTTCAAACGCAGCACGCTGTTGTCGCCGGTGCAGTATCTGAAGCGGTTACGTTTGTTGAAGGCGCAGACGCTGCTGGTGGCGGAGGGGCTGGGCGTGGCGCAGGTGGCGCATCGGGTGGGGTATCAGAGCACGTCGCAGTTCAGCCGCGAGTACAAGCGTTACTTCGAACGCAGTCCGGGGGATGAGCGCGCTGCCTGATCCACCGATAATCCCCTGTGGGAGCGAGCAGGCTCGCTCCCACAGTTGTTTTGTGGTGGCAGAAGAATTTTGGGCAACAAAAAGGCCCCCATGTCGGGAGCCTTGTTGTTCAGCGTTTCGACTTACATGTTCGGGTAAGTCGGGCCGCCGGCGCCTTCCGGCGCGACCCAGGTGATGTTCTGCGCAGGGTCCTTGATGTCACAGGTCTTGCAGTGCACGCAGTTCTGGGCGTTGATCTGGAAACGCTTCTCGCCGTCTTCCTTGGTGATCACTTCGTATACGCCGGCCGGGCAGTAACGCTGCGCCGGTTCGTCGTACAGCGGCAGGTTTTTGCTGATCGGGATGCTCGGATCGGTCAGCTTCAAGTGGCACGGCTGCTCTTCTTCGTGGTTGGTACCGGAGATGAACACCGAGCTGAGTTTGTCGAAACTCAGTTTGCCGTCAGGTTTCGGGTAATCGATCTTCTTGCAGTCGGCCGCGAGCTTGAGGCAGGCGTAATCCGGCTTGGTGTCGCGCAGGGTGAACGGCAGTTTCCCGCCGAAGATGTTCTGGTCCAGCCAGTTGAAACCACCGCCGATGATCGCGCCGTACTTGTGAATCGCCGGGCCGAAGTTACGGCTGGCGAACAGTTCTTCGTGCAGCCAGCTGTTCTTGAATGCGTCGACGTAAGTGGTCAGTTCGACGGTGCAATCCTGCTCGGCGAACAGCGCATCGGCCACCGATTCCGCCGCGAGCATGCCGGACTTCATCGCGGTGTGGCTGCCTTTGATCTTGGCGAAGTTCAGGGTGCCGAGGTCGCAACCGATCAGCGCGCCGCCCTTGAAGACCATTTTCGGCAGCGAGTTCAGGCCGCCCTTGGCGATGGCGCGGGCGCCATAGCTGACGCGCTTGCCGCCTTCCAGATATTGCTTGAGCACCGGGTGATGCTTGAGGCGCTGGAACTCATCGAACGGCGACAGGTAAGTGTTGCTGTAGGACAGGTCGACGATCAGACCGACCACCACCTGATTGTTTTCCAGGTGATAGAGGAACGAGCCGCCGGTGTTCTCGGTGCCCATGATGTCCAGCGGCCAGCCGGCGGTGTGCACCACCAGGCCTGGCTGATGCTTGGCCGGGTCGATTTCCCAGATCTCTTTCAGACCAATGCCGTAGTGCTGAACGTCGGCATCGCTGTCGAGGTTGTAGCGCTTGATCAGTTGCTTGCCGATGTGGCCACGGCAGCCTTCAGCGAACAGCGTGTATTTGCCACGCAGTTCCATGCCTGGGGTGTACAGGCCTTCTTTCGGGTTGCCTTCACGGTCGACGCCCAGATCACCGGTGATGATCCCGCGCACCACACCGTTTTCATCGAACAACGCTTCCTGAGCGGCGAAGCCCGGGTAGATTTCCACACCGAGGTTTTCCGCCTGCTGAGCCAGCCAGCGGCACAGGTTGCCCAGGGAGATGATGTAGTTGCCTTCGTTGTGCATGGTCTTGGGCACAAAGAAGTCAGGAATCTTCTGCGCGCTGTCAGCGTTTTTCAGCACGAAAATGTCATCGCGTGTGACGGGCGTGTTCAGCGGCGCGCCGAGCTCTTTCCAGTCCGGGAACAGTTCGTTCAGGGCGCGGGGTTCGAATACCGCACCGGAAAGGATGTGTGCACCGACTTCGGAGCCTTTTTCGACCACGCAGACGCTGATTTCCTTACCGGCGTCAGCGGCCTTCTGCTTCAAGCGGCAGGCGGCGGACAGACCAGCGGGGCCGGCACCGACGATGACGACGTCGAATTCCATGTATTCGCGTTCCACAGGCTATCTCCTACTCAAGGCTCAACAGTTTTTTTTCTAATATGGAGGTTTGATCTCGCATCCGTATTGCCTTTACGTTAACGTCAAAGGGAATATTGGCGAATCCACCTTTCTCTCTAGGCGGCGCATTATATCTACACCACTCCTAGCGTCCAATACAAACGTTTGTTTGAATCGCCTCCAGCCCTGATAAATCAAAGAAGCGCGGCTTATGACAGGGCATTTTGGCGTATTGACCAGAATGGGCGTTCCGGTCAAGATACGGGCGGTTTTGCGCTCGCCGTAGGCAGACTGGCGGTTTCAAGAGCACCTCTAAAGACAGGGCACAGGCAGTAGACGGTGATGCGCAGCGCAAGTCCGGCGCGCAGTTTACACAGCGTGAGAATGAATGACCCGGCAGTCACCCCTGACGAACGGTCACCTCCCTTCGCGAAGTGAATCACCTCACATTCAAGCCGGCGTTTTTAGAGGTGCCCTTGTCGCCCGATGAGCATCATCCGCCAGGTTCGCCTAGGCGACTTTCTTTTCACCGGAGAGTAACGAGGAATCCATGAAGGTTCTTGTAGCTGTCAAACGCGTTGTGGATTACAACGTCAAGGTCCGCGTCAAGGCGGACAATTCCGGCGTCGACCTCGCCAACGTCAAGATGTCGATGAACCCATTCTGCGAAATCGCCGTGGAAGAAGCCGTACGCCTGAAAGAGAAGGGCGTTGCGACTGAAATCGTCGTCGTCTCCATCGGCCCGACCACCGCTCAGGAGCAGCTGCGTACCGCACTGGCTCTGGGTGCCGATCGCGCCATCCTCGTCGAATCCGCTGAAGACCTGACCTCGCTGGCCGTGGCCAAGCTGCTCAAGGCTGTTGTCGACAAGGAACAGCCGCAGCTGGTGATTCTTGGCAAACAGGCGATCGACAGCGACAACAACCAGACCGGCCAGATGCTCGCGGCACTGAGCGGCTACGGTCAGGGCACCTTCGCTTCGAAAGTCGAAGTCTCCGGCGACAGCGTTGCCGTGACCCGCGAAATCGACGGCGGCGCGCAGACCGTTTCGCTGAAACTGCCAGCCATCGTCACCACCGACCTGCGTTTGAACGAGCCGCGCTACGCGTCCTTGCCAAACATCATGAAAGCCAAGAAGAAGCCTCTCGAAGTGCTGACTCCGGACGCTTTGGGCGTTTCCACCGCCTCCACCAACAAGACCCTGAAAGTCGAAGCGCCGGCTGCACGCAGCGCGGGCATCAAGGTCAAGTCGGTGGCTGAACTGGTTGAAAAACTCAAGAACGAAGCGAAGGTAATCTAAATGACTATCTTGGTTATTGCTGAACACGACAACAAAGTGCTGGCCCCGGCCACACTGAACACCGTGGCCGCTGCTGCCAAAATCGGCGGCGACATCCACGTTCTGGTAGCAGGTCAGGGCGCTGGCCCGGTGGCCGAAGCCGCGGCTAAAATCGCTGGCGTGAGCAAAGTCCTGAATGCTGACAACGCCGCTTACGCGCATCAGTTGCCAGAGAACGTAGCTCCGCTGGTTGCAGAGCTGGGCGCTGGCTACAGCCACATCCTCGCTGCCGCCACTTCCAACGGCAAAAACATCCTGCCGCGCGTTGCTGCTGCGCTGGACGTTGACCAGATCTCCGAGATCATCTCGGTCGAAAGCGCTGACACTTTCAAGCGTCCGATCTACGCCGGTAACGCCATCGCTACCGTGCAATCGACCGCCGCGATCAAAGTGATCACCGTGCGTGCCACCGGTTTCGATCCGGTTGCTGCTGAAGGTGGTTCGGCTGCCGTTGAAGCCGTTGGCGCTGCCCACGACGCCGGTACTTCGAGCTTCGTCAGCGAAGAGCTGGCCAAGTCCGACCGTCCTGAGCTGACCGCTGCCAAGATCGTCGTTTCCGGCGGTCGCGGCATGCAGAACGGTGACAACTTCAAACACCTGTACGCGCTGGCCGACAAACTCGGCGCTGCTGTTGGCGCTTCGCGCGCTGCGGTCGACGCAGGTTTCGTACCGAACGACATGCAGGTCGGTCAGACCGGCAAGATCGTTGCGCCACAGCTGTACATCGCCGTCGGTATCTCCGGCGCGATCCAGCATCTGGCCGGCATGAAAGACTCCAAAGTGATCGTTGCGATCAACAAGGACGAAGAAGCGCCGATCTTCCAGGTGGCCGATTACGGTCTCGTGGCGGATCTGTTCGAAGCAGTACCTGAGCTGGAGAAGCTGGTCTAATCCGGCGGCTTCACTTATAAAGAGCCCGGCCTGTTGGTCGGGCTTTTTTTTGTCTCGAATTTCAAGCGGGAGCGTTTTGCCATGGATCTGCGCTGCGGATGGTTGTTGGGATGGTTGCTGTTGCCAGGTTTGGCCATGGCCGCGGGCAAGTGCGAGCGCCTGGTCGTCACCGGCAGCCCGGACGCGCCGCCGTACTTGTGGCAGGACCCGCAAAACCCCAAGCGCCTGATCGGCGCCAGTGCCGATCTGTTGCAGCAAGTGGCCAAGGATCTGGGCATCAAAGTCGACCTGCTGTATGCCGGCAAACGCTCGCAGGCCCTCGATGAAGTGCGCAGTGGGCGCATGGACATGCTGGCCGACGCGCCGCTGACCGTGACCGAGCTGGAAAACTTCGACTTCATTCATCCGCCACTGCTGGAAAACGACTATCTGGTGTGGACGCGCAAAGGCTCGACGCTGACCTATGCCGAGGCCAGCGACCTGAAAGGCCATGCCGGCGCGGTGTCGGAAAAGTCGCGGATGACCCAGGCATTCGGCACTTTCGCCGAGCAGAATCTGACCCTGACCCGCACAGCAAACCTTACCGAGGCACTACAGAAGTTGCTGTTGGGCGAGGTGGAATATGTCCTCGCCGGCCGTTACTCAGGCCTTGCCGCCGCGCAGACATTGGGCATGACCAGCGATCTGTTGGCGTTCGAACAACCCATCGACCGGCCGGGTCTGTTCCTCGCGGTTTCGCATAACTCGGCCTGCAACGATCCGTGGTTGCGCGGACAGCTCGCCAAAAAGATGACAGAATTGCCCGCGTCCGGACTGACGGAAGCCGCGCTGCAACGCAACATCGAGCGCTGGAAGGCGCAACAGCAACAGCCGCCACTACCTGTCAGTGCCCCAAAACAGTAGGGATTCTTAGTGAGTATTCGACCTCTTTTCGCGGCAGTGGCCGTTCTGGCCCTGGCCGGGTGCGCATCCGATCCGGCACCCAGTGAACAAATGCGTTTGACCGAACAAGCCATCGTGCAGGCCAAGGCAGTCGGCGCCACCGCTGACGAAGTGCCGGAAATGCAACTGGCCGAAACCAAGTACAACCGCGCCAAAGGCAGCATGGTCGACGAGTCCTATCGCAATGCGCGCATGCGTGCCGAGCAGGCGGAACTGGATGCACGTCTGGCCGAAGCCAAGGTGCTGACGAAAAAAAGTGAAGAACAGCTGAATGTGCTCAATACCCGCATTGTCCGCCTGCGCAAGCAGCTGCAACTGGGGGAAGCACAATGAGCCTCAAGTCCAATGCTCTCGGCATTCTGCTCCTCGCCGGTTGCGCCAGCCTCTACGGCTGCGCCGGCCAGCACAGCGAGGCGGCGCTGCAACAGGCCGGCGCTGATTTCCAGAAGGTCAAGGAAGATTCCAACGTGCTGCGCATCGCGCCGAAGGACGTGATCCGCGCCGGCGAGTCCCTGGCCCGCGCCGATCGGCTGTCGACCTATTGGGGCAGCGGTGCCGACGTGGTGCATTACGCCTACCTGAGCCAGCGCTACAGCGAAATCGCCCGCGAGCACACCAACCAGGCGCTCAACGAGGAGCGCGCCGCCAAGCTCGAGCTTGAGCGCCAGCGTCTGCAACTGGCCCTGCGCGAATCGAAACTGCTCAGCGTGCAGCAACAAGGCAAGTGGCTGGAGGAACAGATCGTCGCGCTGGCGACCACGCAGACTGATCGCGGCCTGGTGATGACCCTCGGCGACGTGTTGTTCGACACCGGCCAGGCGGAACTGAAAAACTCGGCCAACCGCGTCGTGCTGAAGATCGTCCAGTTCCTGCAACTGAACCCCAAGCGCGTGGTGCGCATTGAGGGTTACACCGACAGCACCGGTGGCCGACAGGAAAACCTCAAACTGTCCCGCGATCGCGCGCAATCGGTGGCTGACGTGCTGGTCGATCTGGGTATCGACGAAAAACGCATTCAGGTCGAAGGTTACGGCGACCAGTTCCCGGTCGATGCCAATGCCTCCGAGCGTGGACGGGCGCAGAACCGCCGCGTAGAAATCGTGTTCTCTGACGAAAAAGGCCAGCTCGGCGCCGCCCGCTAAGGGCTGCGTCTCTGGAAAGCCCGGACTGTCATGCAGTGCCGGGCTTTTTTGTGTCTGTCGATTGCCGCGCAAAACCGTACAGATGGGGCAGACACCGCACTGTACGGTCGAGTAATCTGGCAACTGTCCCAGTACACTTCTAAACTGTTCCGGTATTGTTTCAGACAAGAATAAAACGCCCGTGAAATCGAGTGCTGCGTCATGACCAATCTCTTGCTCTACCAACGTATTGCTCAGCAACTGGCCGAAGACATCCGCCGTGGTGTCTATCAACCGGGGGAGCGCGTGCCTTCGGTGCGCAAGATGAGTTCGCAGCTCAACGTCAGCCATGCGACGGTGTTGCAGGCGTATGCCAACCTTGAAGATCAGGGCCTGATCCGCGCCCGGCCGCAGTCGGGTTACTACGTACACCAGACCCCGGCGCTGACCGCGCCTACGCCGGACATTGCCCGAGTCGAACGGCCGGGACTGGTGACGCGCAGCAGCATCATTCAACAGGTATTGGTCGAATCCCGCCGCGAAGGCGTGTTTCCGCTGGGCGCTGCGGTGCCGAGTGTCGATTATCTGCCGGTGCGCGCGCTGCATCAGCAATTGGCCAAGGTCACCCGCTTCCACAGCCCTCGGGCATTCAGCTACATGTTCAGCCCCGGCTTCGAACCGCTGCGCCGGCAAGTGGCGATCCGCATGCGTGACGCTGGCGTGGTGGTCGATCCGTCGGAAGTGGTGATCACCCACGGCTGTGTCGACGCCTTGCAGATGTCGTTGCGCGTGCTGACCCGGCCGGGCGATCTGATCGCAGCCGAATCGCCGACCTATTACGGCCTGCTGCAACTGGCCGATCTGCTCGGCCTGAAAGTCATCGAAATCCCCAGCGACCCCGCCACCGGCATGAGTCTGGAAGCCTTGCAACTGGCCGCCAACCAGTGGTCGATCAAGGCGCTGGTGCTGACCACGCGCCTGAGCAATCCCCTTGGCGGGACCATGCCGGAAGAGCGGCAGAAACAGTTGCTGCGCCTGGCCTCGGATTTCGACATTCAGATCGTCGAAGACGATATCTACGGCGAACTGATGTTCGAACAGGGCCGCACCAAAGCGCTGAAAGCCTACGACCGCCTGGATCGGGTGATCTACTGCTCAAGCTTCTCCAAAACCCTGTCACCGGGTGTGCGCATCGGCTGGATGATCGCTGGCAAATACCAGCAGGAAATCCAGCGCCTGCAAACCTTCAGTACCCATTCGGCGTGCAGCGTCACGCAGATGGCGATTGCCGCGTATCTGGAAAACGGCGGTTATGACCGGCATTTACGCTACATCCGCCAGGAATACCGGAAGAACCTCAGCGCGTTCCAGCTGGCGGTGCAGCAGCACTTCCCCGAGGGCACGCAAATGTCCCGGCCCACGGGCGGTTTCATCCTCTGGGTGAGCTTGCCGGGGCGGGTCAACACTCAGGAATTGCATGTCCGCGCGCTGCAACAAGGCATCAGCATCGCGCCGGGGCTGATCTTCAGTAATACCGAGCAGTTCAACCACTGTATCCGCCTCAACTGCGGCATTCCGTGGAACCGCGAAGCGGAGCGGGCGCTGATGACGCTGGGTCTGTTGGCCACCCAGCTGTGTCAGGAAACCGCTGGCGGATTCTGAACGGGGAGGGCGCTGAGGCTTGTCATGTGACGCACAACAGGCGAGCATGTGGCCCTCTGCCGTTAGTTCGTTGGGTCCATGAAAGCGATTGTTCCTGCCGCGTGGGTACTGCTGGGTTTGCTGATGATCGGTCAGGCGCCGGGTGTCCTGGCGGCCGCAGCCCAGGAAAAACCGGCAGCGACCAGTACCACGAACAAAGCCACCAAAACCGCGGCTCCGGCAAAAAAAGCCCAGGCCAAAAAAAACGCCACGGTGAAGAAGCGCCGCCCGGTGGCCTCGAAATCGAAATCCGCCCGTGAAGTGGCAAAGACCAAATTGCCGCCGGCAAAACTCGATCTCAGCCTGCCCAAGGATATGGTTGAAGATCTGAAGCCACAGGGCACCGTGGAGCTGCCCAAACGCGAGGCGATCCTGCCGCAGATGTTTGGCGAGAAAGATAACGGCTTCCAGCTCAACGGCCGCTTGCTCAGCAACGAAATGGAGTTGCAATTGCGCAACGAAGCGCGACGCGATGTGGAAGGCGCGGCGCTGGATTTTGAATTCAAGCAATAGATCCGACCGTCTTCGATGCGTATAGCAGACGCTTCGTCGGAGACTGCCCGGTCACTTTTACTTATCGTTGAAAAGCCGCTTGTAGCAATTTGAAACAGTCGTTTTAGCGGTTACTCTGTTTCCCGTCTCTTTACACATCGCCCGTCGCGAGGATCTGTTCGTCATGAAATGCCGTGAAGGCTGTGGCGCTTGCTGCATTGCCCCCTCCATCAGTTCGCCGATTCCCGGCATGCCCGATGGCAAGCCCGCCGGCGAACGTTGCGTGCAACTGTCGGTCGATAACCTGTGCAGCATTTTCGGCCGTCCGGAACGCCCAGCTGTGTGCTCGGGCTTCGCTGCGGATGTCGAGGTATGCGGCAGCAGTTCGGAAGAAGCGATCAGATTGATCGGCTGGTGGGAGCAGATGACGGCGGCGTGATGTGTTCACCAACGGAACTTCAACAATAAGGAATAACACTATGGGTTCGCTGCACCGTATCGCTGTGTTGTGTGGTCTGACTGCCGTACTTGCCACTTCGGTCGCCCACGCGGAAGACTGGAAAGTGGCGAAGAACGAAGACGGCATCAAGGTTTCCCTGAGCGAAATACCCGGTTCGGACTACAAGTCCTACCAAGGCGTCGCGCTGATGAAAACCACCGTTGCCAAACTGCGCGCCTTGCAGGAAGACGTCTCTGGCGCCTGCGCGTGGATTCACGAGTGCAAGAGCCAGAAACTGCTCAAGCACGAAGGCGATCTGAGCTGGACCTATTCGCAATTCAACACGCCATGGCCGGTGACCCCGCGTGATTCGGTGCTGAAGATCACCACCGTTGAGGGCGCCGATGGCAGCCTGACCCGTAATCTTGAAGGCGTACCGACCTATCTGCCGGAAGAAAAAGGCTTCGTCCGGGTCCAGCAAGTCAAAGGCTTCTGGAAGTTCGTGCCTAAAGGCGATCAGGTTGAAGTGACTTATCAGGTGCACACCGAGCCGGGCGGTAGCGTGCCGGCCATGGTCGCCAACAAGTTTGTGGTCGATGCGCCATTCAATACCCTGAAAGCGCTGAAAGAACGCGCCGAGAGATAATCAATTAGCTGTAAGCAAAACGCCCCGACCGGTTCGGGGCGTTTTGTTTTGTCTCTAAATTGTATTTCCAGATATGCGTTGCACGAAATTTTCACAAAGTCTCCAAGACAATTCGCCCGCACTTGTTGCCTGCCATTGCGCTGTCAGCCCTTTGAATGAAAGTCTCGAAGGGCAGGGCAGTAATCAATGGCAATGGTGTGAACGATCGTGCAACATTTGCGCACCGCGCACGCCCCGGGGTCTGGACTGACCAATAGAGGGCCTGGCGCCGCTGTATTTTTGCAACTTCAACTTCCAATGGGTCCTAAAACGACATGGCAAACCCGGACGCCCTGAATCAGCAGCGATCTTCTGCTCGCGTGCTGCAACCGACCGTCAAATCGCATCTGGCCTACACGCTGCTGTGCGCACTGGTCATGATGGTCATGTTTTCCGCGCTGCGCCTTGCGCTGCTGGTCTACAACCGCGAGATGATCCTCGACACCCCGGCCGCGACCTTCCTTGAAGCGTTCGTCAACGGTCTGCGTTTCGACCTGCGCCTGGTCGTCTACCTGTGCATTCCGCTGGTGCTGGCACTGTTCAGTGCCCGGGCCATGGCCGCGCGCGGTTTCTTCCGTCTGTGGCTGACCGTCGCGTCGAGCATCGCGCTGTTTCTCGGCCTGATGGAGATGGACTTCTACCGCGAGTTTCACCAGCGCCTCAATGGTCTGGTGTTCCAGTACGTGAAGGAAGACCCGAAAACCGTAATGAGCATGCTCTGGTACGGTTTCCCGGTGGTTCGCTACGTGCTGGCGTGGGTGATCGGTACGGTCATTCTGACCCTGGCGTTCAAAGGCGCCGACCGCGCCACCCGCCCGCGGGGACCGTTCAGCGGCGGCAGCGTCAGCTCCCGTCAGGTTGCGCCGTGGTACACCCGCCTTGCGGTGTTCGTGGTATGCCTGCTGATCTGCGTGGTCGCCGCTCGCGGCACCCTGCGTCAAGGCCCGCCGATGCGCTGGGGTGACGTCTACACCACCGATTCCAACTTTGCCAACCAGCTCGGCCTCAACGGCACGCTGTCGCTGGTCGCCGCAGCCAAGGCGCGCATGGGCGAAGACCGCGACAACATCTGGAAAGCCACCCTGCCGCAGGAACAGGCGCAGCAAGTGGTGCGCGACATGCTGCTGATGCCGGACGACAAACTGGTCGATGCCGACATCGCCGCTGTTCGCCGCGACTACATGCCGCCGGCCGACAAGACCCTGCCGATCAAGAACGTCGTGGTGATCCTGATGGAAAGCATGGCCGGTCACTCGGTCGGTGCTTTGGGCGCGCCGGGCAATATCACCCCGTACCTGGACAAGCTGTCGAAGGAAGGTCTGCTGTTCGACCGTTTCTTCTCCAACGGCACCCACACCCACCAGGGCATGTTCGCGACCATGGCCTGCTTCCCCAACCTGCCGGGTTTCGAATACCTGATGCAGACCCCGGAAGGCAGCCACAAACTGTCCGGTCTGCCGCAGCTGCTCAGCGCCCGCGACTATGACGATGTCTACGTCTACAACGGCGACTTCGCCTGGGATAACCAGTCGGGCTTCTTCAGCAACCAGGGCATGACCAACTTCGTTGGCCGCAACGACTTCGTCAATCCGGTGTTCTCCGATCCGACCTGGGGCGTGTCCGACCAGGACATGTTCGATCGTGGCCTGCAAGAACTGAAGGCGCGGGAAAACGGCAAGCCGTTCTACGCACTGCTGCAAACTCTGTCCAACCACACGCCGTACGCCTTGCCCACGCCATTGCCGGTCGAGCGCGTCACTGACCGTGGCAGCCTCAACGAACACCTGACCGCCATGCGCTACTCCGATTGGGCGCTCGGCCAGTTCTTCGAGAAGGCGCGCAAAGAGAAGTACTTCAACGAAACCCTGTTCGTCATCGTCGGCGACCACGGCTTCGGCAACGAGCGCCAGATCACCGAAATGGACCTGGGTCGCTTCAACGTGCCGATGTTGATGATCGCCCCGGGCATCCAGCAGAAGTTCGGTACCCGCGACCACACCGTGGGTACGCAGATCGACATCGTGCCGACCATCATGGGCCGCCTCGGTGGCGAAGTGCGTCACCAGTGCTGGGGCCGCGACCTGCTCAACCTGCCGCAGGGCGACACCGGTTTTGGTGTGATCAAGCCATCGGGCAGTGAGCAGACCACCGCCATCGTCACCGCCGATGAGATTCTGGTGCTGCCGCGTGACAAGGACATGGGCCCGAAAATCTGGAAATATCAGCTTGGCGCCAACCCGCACGCCGAAGTTGTGCCAGACGCGCCGCGCACTGCCGAACTCAAACTCAAACTTGAAGCGTTCCTGCAAACCGCAACCAAGAGCCTGCTCGATAACACCGCCGGTGTCATTCACGGCAAGCCGGACTGATCACTCCTTAAAGTCCACGCAATAAAAAAGAGGCCCTTGCAAAAGGGCCTCTTTTTTTACAGCTTCAAATCGTCATATCTTGCCGAGTAACAACAGCACCAGCAGCACGACCAACACCACGCCGATAATACCCGACGGGCCATAACCCCAACTTCTGGAGTGCGGGAAGACCGGCAGACCACCGATCAGCAACAGGATCAGGATGATGATTAGAATTGTGCCCATGGGTGATTTCCTTGTTCAGAGTCTGGAAGAGTCTTGATGCTCAGTGGGCAGCTGGAGAGCAACTAAATTCCAGCCGGCTTACATGTTCCGACTTGCGCCGGTGAAAAAAAATTCAATGTTTTTTTAATGTATTTGGATTGCTCGGTTATTTCCTTTCCAGCAAAAAGATCGCAGCCTCGTTGCACTCGTCAGCTCCTACATCAGACCAACCCGAAAACAATGACGGCTGGAATCTTTTGATCCTCCATTCAGCAACTGGATGGAGCGTGGGTGAACGAAGTTCCTTCGCTACACTCGGCGCATCTCTCCCGGAACAACAAGGCTGTCCGCTATGCAAAATCGCATGATGATCACTGGTGCAGGCTCAGGCCTGGGTCGCGAAATCGCGCTGCGCTGGGCCCGTGAAGGCTGGCGGCTGGCCTTGTCCGATGTCAGTGAACCCGGCCTGCAGGAAACCCTGAAACTGATGCGCGAGGCGGGCGGTGACGGCTTCATCCAGCGCTGCGACGTGCGTGATTACAGCCAGCTCACCGCCTTCGCCCAGGCCTGTGAGGAGAAGCTCGGCGGCATCGACATCATCGTCAACAATGCCGGCGTCGCCTCGGGCGGATTCTTCAGCGAGTTGTCGCTGGAAGACTGGGACTGGCAGATCGCGATCAACCTGATGGGTGTGGTCAAGGGCTGCAAGGCGTTCCTGCCGCTGCTGGAACAGAGCAAGGGCAAGATCATCAACATCGCCTCCATGGCCGCGTTGATGCAAGGCCCGGCAATGAGTAACTACAACGTGGCCAAGGCTGGCGTGGTGGCGTTGTCGGAAAGTCTGCTGATCGAACTGGCACAGCAGGAAGTGGCGGTGCATGTGGTTTGCCCATCGTTCTTCCAGACCAACTTGCTCGATTCTTTCCGTGGCCCGACTCCGGCCATGAAAGCCCAGGTCGGCAAGTTGCTGGAAAGTTCGCCGATCAGTGCCGCCGACATCGCTGACTACATCTACCAGCAAGTCGCCGCCGGCGAATTCCTGATTCTGCCTCACGAACAAGGGCGCATGGCCTGGGCCCTCAAACAGAAGAATCCGCAACTGCTCTACAACGAAATGACTTCCATGGCCGAGAAAATGCGCGCCAAGGCCAAACAAAACAACGCTTGATCTTGTTCGATGCCCGCCGCGTCGTTAGGGTGGCCGCCACGGTCACCCTGTCGAGACGCCTCCATGCTCAATTACTTGTGGTTCTTCCTTGCGGCGCTGTTTGAAATCGCCGGCTGTTTTGCCTTCTACATGTGGCTGCGCCAGGGCAAGAGTGCGTTGTGGGTGCTTCCCGCGTTGCTCAGCCTGACCCTGTTCGCGCTGTTGCTGACCCGTGTTGAAGCGGCCTACGCCGGGCGCGCCTATGCCGCGTATGGCGGGATCTACATCGTTGCTTCGATTGGCTGGCTGGCGGTGGTCGAGCGGGTGCGTCCGCTGGGCTCGGACTGGATCGGCATGGCCCTGTGCGTGGTCGGTGCCAGCATCATTCTGTTCGGGCCGCGCTTTTCCGCCGCCTGAGGCTTTTGTGCGAAGCGTCTGACAGCTGTGGGCGTGGGCAGCTGTAGGGCAAGACTGATTTGCTCGTCGTGGATTGTGAAGACGCTGTAAGCCGCGCATCTTCAGGGTTTGCCAGTCCTGAAGGATGAATCCCATGCTTGTACTCAGCCGTGTGGTCGGTGAGTTGATTTCAATCGGAGACGACATCACCCTGCGTGTTCTGTCGGTCAACGGCTCCAGCGTGCGCTTCGGCGTCGAGGCGCCGAAAAAGGTCCATGTACACCGCGCCGAGGTCTATGACCGGATCAAGCGCAAGGAGGCCGCGGCGAAGGCTGGCTGACGGTTTCAGTCGAACAGATGCTTGGGTACGTCGTGCTTGAGCATCAGCTGGCACTGTTCGCTTTCCGGGTCGAACACGATCAGGGCCTGGCCTTTGGTCAACGCCTGGCGCACGCGCAGGACGCGGGTTTCCAGCGGGGTGTCATCGCCGTTGTCGGTACCGTCGCGGGTGACGAAATCCTCGATCAGGCGGGTGAGGGTGTCGACTTCAAGCGCGTCGTGGGGAATGAGCATGGGCACCTCGGTCAAATCAATGTCGGGATGCTACGGGGATTGGGTTTCGTCTGCCAGTTCTGTATTGGCCGTGCCGGGCAATTCGCGAGCAGGCTCGCTCCCACCTTTGAAATGCGGTCTCTGTGGGAGCGAGCCTGCTCGCGAAAGCGGTTATCTGTTCACCGAAGGCTCAGCTGTCAGAACGCTGCCCCACCAGACTGTCCACCGGCGGCACGCGGGTTTCGCTTTCCATCTGCGTGTCATGCTCAATCTGATGGCTGAAGCGATCCAGTGAAGCATTGGCCGGTGCCGCGTCGCTGGCAAAGACCGGCGGGCTGAGGATGTACGCACCAAGCAAACGGCTGAGCGCTGCCAGACTGTCGATGTGCGTACGCTCGTAGCCGTGAGTGGCATCGCAGCCGAAAGCGAGCAGGGCGGTGCGAATATCGTGCCCGGCGGTGACCGCCGAGTGCGCATCGCTGAAGTAATAGCGGAACATGTCACGGCGCACCGGCAATTCGTGTTCATCGGCCAGACGCAACAGATGCCGCGACAGGTGATAGTCATACGGCCCGCCCGAATCCTGCATCGCCACGCTCACGGCGTGTTCACTGGAATGCTGGCCGGGGGCGACCGGTGCAATGTCGATGCCGACAAACTCGCTGACGTCCCAAGGCAATGCCGCCGCTGCACCGCTGCCGGTTTCCTCGGTGATGGTGAACAGTGGATGGCAATCGATGTTCAGTTCCTGGCCGCTGTCGACAATCGCCTTGAGCGCGGCAAGCAGTGCGGCAACGCCGGCCTTGTCGTCGAGATGGCGGGCGCTGATATGGCCGCTTTCGGTGAACTCGGGCAGCGGATCGAAGGCCACCACGTCGCCGACATGAATGCCCAGCGACTCGCAATCGGCCTTGGTCGTGCAGTAGGCGTCCAGACGCAGCTCGACATGGTCCCAACTGATCGGCATTTCATCGACCTGGGTGTTGAACGCATGCCCGGACGCCATCAGCGGCAACACGCTGCCGCGAATCACCCCGGTGTCGGTAAACAGGCTGACCCGGCTGCCCTCGGCAAAACGGCTCGACCAGCAACCAACCGGGGCGAGGGTCAGGCGACCGTTGTCTTTCACCGCACGCACGGCGGCGCCGATGGTGTCCAGGTGCGCCGACACTGCGCGGTCAGGGCTGCTCTTTTTGCCCTTCAACGTCGCGCGAATCGTGCCGCGCCGGGTCATTTCGAACGGAATGCCCAGCTCTTCGAGACGCTCGGCGACATAGCGCACGATGGTGTCGGTGAACCCGGTAGGGCTGGGAATGGCGAGCATTTCCAGCAGGACTTTTTGCAGGTAAGCCAGATCCGGTTCAGGGATTTGTGTGGTCATGGAAACTCCTGATGAGTTGAGCACACCGATGGTTTCGATGAGGAAAATTGGTGGTGACGTTCAGGGCCTCTTCGCGAGCAGGCTCGCTCCCACATTTGGATTGCATTCCCCTGTGGGAGCGAGCCTGCTCGCGAAGGCGTCAGCCGGAACAACGATGGTTCAAGAAACAGCCGGCTGACTATGCGGAAACAACAGATCGACAAAGCGTTCCGCCGTCGGCTGCGGTTCATGGTTGGCGAGGCCGGCGCGCTCATTGGCTTCGAT
Organism: Pseudomonas sp. CCNWLW23; assembly: GCF_037095675.1. Lineage (NCBI taxonomy): Bacteria > Pseudomonadati > Pseudomonadota > Gammaproteobacteria > Pseudomonadales > Pseudomonadaceae > Pseudomonas > Pseudomonas sp. CCNWLW23. Next base: position 181,922 of record NZ_JBAWKM010000005.1, on the reverse strand, counting down.
GAACACGTACTCGGGCTGATCCGCTGCCGGCACCATCAGATCGAGCCCGACCATCGGAATATCCAGCGCCCGCGCCGCGCGCACGGCCGCGTCGACCAGCGTTGGATGAAGAATGTCGGTCACGTCTTCCAGCGTCCCGCCGGTGTGCAGGTTGGCCGTGCGCCGCACGAACAGATGCTCGCCGGCCGGCAGGATGCTGCTGTAGTCGTAACCGGCCGCATGCAGCGTGCGTTGGGTTTCGTGGTCCAGCGGAATCTTGCTTTCGCCACTGGTGGCGGCTTGCCGGCGGCGGCTCTGCGCTTCGATCAGCGCACCGATCGAATGCTGACCATCGCCGACCACTTCGGCGGGCTTGCGAATCGCCGCCGCCACCACTTCAAAGCCGATCACCACAATGCGCAGATCAAGGCCTTCGTGGAAGCTTTCCAGCAGCACGCGACTGTCGAACTGCTTGGCGGTTTCGATAGCCTTTTGCACCTCTTCGATGGTGCGCAGATCCACCGCGACGCCGTGGCCCTGTTCGCCATCGAGAGGCTTGACCACCACCCGTTGGTGCTCATCAAGGAAGGCCAGGTTGTCGTCGGCATTGCCCGCCAGTTGCTGCGCCGGCAGTTTCAGGCCTGCGGCCTTGAGCACCTTGTGGGTCAGACTTTTGTCCTGGCACAGGGTCATGCTGATCGCACTGGTCAGATCGCTCAGCGACTCGCGGCAGCGCACGCGACGGCCGCCATGGCTGAGGGTGAACAGCCCGGCGTCGGCGTCATCGACTTGCACGTCGATACCGCGTCGATGCGCTTCTTCGACGATGATCCGCGCGTAAGGATTGAAATTCGCCTCCGGGCCCGGGCCGAGAAACAGCGGCTGGTTGATGCCGTTCTTGCGCTTGATGGCAAAGGTCGGCAGGTTGCGGAAACCCAGTTTGGCGTAAAGGTTTTTCGCCTGACGGTTGTCGTGCAGCACCGACAGATCCAGATAAGCCAGACCACGACTCATGAAGTGCTCGACCAGATGCCGCACCAGCACTTCGCCGACGCCCGGGCGTGAGCAATGCGGGTCGACCGCCAGGCACCACAGGCTGCTGCCGTGTTCCGGGTCGTTGAAGGCTTTTTCATGATTGAGACCCATGACACTGCCGATCACCGCGCCGCTGTCCTCGTCTTCCGCCAGCCAGTACACCGGGCCGCCCTGATGATGCGGGGTGAGCAACTCCTGATCGATCGGCAACATGCCGCGCGCCTGGTACAAACGGTTGATGCCCTGCCAGTCGGTTTCGCTCTGCGCACGACGAATGCGGAAGCCGCGAAACACCCGCGTGGCTTGCCGGTAATCGCTGAACCACAAACGCAGGGTGTCGGATGGATCGAGAAACAGCTGCGTCGGCTCGAGACCCAGAATCTGCTGCGGTGCGGCAACATACAGGGCGATATCGCGTTCGCCGGGTTGCTCGTTGAGCAGCTCCTGCGCCAGTGACGCCGGGTCGGGAAAGGTGTGACCGATCAGCAGCCGGCCCCAACCGCAATGCACGGCAATCGGGGCGGTGGCAGGCTCGCTGCCGTCTTCGGCCAGGCGCGCCTGCAAACGTTCATACGAGGGGGCCTGACCACGCAACAGGCGTTGGTTGATGGACGTGGCATGGGGTTTCATCAATCAGATTCCTTGTTCACTGAGCCACAGGTTCAGGGCTGCCAGTTGCCACAGTTTCGAGCCGCGCAACGGGGTCAGCTGGCCTTGCGGATCAGTCAAAAGCTTGTCGAGCATGCTCGGGTTGAACAGGCCGCGATCCTGGCTCGGATCCAGCAGCAGCTCGCGCACCCAATTGAGTGTGTCGCCCTGCAAGTGCTTGAGACCCGGCACCGGGAAGTAGCCTTTCTTGCGGTCGATCACTTCGCTTGGAATGACCCGGCGCGCAGCTTCTTTCAGCACTTGCTTGCCGCCATCGGGCAGCTTGAATTTGCCCGGCACACGGGCCGACAGCTCGACCAGTCGATAGTCGAGAAACGGCGTGCGCGCTTCCAGGCCCCAGGCCATGGTCATGTTGTCGACGCGTTTGACCGGGTCATCGACCAGCATCACCGTGCTGTCCAGGCGCAGCGCCTTGTCCACGGCAGCCTCGGCGCCGGGCTGGGCAAAGTGCTGTTTGACGAAGTCGCCCGCCGCATCGTGGTCGACCAGCCATTTCGGCTGAACGGTCGCCGCGTAGTCGTCGTAGCTGCGATCGAAGAACGCATCGCGGTAAGCGGCGTACGGATCCGCCGCGCCGTCGACCTGCGGATACCAGTGGTAACCGGCAAACAGTTCGTCCGCGCCTTGGCCGCTCTGCACGACTTTGCAGTGCTTGGCCACTTCGCGGGACAACAGATAGAACGCGATGCAGTCATGGCTGACCATCGGCTCGCTCATCGCCCGGAACGCGGCGGGCAGTTGCTCGATGATTTCCTTCTCGTCGATGCGCAACTGGTGATGTCGGGTGCCGTAATGTTTGGCGATCAGGTCCGAATACTGGAACTCGTCGCCGCGCTCGCCGCCGGCATCCTGGAAACCGATGGAGAAGGTCGACAGATTTTCTACGCCGACTTCGCGCAACAGGCCGACGAGCATGCTCGAATCGACACCGCCCGAAAGCAACACACCGACATCCACTGCCGCACGCTGACGAATCGCCACCGCTTCGCGGGTGCTGTCGAGGACGCGATCGACCCAGTCTTCCAGATTGAGGTTTTTCTCGTCTTCATTCGGGCCGTAGGGCAGGGTCCACCAGGTTTTCTGCTCGGTGCGGCCATCGGCCTCAACGCGCATCCAGGTGGCCGGCGGCAGTTTTTCGATACCGGCCAGCAAGGTGCGCGGCGCAGGCACCACCGCGTGGAAGTTCAGATAGTGATTGAGCGCCACCGGATCGAGAATCGGGTTGATGTCGCCGCCCTTGAGCAGCGCTGGCAATGCCGAGGCGAAGCGCAGGCGTTGGCCAGTGCGCGACAGGTACAACGGCTTTACGCCGAGACGGTCACGGGCGATGAACAGGCGCTGGGCATCACGCTCCCAAATGGCGAAGGCGAACATACCGTTGAGTTTCGGCAGCAGTGCCTCGCCCCAGGCGTGATAACCCTTGAGCAGCACTTCGGTGTCGCCACCCGAATAGAAGGCATAACCCAGTGCTTCAAGCTCTGCGCGCAGTTCCGGGAAGTTGTAGATCGCACCGTTGAACGCCAGGGACAGGCCCAGTTGGCTGTCGATCATCGGCTGCGCCGAGCCGTCCGACAGGTCCATGATTTTCAGGCGTCGATGACCCAGGGCAATCGGCCCTTGGGCATGGAAGCCCCACGCGTCAGGGCCGCGAGGGGCCAGGTGATGGGTGATTCTCTCGATCGCTGCAAGGTCTGCAGGTTGTTGATCAAAACGTAACTCGCCAGCTAATCCGCACATAAAGTCCTTACCGGTTTTTCCGTTGGGGAAGGTCAAGCCGTACCACGCGAAAAGTGCGGGTACTCAGAAACTGACCTGTCACGGTAGGCGGAGTTTTAGATCGATAAGTTATAAGCGCGGCGTTACGGCCTCTGCAGGTCGGTGCTAGAGGGCGCCCTGGCAGCGTTAGCCGGTTTTTTTTGCGGGGCGGTAGCGGGCTGTTTTATAGGCCGAAAAACTGCGTGTGTTTGCGGCATTTGCCAGCAGTTTTTTCCATTATCAATTCATTCACACCATCGCTAAGGTCGAAAGCCCCAACAGCAATAAAGGACTATTGCCATGTCAGTGCAGCAACAGAAACAAAACCTTGCTCCATCTTCAGTGCTCGGCACGCTGCTGGAAGCCACCGCAGACCTCGACACGGCCGAAGCCCTGGAGAAAAGTCTGCCGCCTTATTTGCTCAAGGCTTCGACCGACACGCTGGCCACGCTGGATCAGACCGCTCGCGAGCTGCATCGCCTGCAGCTCAAAGTGGCCAAGGATCTGGCCGGATTGCAATCGTTGCGCGGTTTCTGCAAAAAAGAACTCACCGCTGCGTTGAACGCCAAGTGGCCGGCGGTCTATGACGTCGAACAGGATGTGCTCAGTCTGCCGGGTGACGATTGCGGCTGCGACGCGACGGCGACCAACCAGGCGGGTATCGATGTTGTAAAACACGCCGCGCAAACCCTGCTGCAGGCGGCGATGCAGAACTTCGCTGAAGACGAGGAGCAAGCCGATGGTTTCCCGTCCGGCAGTGTCGTGCGCATTGCCAGTGCGCCTGCGGGAGTGCAGGGCCTGACACCGCAGGCGTTCGCCGCGTTGTGCCGCACGCTCGACCTGGGCAAGAAATATCAGCAACATTTCCAGCAAGTCTTCGGCCTGCGCGATGCCGACGGCAAAGTCGTGACCAGCAGTGTCCTGACCCGCGACATTGGCGCGATGAAAAAAAACCTGTTGCAGCTCGACGCTCATTTGGCCGCGCTCAAGGCTGATATCACTCCGCAGGGATTGCGCATGCTGCAGGATCTGATTGATGCCCAGGGCGTGGCGTCGGCAACCCTGCGCCACGGCAACGACCCGATGATCGTGCAGGGCATCGAGATACTGGACAGCTGCGTGTGGGGCGTCGTGGTGTTCTGCGCGCGCTCGGTGCAGGAGCATCCCGAGGATGGTTGCCTGGTCTACATGGCGGGCGAGCCCGAGAGGGCGTTGTACGAATATCCGAGCTTCAATGCCTTCAAAAACTATCTCACGCAACAACTGCGCAAACCGGACTACAAGGATTATTTCGGTCGATGCCTTGATGAGGATGACAAGGCCGATTTCTTCAAAACGTTCGAGGAAAAGGGCGAGTTGGGCCTCATCAGGCAACTGTCGATGAGTGTCCCGCTTTTTGATTTCATGGTGCAGAGTCACGTCGGCAAATTACAGATCGATGCGCGCAAACTGGCGGTGCCGACGGCAGATATCGATGAGGACGCACGCCAGAAACGTCTGCTGGATTTTCTCCAGCTGGGCGTGACCATCGCGTCAGTGGCAGGCATGTTTGTGCCGGTCCTTGGCCAACTGATGATGGGCGTTGCGGTCGGGCAATTGCTCGGCGAAGTGTATGAAGGGGTCGAAGACTGGCAGCGTGGCGATCATCAGCAAGCGCTTTCGCACCTGCTCAGCGTGGTGGAGAACATCGCGCTGATGGCGGCGTTTGCCGGCGGGCAGAAGGCGTTGGGCACGCTGGGCGGCAAACTGCTGCGCTCGCACCCGGAGTTCTTCGGGCAATTTCGGGCCATCCTCAATCACGCAGGCAAGGCACGTCTGTGGAAGCCCGATCTCGTTGCCTATGAGCATTCACTCCCGGCGGGATTCACCATTGATGCCAGCTCCAAGGAGTTTTATCAGGTGGGCCGCAAAACCCTTGGGCGTGTCGATCATCGATTCTTTGCCGGCAGTTACGATGCCGATGCCAGCCTGTGGCGTCTGGAGCATGCCAGTCGCGCTGACGCCTATGCCCCGGAGTTGGCCCGACACGTTGAGGGGGGCTGGCGCATTCCTGGCGAAGAGCCCGAGGAGTGGGGCAGTTCTGCGTACACACTCAAACGCATCGACCCGCACCTGAGCGAATTCACCGACAGCGACCTGGATAACCTGCGTCGGCTCAGTGGCACCAGTCATGACCAATTGCTCCAGGCGTTCAACGATAACCTGGCGTTGCCGGAGCGTCTGCGCGACACGGTGGAACGCGTGCGTCTCTCCCGTCAACTGCGCCAGCTGACCCGCGAACTGCAGGCCGGCGAAGTACATTCCGGCCAGCCCGCCGAGGAGCAATTGCACGCATTGCCCAAGCTCAAGGGCTGGCCAACCGACCGCTACATCGAGGTGACCAACGCCGATGGCAGCGTCGAGGCAACTTATCCATTGACCCGCGAGCCCGACGAAGCTCTGAGCGTGGTAGTCAGCCGTGAACAACTGGCGGCGGGGCAGTTGCTGCGAACGGTCATTGATGGCCTGTACCAGAACGAAGTCGATGCTTTGCTCGGCGGTAAAACCGCCGCCAGCCTGGAAGAGTCGGCGCTGGCGAAAAAGCTCGGCGCGGCGCTGAAGACGGATCATCGGGCCGTGCTTGAGCGTATGTATCAGCGTTATGACCGGAGCGAGGCGGACGATGTGCTGAAGTTGCGCAAGGTCTTTGCCGCCATTACGACGCGCCATGGGCAGCGGCTGATCGAGCGCGCGCCGAGTATCGAACGATTGCATCTGCGCGAGACCGGGCAGGTGCCGTTACGGATGGGGCAACGCGTCAGGCAAAACATTAACGCAGTGCGACTCGATCGTGCCCTGGCAGGTTTGCATTGGCCACGACTGGCCAATGCCGATACCGACAAACTGGCCATTCAGTTGCTGCCACGACTGAGCGGCTGGGATGCGCAATTGCGCTTGCAAGTGCGTGACAAGACACTCGCCGGGCCAATCCTGGAAGCCATCGGCGCTGCCTCTGCGAAACCCGAAAATACCTGCTCGCTGGTGAAGTCTGCTGCCGGTTACGAGGCGTTCAGTGGCGACGGCAAGTCACTTGGCAAAGTGGCAGCAGCGCCGGGGGATCTGTACAGCGCGATTCTCAAAGCGCTGCCGTTGCGTCAGCGGACGGCCGCCGGGTTGGGCGGGTCTGCGCAGGCCGACACGGTGCGCTTGCGCAGCAAATTGCTCGATGCAGCGCTGGACGAACGCGAGGAGACGGCGCAGACATTGGTTCGCGGCACGTTTGAGCCTCGGCTTGTCGAGCCGGCCTGCATGCAGAGCGATCAGGCTGCCGGGACGGAGCATTCGCGGGCGCTGCTGCGCAAGGCGCGCAAACTGTATCCACGCTTGAATCAGCAGCAGCTCAGCCAATTGCTCGATGAGCTGGGCGATGATCCGTTGAGCCGTGCGACCCGCATCAAAGCTCTGCGTCAGGATCTGCAAACCCTGCGTGACGCGCTGTTTGTCTGGAGCGAAGATGCCGCCGCACTGAAAGCCATGGGTGGCGATCTGGCCGAAGCGCGGCACAGTCGGAAAATCGCCGCCGAGTTGATCGAAGAAGGATTTCGACGCTTTCATTGGGCCACCAACGAAGAGGGAAAAAGCCTCTGTACCCTCAACCTTGACGGCATGCGCATCGGTAAGGTGCCAACCTTGCCGCCGTCGGTGAGCTTCGACCACATAGAGCAATTGTCGATGCGCAACATGGCGCTGGGGGATGATGTGGCGCACTTCCTCAAGTCCTTCAAACAGCTCGAGCTACTGGAACTGGGCAGCAACACGATCACCCGGCTGCCTGAAGTGTTGTCGCACATGCCGCGTCTGCAACGGCTGAGTCTGGCAGGCAATCAGCTCAAGCTGACCGAACAGACCCTGGCGAAGCTGAACAACCTGAGCACGTTGCGTTACCTGAATCTGGACAAGAATCCGTTGGGCGCCACCCCGGATTTCAGTCAAATGACGCAACTGCGCCGCTTGTCCCTGCAAGACACCGGCATCACGGAACTGCCAGAAGGCCTGTCCAGTTCCGTCCACATTGAATTGATGAACCTGACCGGGAATAAAATCAAAGAGCTGCCCGACTGGTTATTCCAGAAAACACGCCATTTCACCAGCGCACTAAAGCTGGGACTGAATCCTTTTTCCGAACGCAGCAAAACGCATCTGGAAAACTATCGCGATAATTTCGGCATCGGTATGGACTACCTCCCCGATGACATCGCCAGGATGAACGAGCAACACGCCCGCTCGCTCTGGATGACCAAGAACAGGGGCGAGGAGTGGGCAGAACAGACGCGGATCTGGACGGCATTGCGAAACGAGCCGAAGGCCGATGGGTTGTTCACCGTGCTGGCGCAACTGGGCGATACCGCGGACGGGAAAAAGGCCAGCGCCGACTTGCAGCGACGCGTCTGGGCGGTACTGAAGGCGGCCGAAGCAGACGGGCCGCTGTGTGAACAAGTGCTCGACACGGCTGCCGATCCGCTTCATTGCACCGACAACGCAACGCTGGTGTTCAGTCGCCTGGAAGTCGAGGTGGAAGTCGAGCGGGTAACCAGCGCGGCAAGCGGCCGCAAGGTCACTGCCAAAGCTCTGCTGGAACTGGGCCGCAGTCTGTTCAGGCTGGACAAGCTGGAAGAAATTGCCCTGGAGCATTCGCTCCGGGCGCCGAAGGTCGATGCACTGGAAATGAACCTTGCTTATCGCATCGGTCTGACCGATGCGCTGGGGCTGCGCGGTCAACCGAAAGGTATGCTGTTCGATGCCCAGAGTGGCGTGACAGCCGCTGATCTTGAGGTCGCCAGAAATCGCGTGATGACTGCCGAACTTTCCCCGCAATGGCTGAAATACATGCAGGAGCGAACGTTCTGGCGTGATTATCTGAAGCGTACGTTTACGCGCAAATTTTCAATGATCGATGAATCGTTCGCGCCGCGCATGAGTGCCCTCGATGAGCAGGCGGACACCCTGCTCAGTGCCGACTATGTGAGTCAGGCGAATGCCCTCCAGCTTGAAAAGGAGCAGGCGCAAGAGGCAGTGATCAAGCGCCTGACCGAAGAGTCGATACGCCTGATGGATCTCGGCCTCTGTGTGATGCCGGACATCTGATATTCACTTGCCGCGAATCAGTTTGCGCAAGGCAAACCGGTTGGGATGGCACGCTTCGGCCACGCTGCGCGGCAACGGCAGCGGCTCGTTGTCCAGCCACGCGGCGAGCAGTTCGCCGGACAGCGGCGCGGTGATCAGCCCGCGAGAACCGTGGCCGCTGTTGACGTACAGACCATCGAGCCATGGGCAGGCGATGTCCGGCACTTGCCGGGCGTCTTTGCTCAATGCAGCGTAGGTTTGATTGAAGGTTTGCAGATCAGCGAGCGGACCGACAATCGGCAGGTAATCGGGGCTGGTGCAGCGATAGGCTGCGCGGCCCTCAAGGTTCTCAATTGGCTGCTCGCTGATGTTCAGACGGCTCAGCAGATCGCTGGAAATCTCTTCGAGCATCGCCAGATTGCCTTGGTGCTCGGCAGTCGTGGGCGTCAGGTCGTCGCTGTTGAAGTCGAAACTCGCGCCCAGGGTGTGCTCGCCCAGACGCGCCGGGGCGACGTAGCCTTCGGCGCACACCACGGTGGTCAGCGCACGACTGTCTGCGGTTTCAGGCAGACGCGTGATCTGCCCGCGAATGCGCTTGAGCGGCAATTCGGCACTCTGGGCAAAACGTTTGATTTCGGCAGCACCGGCCAGGATCACCACCGGCGCACTGGCGAGCGAACGCTCGCCGTCGAACGCTTGCCACTGGTCAGCGACTTTGCGCAGTTCCAAAGCTTCGTGATGGCTGAGCAATTCAATGTTGGCGTGCATCGCCTGGGCCTGACACAGTGCCGGCGGATGCACCCAGCCACCTTCGGGGTAATACAAGCCGCCGTGGGCTACGCCGACACCGGCGCGAGCCTGCGCTTCGGGTTGTTCCAGCCACTGCAAGAGATCTTCAGGAAACGCCGCCGCCAGTTGCCCGTGGCGCTCGGCTTCCTTGGCATTGAACGCCAATTGCAGCACGCCGCAGTCATCCCAGTCGCTGCCGCGTTGCAGGCTTTCCAGCAGGCGCCGGGTGTAACCGAAGCCACTGACAATCAACTGCGACAATGCCGTGCCATGGGCGGACAGCTTGAGATAAAGCACGCCCTGCGGGTTGCCCGAGGCTTCTTGCGCGACGGCCGCGTGACGCTCCAGCACACTCACTTGCCAGCCGCGCGCCGCTAGGCTCGACGCTGTCGCGCAGCCAGCCAGGCCGGCGCCGATCACGATCGCCCGGCGCTCACCGCGCAACGGAGCAGGGCGGGCGAACCAGGGTTTCGCCGGTATTGGCGCCGCCACCTCGGCGGGCCAGCCGAGAAATTCGCCACGCAGGATTTCCCACTTGTGGCCGATGCCCGGTGTGCGCTTCATCTTGAACCCGGCAGCGTTGAGCAGACGCCTTACCCAACCGGTGCTGGTGAAGGTGCTGATGGTCGATCCCGGTGCGGCCAAGCGCGCCAGTTCGACGAACAGCTCCGCGGTCCACATGTCCGGGTTTTTCGCCGGAGCGAAACCGTCGAGAAACCACGCGTCGATCTGCGCATCGAGTTGCGGCAGTTGCTCCAGCGCATCGCCGATCAGCAAGGTCAGCGTCACGCGGCCGTTGGCCAGAGTGATGCGTTGAAAGCCTTGATGAATCGCCACGTAGTGCTTGAGCAACTGATCGGCCAATGGCTTGAGTTCCGGCCACAGTGCCAAGGCCCGGCGCAGATCCGCAGGCGCCAGCGGGTACTTTTCCACGCTGACAAAATGCAAACGCGCGCCGGCCACCGCGTGCTGTTCGAACAACTGCCAGGCGCAGAGAAAATTCAGCCCGGTGCCGAAGCCGGTTTCGCCAATGACCAGGCGTCCATCCGCCGGCAGCGCAGCAAAGCGCTCGGCCAGACGGTTCTGCTCAAGAAACACGTAACGGGTTTCCTCCAGCCCCGACTGATCGGAAAAATACACGTCATCAAACACCCGCGAACGTGGGCGTCCCTGATCGTCCCAGTCGAGTTGGGCGTGGGGCATTTCGGCTTTCATGGCAGGCTCGGCAAACACAAGGCGGCCATTCTAGCCGATCGCGCCGGTACTACCTGATCCAGCACAAGACTCGCAGTGAAAAGAACCCTGTGGCGAGGGGATTTATCCCCGCTGGACTGCGCAGCAGGCCCAAAACCACAAGACTCGCAGTGAAAAGAACCCTGTGGCGAGGGGATTTATCCCCGCTGGACTGCGAAGCAGTCCCAAAACCATCCACCCCGGTTTCCCGATCCAAACCGCACTTCCCGGATCTACGACTACTGCACAGCCAGTCAACGCTAAATCCCCTCACCACAAAGTTCTCATCCCGTCCTGAGTTCGTGGGAATTTCTGCCCTGCGCCCGTGCCCAATCCGCTAGTCTTGCTGAACCCTGGAAGGAGCCGTCCCATGTTTGAATCCGCTGAAATCGGTCACGCCATCGACAAAGACACTTATGAGGCGGCGGTCCCTGCGCTGCGTGAAGCCTTGCTGGAAGCGCAGTTCGAGTTGCAGCAGCAGAAACGCTTTCCGGTGATCATCCTGATCAACGGCATTGAAGGGGCGGGCAAGGGCGAGACGGTCAAGCTGCTCAACGAATGGATGGACCCGCGCCTGATCGAAGTGCGCACCTTCGACCAGCAAACCGATGAAGAACTGGCGCGGCCACCGGCCTGGCGCTACTGGCGCATGCTGCCGGCCAAGGGCCGGATGGGCGTGTTCTTCGGCAACTGGTACAGCCAGATGCTCCAGAGCCGGGTGCACGGACTGTTCAAGGATCCGCGTCTGGACCAGGCCATCGCCGGCGCCGAGCGTCTGGAAAAAATGCTCTGCGATGAAGGCGCGCTGATCTTCAAGTTCTGGTTTCACCTGTCCAAGAAGCAGATGAAAGCGCGGCTCAAATCGCTGGCCGACGACCCGCTGCACAGCTGGCGCATCAGCCCGTTGGACTGGCAGCAGTCGCAGACCTACGACAAGTTCGTCAAATACGGCGAGCGCGTGCTGCGCCGTACCAGTCGCGATTACGCGCCGTGGCATGTCATCGAAGGCGTCGATGCCAATTACCGCAGCCTGGCGGTGGGCAAGATTCTCCTCGAAGGCCTGCAAAGTGCGCTCAAGCGTGCCGACGTCAATCCCCACGAAGTCAGTGCCGCGCCGCTGGGCACGCCGGTCGATCAGTTGAACCTGCTCGACAGCCTCGACCTGACCCAGCGTCTGGACAAGAAAGACTATGAAGAACAACTGATCACCGAACAGGCGCGTCTGTCCGGGCTGATGCGCGACAAGCGCATGCGCCGCCATGCGCTGGTCGCGGTGTTCGAGGGTAACGACGCGGCGGGCAAGGGCGGGGCGATTCGCCGCGTGGCAGCCGCGCTCGATCCGCGTCAGTACAGCATCGTCCCGATCGCCGCGCCGACCGAAGAAGAGCGCGCGCAACCGTATCTGTGGCGGTTCTGGCGACACCTTCCGGCGCGGGGCAAATTCACCGTGTTCGACCGCTCGTGGTACGGGCGGGTGCTGGTCGAGCGGATCGAAGGCTTCTGCACCCCGGCCGACTGGCTGCGCGCCTACGGCGAAATCAATGACTTCGAAGAGCAACTGGCCGATGCCGGCGTCATCGTCGTCAAGTTCTGGCTGGCTATCGACAAGGACACGCAGATGGAGCGCTTTCAGGAGCGCGAAGAGATTTCCTTCAAGCGTTTCAAGATCACCGAGGACGACTGGCGCAATCGGGAAAAGTGGGACGACTATCGCCGGGCGGTCGGCGACATGGTTGATCGCACCAGCACCGAGATCGCGCCGTGGACGCTGGTCGAGGCCAACGACAAGCGCTGGGCGCGGGTGAAAGTGTTGCGCACCATCAACCGCGCGCTGGAAGACGCGTTCGAGAAATCCGATAAGAAGGCCAAGAAGCACAAGGACTGAGGCGATGGCCGCGCATACGCCGGGTGAATGATCCTCGCGGTCGGCAAGAAGGTGGACTTATGCTCAGCTCCACTCTCAACCGACAACAACAATGAGGTATGCCATGCGTGAAGTGGTGATCGTCGACAGCGTGCGGACCGGCCTGGCCAAATCCTTTCGCGGCAAGTTCAACCAGACCCGCCCCGATGACATGGCGGCCCACTGCGTCAATGCGCTGCTGACCCGCAACGATATCGACCCGGCCAGCGTCGAGGACTGCATCGTCGGCGCCGGCTCCAACGAGGGCGCGCAGGGCTACAACATCGGCCGCAACGTCGCGGTACTGTCGTGCCTAGGCACCGGCACCGCCGGCATGACCCTCAACCGTTTCTGTTCCTCGGGTTTGCAGGCCATTGCGATTGCCGCCAACCAGATCGCCTCCGGTTGCAGCGACATCATCGTTGCCGGCGGCGTCGAGTCGATCAGCCTGACCCTGAAAAGCGTCAACACCGATCACCTGATCAACCCATTGCTCAAGCAACAGACTCCCGGCATCTACTACACCATGGGCCAGACCGCCGAAGTGGTGGCGCGCCGTTACGGCGTCAGCCGCGAGGCCCAGGATCGCTATGCGCTGCAAAGCCAGATGCGTACGGCCCAGGCCCAGGCTGCGGGTTTGTTCGATGATGAAATCGTGCCGATGGCGGTGAAATATCGCGTCGAGGACAAGAACAGCGGCGAAGTGCAGATTGTCGACGGCGTCGTCGAGCGCGACGACTGCAACCGCCCGGACACCACCTACGAAAGCCTTGTCGGTTTGAAACCGGTGTTCGCCGACGACGGTTCGGTGACGGCGGGCAATTCCTCGCAGCTGTCCGATGGTGCCTCGATGACGCTGGTGATGAGCCTGGATAAAGCCTTGGAGCTGGGGCTCAAGCCGAAAGCGTTTTTCCGTGGCTTTACCGTCGCCGGTTGCGAGCCGGACGAAATGGGCATCGGCCCGGTGTTCTCGGTGCCGAAACTGCTCAAGGCCAAGGGCCTGCAAGTGGCGGATATCGATCTGTGGGAATTGAACGAGGCGTTCGCTTCGCAGTGCCTGTACAGCCGCGACCGGCTGGAGATCGACAACGACAAATACAACGTCAACGGCGGCTCGATTTCCATCGGCCACCCGTTCGGCATGACCGGCTCGCGTCAGGTCGGGCATTTGATCCGGGAATTGCAGCGGCGCAATTTGCGCTACGGCATCGTCACCATGTGCGTGGGTGGCGGGATGGGGGCGAGTGGGTTGTTTGAGGCGGTGCGCTAAAGGATTGGTTGCCTGTTCAGGCCCCTTCGCGAGCAGGCTCGCTCCCACAGGTGATCGCATTACCCTGTGAGAGCGAGCCTGCTCGCGAAGGCAGCGCCACGGTTCAGCGGCTGGAATCCTGCCGCTGCATCCGCGCTATATAAGCCTGAATCTCCCGCTCGATCACCTGACTGTCATACGGCCCTTCGAGGGTATTTTCCCGGGTGCTGAAATACAGCTCGCCATTGACCCGACACACGCGGTCGCTGCGAAAACGGGTGGCGGGGGCGCTGTCCTCGGCGCGCATGGCGTACATGTCGGTCTCCCTGATATGCGTTGAAAAGTCTGCAATCAGCTTATGCCTGAAGCACTTGGCGCGCCTGCCCGGCCGATCAACGGCGGCGCGCCGGTTTACTGCTGCGACCTGCACAGTTTCATTCGCGGCCTGCCGGTAACTGTCCCTGTGTTGTGCGCAGCCGGACGCCTAGAATGAGTGTTCTTGTCAGCAGGCTTTTGGGGTTCGCATGCACATTTCATCGGGGCGCTGGGTGTACGGACTGTTCCTGGCGCTGCTGACCGCGTTTCTGTGGGGCATCCTGCCGATCAAGCTCAAACAGGTATTGCAGGTGATGGACCCGGTCACGGTGACCTGGTTTCGCCTGATGGTGTCCGGTGGCTGCCTGTTCATCTATCTGGCGTCGGTCAAGCGCCTGCCAAGTCGCAAGGTGCTCGGGCCGAAGGGTGGCTGGCTGGTGCTGATGGCGGTGCTGGGGCTGGTCGGCAATTACGTGCTGTACCTGATGGGCCTCAACCTGCTCAGCCCCGGCACCGCGCAATTGGTGGTGCAAATGGGGCCGATCATGCTGCTGATCGCCAGTCTGTTCGTGTTCAAGGAGCGCTTCAGCATTGGCCAGGGCATCGGCTTGCTGGTGTTGCTGATCGGCTTCGGCCTGTTCTTCAATCAGCGCCTGGCGGAGCTGCTGACCTCGCTGTCCGACTACACCGCCGGCGTGCTGCTGGTGCTGCTGGCGTCGACGGTCTGGACCTTCTATGCGCTGGGCCAGAAGCAATTGCTCACGGTGTGGAATTCGTTGCAGGTGATGATGGTGATCTATCTGTTCTGCGGGTTATTGCTGACGCCGTGGGTGCATCCGCTGGAAGCGCTCAACCTAAGCCCGTTGCAGGGCTGGCTGCTGTTGGCGTGCTGCATGAACACCTTGATCGCCTACGGCGCATTCGCCGAAGCACTGGCGCACTGGGAAGCATCGCGGGTCAGCGCAACATTGGCAATCACGCCGCTGGTGACGTTTGTGGCGGTGGCGATTGCGGCGCGGATCTGGCCGGACTATGTGCATGCCGAGCAGATCAATGCGCTGGGCTATGGCGGGGCGGTGCTGGTGGTGCTGGGTTCGGCGCTGGTGGCGTTGGGGCCATCGTTGATTGCCGGATTGAAGGCGCGTCGGATGAAGATGGCAGCCAGTTGAACCGCGCCGGCCGCATTAGCGAGCAAGCTCGCTCCCACATTTTTGCGCATTCCCAGCATGAGAATGCAGTCCACTGTGGGAGCGAGCCTGCTCGCGAAGACGGACTTTCAGGCGCTACATGACTCAGCCCTTGGCGCCAGCCTCGATCATGTTTTCCGGGCGCACCCAGGCATCGAACTCTTCATCCGTCAGATAACCCAGCTGCAACGCCGCCTCACGCAAAGTCAGCCCTTCGCTGTAAGCCTTCTTGGCGATCTCCGCCGACTTGTCATAACCGATGTGCGGGTTCAGCGCGGTCACCAGCATCAATCCACGTTCCAGATGCCTGGCCATGACCTCCGCATCCGGTTCGAGCCCGGCGATGCAGTGCTGCTGGAAGTTGCTGCAGCCATCACCAAGCAGACGGATCGATTGCAGCAGGTTGTGGATGATCACCGGTTTGAACACGTTCAGCTGCAAGTGCCCCTGACTGGCGGCAAAACCGATCGCCACGTCATTGCCGAGCACTTGGCAGGCGAGCATCGACAGCGCTTCGCACTGGGTCGGGTTGACCTTGCCGGGCATGATCGAGCTGCCGGGTTCGTTGGCCGGCAGCTTTACTTCAGCAAAACCTGCGCGAGGACCTGAGCCCAGCAGACGCAGGTCGTTGGCGATCTTCATCAAGGCCACGGCGAGGGTTTTCAGCGCACCCGACAGCGTTACCAGCGGTTCATGACCGGCCAGTGCAGCGAACTTGTTCGGCGCGGTGACGAACGGCAAACCGGACAGTGCTGCGAGTTCAGCGGCAATCGCCTCACCGAAGCCGTGCGGTGAATTCAAACCGGTACCAACGGCAGTGCCGCCCTGAGCCAGTTCGCAAACCGCCGGCAGCGCGGCACGAATCGCGCGCTCGGCGTAATCCAGTTGCGCGATGAAGCCGGACAGTTCCTGGCCGAAGGTGATCGGCGTCGCGTCCATCATGTGCGTGCGCCCGGTCTTCACCAGTTTCATGTGCCGCGCCGCCAGTTCGGCAAGGCCGCCGGACAGCTCGGCAATCGCCGGCAGCAGTTGTTCCTGCACCGCTTTGGCGGTGGCAATGCTCATGGCAGTGGGGAAGCAGTCGTTGGAACTTTGCGAGCGGTTGACGTGATCGTTTGGGTGCACCGGCGACTTGCCGCCGCGCGGGTTGCCGGCCAGTTCGTTGGCGCGACCGGCGATCACTTCGTTGACGTTCATGTTGCTCTGGGTACCGCTGCCGGTCTGCCAGACCACCAGCGGGAACTGCTCGTCATGCTCGCCGGCGAGCACTTCATCGGCGGCCTGTTCGATCAGGCGGGCGATGTCGGCAGGCAGGTCGCCGTTGCGGTCGTTGACCCGTGCGGCGGCTTTCTTGATCAGCGCCAGGGCGTGCAGCACCGGTAGCGGCATGCGTTCCTGACCAATGGCGAAGTTGATCAGCGAGCGTTGCGTCTGAGCACCCCAGTAAGCGTCGTCCGGGACCTCGATCTGGCCCAGGCTGTCGGTTTCGATACGGCTCATCGTGCACACTCCTGTTGGTCTGTTGGCGCAATTTAGGCCGGCATCGGCCCGGGTGGTTCCATCGGCTCGATTGTTGACCGCAAAACCCCGCCAATCAAGCGCGGCAAGGGCCGGGGGTTGAGCCACAGCGATTGTTAGGCGCAGAATGGTCGCCCTTGGGGTTCGACCTCGCTTTGCTTAAAGGAAACTCGATGACTCGTCTTCGCGCCATCTGTACCGCGGTTGCACTGGTTTGTGCCAGCGGCCAGGTGCTTGCCGATACCGCCAGCCACAACGCCAGTGCCGAAGCTTTCCTGACGCTGGCTCACGCTGACAAGCTGGGTACCCCGGTGTACATGCAAGTGCAGCAAATGTTCGCCCAGCGCTTTGAACAGACCAAAGCGCCTGAGTCGAAGAAAGCCGTGCTCGAAACCTACCAGGCCAAGGCCAACGCCGCGCTGGACCAGGCCATCGGCTGGAACAAGCTCAAGCCCGACATGGTCAAGCTCTACACCAGCAACTTCAGCGAATCCGAGCTGAAAGATCTGGTTGCCTTCTACCAGTCGCCACTGGGCAAAAAGGTCCTGGAAAAAATGCCGCAGCTGACCCAGCAATCGGCGCAGATGACCCAGGGCAAACTGGAAAGCGCGGTGCCAGTGGTCAACAAGCTGCTCGACGACATGACCAAAGAGCTGACCCCGGCCGCGGCGCCAGCCAAGAAGAAGTAAGCGGAGTTCGTGATGACCATGCAACAACGCATCGAATCGACGCTGGCCCTGTTACAGCCTGAGCACCTGCAAGTGCTGGATGAAAGCCACATGCACAGTCGCGGGTCACAGACCCACTACAAGGCGGTGGTGGTCAGCGCGCAGTTCGAAGGCCTGAACCGGGTCAAGCGCCACCAGAAAGTCTACGGCACGCTCGGCGAGCTGATGGGCGAGTTCCATGCGTTGGCGCTGCACACCTACACCCCGCAGGAATGGGCAGAGATCGACGGCGCCCCGGCGTCGCCGACCTGTGCGGGAGGAAGCAAGCTGTAAGCTGCAAGCTTCAAGCTGCAAGTTAAAAGCGGATCATCTTGCCGCTTGAAGCTTGAAGCTTGAAGCTGCTTTTTTGCTAGAATCCCGACGCGCCGCTTAGCCGGCGCGTTTTTTTTGAATCCGGTTCACCCTTTGCGAGGGTAGCCACCTGGAGAAATACCCATGACACAACCGATTGTCGTGGCGGCACTGTACAAGTTCGTCACCCTCGAAGATTACGTTGACCTGCGCGAGCCACTGCTGCAGGCGATGGTCGACAACGGCATCAAAGGCACTCTGCTGATCGCCGAAGAAGGCATCAACGGCACGGTTTCCGGCAGCCGCGAAGGCATCGACGGCCTGCTCGCCTGGCTCAAGAACGATCCACGCATGGTCGACATCGACCACAAGGAATCGTACTGCGACGAGCAGCCGTTCTATCGCACCAAGGTAAAGCTGAAGAAAGAGATCGTCACCCTCGGCGTCGAAGGCGTTGACCCGAACAAGAAGGTCGGCACCTACGTCGAACCGCAGGACTGGAACGCGCTGATCAGCGACCCGGAAGTGCTGCTGATCGACACGCGCAACGATTACGAAGTGTCGATCGGCACCTTCGAAGGCGCCATCGATCCGAAAACCACCAGTTTTCGCGAGTTTCCCGACTACATCAAAGAACACTTCGACCCGGCCGTGCACAAGAAGGTCGCGATGTTCTGCACCGGCGGCATCCGCTGCGAGAAAGCCTCGAGCTACATGCTCGGCGAAGGTTTCGAAGAGGTTTACCACCTCAAGGGCGGCATCCTGAAGTACCTCGAAGAGGTGCCGCAGGAAGAAACCAAGTGGCGCGGCGACTGCTTCGTCTTCGACAACCGCGTCACCGTGCGTCACGACCTGACGGAAGGCGACTACGATCAATGTCATGCCTGCCGCACGCCGGTCAGCGTTGAAGATCGCGCCTCCGAGCACTACGTCGCCGGCATCAGTTGCCCGCACTGCTGGGACAAGCTCAGCGAGAAAACCCGGCGCAGCGCCATCGATCGGCAAAAGCAGATTGAACTGGCCAAGGCGCGCAACCAGCCGCACCCGATCGGCTACAACTATAAGCAAGCATCCACCGAGGCTTAACCATGTCTGCGCGCCTGCTCTACGTGATGGATCCGATGTGTTCATGGTGCTGGGGTTTTGCTCCGGTGGCCAAGGCACTGGTCGAGCAGGCGCAGGCAGCCGGGGTCGAGCTGCATCTGGTGGTTGGCGGTCTGCGCACCGGCAGCGGCTCGGCGCTGGAGCCGACCACGCGGCGCTACATTCTTGAGCACTGGCAAGCGGTCACCGAGGCCACCGGCCAGCCGTTCAAGTTCGATGGCGCGTTGCCCGACGGTTTTGTCTACGACACCGAGCCTGCCTGTCGCGCGATTGTCACCGCGCGCAGTCTGGCGCCGGATTGCGCGTGGACACTGGTCGGGATGATCCAGCAGGCGTTTTACGCCGAAGGTCGCGATGTCACCCAGGCCAGCGTGCTGGTCGAACTGGCGGAGCAGGCCGGCGTGCCGCGTATCGAATTCGCGGCGTTGTTCGATCATGCCGATCAGCACAAGGCGACCCAGGCCGATTTCACCTGGGTACAGGATCTGGGCATCGCCGGTTTTCCGACCCTGCTGGCCGAGCGCAACGGGCAACTGGCGCTGCTGACCAACGGCTATCAACCGCTCAGCGAGCTGTCGCCGTTGCTCGGCCGCTGGCTGGAGCGCGCGGCCTGTGTCTGACCGTGCCGATGACACGCCAGCCGTAGAGCGTGTCGACCGGCTGAGCTGGGCTGAAGTCCGGCGTCTGGCACTGCATCACAAGAAATCCCTGTGGATCGCCAACGGCGTGGCCGTGCTGGCGACGCTGTGCAGCGTGCCGATTCCCTTGCTGCTGCCATTGCTGGTCGACGAAGTCCTGCTCGGCCACGGCGATGCCGCGCTGAAAGTCATGAACCATTTTCTGCCGAGCATGTGGCAGCAGGCGGCGGGTTATATCGGCCTGATGCTGGTGGTGACCCTGACCTTGCGTTGCAGCGCCCTGTGTTTTGGCGTGTTGCAGTCGCGGCTGTTCGCGCGCCTGGCCAAGGACATCGTCTACCGCATTCGCGTGCGCCTGATCGAGCGGCTCAAGCGCATTTCCCTCGGCGAATACGAAAGCCTCGGCAGCGGCACGGTGACCACGCATTTGGTCACCGATCTGGATACCCTCGACAAATTCGTCGGCGAAACCCTCAGCCGCTTCCTCGTCGCCATGCTGACCCTGGTCGGCACCGCCAGCATTCTGATGTGGATGCACTGGAAGCTGGCGCTGCTGATCCTGCTGTTCAACCCGTTGGTGATCTACGCCACGGTGCAGTTGGGCAAGCGCGTCAAACACCTGAAAAAACTCGAGAACGACAGCACCTCGCGCTTCACTCAGGCGCTGAGCGAAACCCTCGATGCGATTCAGGAAGTGCGCGCCGGCAACCGTCAGGGCTATTTCCTCGGGCGCCTCGGTTTGCGCGCGCAGGAGGTGCGCAACTACGCAGTCAACTCGCAGTGGAAAACCGACGCCTCGAACCGCGCCAGTGGTTTGTTGTTCCAGTTCGGCATCGACATCTTCCGGGCGGCGGCGATGCTCACCGTGCTGTTTTCCGACCTGTCGATCGGGCAGATGCTCGCGGTGTTCAGCTACCTGTGGTTCATGATCGGCCCGGTCGAACAGCTGCTCAATCTGCAATACGCCTATTACGCGGCGGGCGGTGCGCTGACGCGGATCAATGAATTGCTGGCGCGCGCCGACGAGCCGCAGTATCCCGGCGGCGTCGATCCGTTCAAGGGTCGCGACACCGTCGGCATCGAGGTGCAAGGCCTGAGCTTCGGTTATGGCGACGAGTTGGTGCTGGATCAGATGAACCTGTCGATCCTGCCCGGCGAAAAAGTCGCGATCGTCGGCGCCAGCGGCGGCGGCAAAAGCACCTTGGTGCAGTTGCTGCTGGGTCTGTACACGCCAGCGGCCGGGACCATTCGCTTCGGCGGATCGACCCAGCAGGAGATCGGTCTGGAGACGGTGCGCGAGAACGTCGCGGTGGTGCTGCAGCATCCGGCGCTGTTCAACGACAGCGTGCGCGCCAATCTGACCATGGGCCGCATGCGCAGCGACGAAGCCTGCTGGCAGGCGCTGGAAATCGCGCAGATGGCCGCGACCATCCGTGCGCTGCCCGCTGGCCTCGACAGCATCGTCGGTCGCTCCGGCGTGCGTTTGTCCGGCGGTCAGCGCCAGCGTCTGGCGATTGCGCGGATGATTCTCGCCGAGCCGAAAGTGGTGATTCTCGACGAAGCCACCTCGGCCCTCGATGCCGCCACCGAGTACAACCTGCACCAGGCGATGGCGAAATTTCTCCATGGCCGCACCACGCTGATCATTGCCCATCGCCTGTCGGCGGTGAAACAGGCCGACCGCGTGCTGGTGTTCGACGGCGGGCAGATCGCCGAGGACGGCGACCATCGCCAACTGATCGCCGACGGCGGTCTGTACGCCAAGCTCTACGGCAACTTGCAACAGCACTGATCGAAACCCTCGCCGACCTGTCAGAGGTTCTGCGCGCGGTGTAACGCCGCGCCTTGCCTTGAACGAGAACCCCACCTAGTCTCGTCATAGCGAATTCGCCCGGAAGGCGAGCGGGCAGTGCTCATGCAAGGACTCTCATGAAGCAAAAGCAGACTCTGGGAACACCACGGTTGTTGGGTATCGTCTGGCCCTTTATTGCTGTCGTGGTGTTCCAGGCATTACTGGGGGGCGTGAGCCTTTACGTGCTTTCGGCCGTGCGTGGCTACGTCGCTGGCGAAAGCCTGTGGTCCAAGGGCCAGAAAGACGCCATCTATTACCTCAACCTCTACGCCGACAGCCGTGACGAGGCGATCTATCGCAAATACCTGACGGCGATCGCCGTGCCCCAGGGCGGGCACCAATTGCGCCTGGCGCTGGATCGTCAGCCGCCGGATCTGCAAGCGGCGCGCGAAGGCATTCTCAAGGGCGGTAATCATCCGGACGATGTCTCCAGCGTCATCTGGCTGTACCTCAATTTCCGCCACTACAGTTATCTGGAAACCGCGATCGATCGCTGGACGATTGGCGATGCCTATCTCGACCGACTGCACGAAGTCGCGCAGGAGATGCACCAAGGCATTGCGCAGAACCAGGCCAGTCCCGGCGATGTGCAGCGCTGGAAGTTACAGATCTTCGCCATCAACGATGCAGTCACCCCAGCGGCCAGGGCTTTTAGCGATGCCTTGGGCGAAGGCTCGCGGGTGATCATGCGCCTGCTGCTGTTCACCAACCTGGCCACCGCGCTGGGTCTGATCGCGCTGGCGCTGTGGCGCACGCACAAACTGCTCAAGCAGCGCCATGAGTTTGCCCAGGCGCTGCAACTGGAAAAGGATCGCGCGCATATCACGCTGCAGTCGATTGGTGATGGCGTGATCACCACCGACGTCAACGGCGCGATCGATTACATGAACCCGGCCGCCGAGGCCATGACGCACTGGAAGGCCGAGCAGGCGGCAGGGCTGCCGTTGTCGGCGCTGTTCAACCTGCTCGACGATAACGCCCAGACCGAAGGGCTGACGTTGATCGAGCACATTCTCAGCGGCCAGCTCAGCGGCGGCAGCGAACATTCCAAGCTGATTCAGCGGCTGGACGGCAGCACCCTGTCGGTGACCCTGGTCGGCGCGCCGATCCGCAATGCCGGGAATGTCAGCGGCACGGTGCTGGTGCTGCACGACATGACCCAGGAGCGGCAATACATCGCCAATCTGTCCTGGCAGGCGACCCACGATGCGCTGACCGGGCTGGCCAACCGCCGCGAATTCGAATATCGCCTCGAACAGGCCTTGCACAAGCTGACGCGCCAGCCCGGGCGGCACGCGCTGATGTTCCTCGATCTGGACCAGTTCAAACTGGTCAACGACACCTGCGGGCACGCGGCGGGCGATGAGTTGCTGCGGCACATCTGCACGCTGCTGCAATCAGACTTGCGCGAGGGCGATACCCTGGCGCGACTGGGCGGCGATGAATTCGGGATTTTGCTCGAGAACTGCCCGCCGGACATCGCCGAGAAGATTGCCGAAAGCCTGCGCCAGACCGTGCAGAACCTGCATTTTGTCTGGAAGGGGCGGCCCTTCCTGACCACCGTCAGTATCGGCCTGGTGCATGTCGCGCAGAATCCGACCACCCTTGAAGCCTCCCTGCGTGCGGCGGACATGGCTTGCTACATGGCCAAGGAAAAGGGCCGCAACCGCGTGCAGGTCTATCATGCGGACGACTCCGAACTGTCCATGCGCTTCGGTGAAATGGCTTGGGTGCAGCGCCTGCACATGGCGCTGGAAGAAAACCGCTTTTGCCTTTACGCCCAACAGATCGCGCCGCTCAAGCCGCAACCCGGCCAGGCGGGGCACATCGAAATACTCCTGCGTTTGCATGATGAATCCGGGCGGATGATTTTGCCTGACAGCTTTATTCCGGCAGCGGAGCGATATGGTTTGATGACCCAGTTAGATCGCTGGGTAGTTGAAAATGTTTTCAAGGTTATTGCCCAGTGTATTGAACAGGAACATGAACTTCCTTTGGCAATGTGTGCGATTAATCTGTCAGGCATTACTATAGGAGATGACGCGTTTTTGCACTTCCTGCGGGAACAGTTTGTTAACTACGCTATACCGCCTGAAATGATTTGTTTTGAAATTACTGAAACCAGTGCAATCGCAAATCTTGGCAGTGCAATTCGTTTTATCAATGAACTCAAAGGCTTAGGTTGTCACTTTTCTCTGGATGACTTTTGTGCCGGAATGTCTTCATTCGCTTACTTGAAACATTTGCCTGTAGACTTCCTGAAGATCGACGGGAGTTTCGTTAAGGATATGCTGGACGACCCGATTAATCGGGCAATGGTCGAAGTGATCAATCACATCGGCCATGTTATGGGTAAGCAGACAATTGCCGAGTTTGTTGAAACTAACCAGATCGAACAGGCATTGCTTGAAATAGGTGTGGATTACGCTCAGGGGTATGTCATCGAGCGCCCGCAGTTATTTACCTGTGACAGTTTGCAAAGTCGCCCTGCCAGACCGCAGCCGTTGTTGTTCAAAGCGCCTGGCACGTTCCGTTGAAATCTCTCGCCGATCCTTGCCATCACAACTCAAAAGGAGCCGAACAGTGATCGACACATTCAACCGAACCGGACCCCTCATGGAAGCTGCAAGTTATCCTGCCTGGGCGCAACAGCTCATCAAGGATTGCAGCGAGAGCAAGCGCCGGGTTGTCGAACATGAACTTTATCAGCGCATGCGCGACAACAGACTCAGCGCGAAAACCATGCGCCAGTACCTCATCGGCGGCTGGCCGGTGGTCGAGCAGTTTGCCTTGTACATGGCGCAGAACCTCACCAAGACCCGCTTTGCCCGCCATTCCGGCGAAGACATGGCGCGGCGCTGGCTGATGCGCAACATCCGCGTCGAACTCAACCATGCCGACTACTGGATGCACTGGAGCCGCGCCCATGGCGTCAGTCTCGAAGACCTCCAGGCCCAGCAAGTGCCGCCGGAGCTGCATGCTCTGAGTCATTGGTGCTGGCACACCAGCTCGGCAGATTCGCTGATCGTGGCGATTGCCGCGACCAACTATGCGATCGAGGGCGCGACCGGGGAGTGGTCAGCGGTGGTCTGCTCGACCGGGGTCTACGCGGCAGCGTTCCCGGAAGAGGACCGCAAGCGCGCGATGAAGTGGTTGAAGATGCATGCCCAGTACGACGACGCTCATCCGTGGGAAGCGCTGGAAATCATCTGCACCCTGGCCGGCATGAACCCGAGCAAGGCGTTGCAGGCCGAGCTACGGCAGGCGATCTGCAAGAGTTATGACTACATGTACCTGTTTCTGGAGCGGTGCATGCAGCTGGAGACTTCGGAGCGCTTGCTGGTCAACCGCGAGCGCCGGACCGTAACCGAAAGCTGATTGAACTGTGGGAGCGAGCCTGCTCGCGAAAGCGGTGGGTCATGCAACGAATCGTTGTCTGACCCTCCCTCTTCGCGAGCAGGCTCGCTCCCACAATGATTTTCAGCCAGCCATCGCCAGCCGGTTCCGCCCCTCGCGCTTTGCGACATATAACGCGCTGTCGGCGCGGCGCAATAAGCTGTCTGCCGACTCGCCCGGCAACAACGTCGAGCATCCCAGGCTCACGGTGATCTCGATCAACTGGCCATCGGCAAAATATTCCTCTGACTGCGTCGCCTGGCGCAAACGCTCGCCGACCATCGCCGCCGCTTCGCGACCGGTGTTGGACAGCAGGATCAGAAACTCTTCGCCGCCATAACGGAACACCATGTCGACGTTGCGCAGTTGCGCCTTGATCGACGCGGCAATGGCTCTGAGCACTTCATCGCCGGCACCATGCCCGTGGTCATCGTTGACCCGTTTGAAGTGGTCGATGTCGAGCATCAGCACCGACAGCGGTTGCGCATGACGGCGCGACATGTCGATCTCGCGCTGCAAGGTCTGCTCCATGGCCACCCGATTGCCGGCACCGGTCAACGGGTCGCGCAAGGCACTTTGCGTCGCGGCGCGATAGAGCAGGGCGTTGCGCATCGGGTACAGCAGGCACGACAGCAGCGACTCGAGGTCGCCCTGTTCCTTGTCGTTGAAGCGTTGATTACGGCGGAAGACCAGCTCGCCCATGTGCTCGCCTTCGTGGCTCAGGGTGTAGCTGACCGAATGGTGACCGCGTGCACCGAACTCCAGGCGCAGGTCACTGGCCTGATGCACATAGCTCAGGGCGTCCAGCGGCACCAGGCGTTGGATTTCGCGAAAGAACAGGCCAAGGATGCGCTGTGGCTCCAGGCTGGTTTGCAGTTGCAGGCTCATTTGCTGACGCAGTTGCGCCAGGCTGGTCGGGCGCTCGATCAGCGCCGGTAGTTGACCGAAGCCCAGGCGCTGCAATTTGGCACTGTCAAAGTCAATTGCATGGGTCTGGGAAGGAGATTTCATATGGCGTGAGCCCCTAAGCAGTAAGTCTGTCTTACAGGCTGGGTGAGAGCGGCTATGGGCTGCGCGTCGTACTGATCCATCAGTCCCGTAGGACGTTTGGCGTAAGTTTAGTCTGCCGCAAGACGATCAGTCAGCTATCGAAATCGGCGTTGCCCCATGGCCATCACACGGCATGTTTTGAGGGAATTTAGAGCGAAACCCGTGCCATTCGGTTCGATTTAATTTAAAGCTTTTCGAATCAAAGACTTGCTGATGGATGCCGGGCGGCCGCGCTGGGTTATTGGCGGCTTTGTGACGGTTATGAGCGGCAATGGCTTGCCGCGACAGCATTCTGCCGCGGCAACAAATGCGACGTATGGCGTTATTGGGCGTTGAAAGCCTGGCCATTGACGCCCGCGCTGTCCGGGCCCATCAGGTATAGATACACCGGCATGATCTCTTCCGGTGTCGGGTTGTTCAGCGGATTTTCCCCCGGATAAGCCTGCGCGCGCATGCTGGTGCGCGTACCGCCCGGGTTGATGCTATTGGAGCGTACCGGCGCAACGCCTTCGACTTCATCGGCCAGGGTTTGCATCAGGCCTTCGGTGGCAAATTTCGACACACCGTAAGCGCCCCAGTACGCGCGACCCTTGCGCCCGACGCTGCTGGAGGTGAACACCACCGAGGCGTCCTTCGAGAGCTTGAGCAGCGGCAGCAGGGTGCTGGTCAGCATGAACATCGCGTTGACGTTGACCTGCATGACCCGCATGAAGTTTTCGCCGGAGAGTTGTTCGATCGGCGTGCGCGGGCCGATGATCGAAGCGTTGTGCAGCAGGCCGTCGAGATGGCCGAACTCGGTTTCGATCATCGCGGCCAGCTCATCATATTGATGGGGCAGGGCGGTCTCGAGGTTGAACGGGATCACCGCCGGTTGCGGGTGGCCCGCTGCTTCGATTTCGTCGTAGACCTCGGTCAGATTGGCTTCGGTCTTGCCCAGCAGCAGCACGGTGGCACCGTGGGCGGCATAGGTTTTCGCCGCAGCCGCGCCGATGCCGCGCCCGGCACCGGTGACCAGAATGACCCGATCCTTGAGCAATTCAGGGCGAGCGGTGTAATCAAACATAAAAACCTCACAATCCATTTCATGAAGATCTGCTTCACCCCTGTGGCGAGGGGATTTATCCCCGTTCGGCGGCGAAGCCGTCGCAAAACCTGTGTGTCACATTGCCTGGATGAAAGCGGGGGCCGCTTCGCAGCCCAGCGGGGATAAATCCCCTCGCCACACAGGGAGCTTGCAACAGTCAGGTCAGCAGCTGCACAGCGCGCTGTCGAGCACCTTGCGCAACTCCAGCGGGTGATCCACTACCACGTCCGCGCCCCAGTGCCGTGGATTGTCGTCCGGGTGGATGTAGCCGTAGGTCACCGCAGCGGTCTTGGTGCCGGCATCGCGGCCCGATTCGATATCGCGCAGATCATCGCCGATAAACAGCACGGTCGACGGATCCAGATCAAGCATCTTGCAGGCGAGGATCAGCGGCTCCGGATCCGGCTTGCTGTTCTTCACATGATCCGGGCAGATCAGCAGCGCCGAACGCTCGGCCAGCCCCAGACGCTGCATGATCGGCTCGGCGAAGCGCACCGGTTTGTTGGTGACCACGCCCCAGATCAGGTTGGCCTTTTCGATATCGGCGAGCAGTTCGCCCATGCCGTCGAACAGTTTGCTGTGCACCGCGCAGCCGACCAGATAGCGCTCGAGAAACTCCAGACGCAGCTCCTCAAAGCCCGGCGATTCCGGATCCATCGAAAATGTCACCGCAACCATGGCCTTGGCCCCGCCGGAAATCTCGTCGCGGATGTGCTTGTCGTTGATCGGCGGCAGACCGCGATCGGCGCGCATCGCCTGGCAGATGGCGATGAAGTCCGGCGCGGTGTCGAGCAGGGTGCCGTCCATGTCGAAAAGTACCGCTCTGATGGCCATCGGCTTATTCCTCGCGCAGGGTCTGGATCATGTAATTGACGTCAACGTCGTTGGCCAGCTTGTAGTGCTTGGTCAGCGGGTTGTAGGTCAGGCCGATGATGTCCTTGACGGTCAGGCCAGCCATGCGGCTCCACGCGCCGAGCTCGGATGGGCGGATGAATTTCTTGAAGTCGTGGGTGCCGCGCGGCAGCAGCTTCATGATGTATTCGGCGCCGATGATCGCGAACAGATACGCCTTCGGGTTGCGGTTGATGGTCGAGAAGAATACCTGGCCGCCCGGCTTGACCATGCGGAAGCAGGCACGGATTACCGAGGATGGATCCGGCACGTGCTCGAGCATTTCCAGGCAGGTGACCACGTCGAACTGCTCGGGCATTTCCTCGGCGAGGGCTTCGGCGGTGATCTGGCGGTATTCGACGCTGACCCCGGATTCCAGCTGATGCAGTTGTGCGACCGCCAGCGGCGCTTCGCCCATGTCGATGCCCATCACCGTGGCGCCACGCTGGGCCATGGCTTCGCTGAGGATGCCGCCGCCGCAACCAACGTCGAGGACTTTCTTGCCGGCCAGATTGACCCGCTCGTCGATCCAGTTGACCCGCAGCGGGTTGATGTCGTGCAGCGGCTTGAATTCGCTTTCGCGGTCCCACCAGCGATGGGCCAGGGCCTCGAATTTGGCGATTTCGGCGTGGTCGACGTTGCTCATGTTCAATTCCTCGAAAAACCTGAAAAGGGCTGTAGCCGCGGATATAGCGCCGCGGTGTTTACGATTCGGTGTGGCCGCTGATGCGCTGGCCCCAGTGGCGGGCGGTCGCGCCCAGCTGTTGTTCGTCCATGCGGGTCAGGCGCCGGTCGTCGAGCAGTTGCTTGCCGGCGACCCACAGGTGTTTCACGCAATCACGCCCGGTGGCATAAATCAGCTGCGACACCGGGTCATACACCGGTTGCTGCGCCAGGCCGGACAGGTCGAAAGCGACGATGTCCGCGGCTTTGCCAATCTCCAGCGAGCCGACCTGCGCCTCGATCCCCAGTGCACGCGCACCATTGAGGGTGGCCATGCGCAAGGCGCGATGGGCGTCCAGCGCAGTGGCAGAGCCGGCGACGGCTTTGGCCAGCAGGGCGGCGGTGCGGGTTTCGCCGAGCAGGTCGAGATCATTGTTGCTCGCCGCGCCATCGGTGCCGACGGCAACGTTCACCCCAGCCTGCCACAAACGTTCGACCGGGCAGAAGCCGCTGGCCAGTTTCAGATTGGATTCCGGGCAGTGGATCACGCTGCTGTTGCTTTCTACCAGCAGCGCGAGGTCGTCATCGCTGATCTGGGTCATGTGCACCGCCTGGAAGCGCGGGCCGAGCAGGCCAAGGCGACCCAGGCGCGCCAGTGGCCGTTCGCCGGTTTGCTCGACAGCCTGTTGCACTTCGAATGCGGTTTCATGCACATGCATGTGGATCGAGGCGTCAAGCTCCTCGGCGATCACCCTGATTTTCTCCAGGTTCTCATCACCGACGGTGTAGGGGGCGTGAGGGCCGAAAGTAATCTTGATGCGTTCGTGATGCTTGAGATCCCCGAACAATTCGACGCCCTGACGAATGGCTTCGTCGGCACTGCTGGCGCCGGGGATCGGGAAATCGAGGATCGGAATGGCGATCTGCGCACGGATGCCGCTGTTGTGTACGCGCTCGCTGGCGACTTTCGGGAAAAAGTACATGTCAGAGAAGCAGGTGATGCCGCCCTTGATCTGCTCGGCGATGGCCAGATCGGTGCCGTCGCGGACGAAATCCTCATCGACCCATTTGCCTTCGGCCGGCCAGATGTGGTTTTCCAGCCAGGTCATCAGCGGCAGATCGTCAGCCAGGCCACGGAACAGCGTCATCGCCGCGTGGCCGTGGGCATTGATTAGTCCCGGCGCCAACAGAACATCCGGCAGTTCACGGATTTCTGTCGCGTTACACTTCAACGCTTCGGCGCGCGGGCCGATAAACACAATGCAACCGTCACGGATGCCCAGGCCGTGCTCCTTGAGCACCACGCCTGCAGGTTCGACAGGGACCAGCCAGGTCGGCAGCAATAACAGGTCGAGCGCAATGGCAGGTTTCGGCATCGAGGGTCGGTTCCAGTGCTTTTGTAAAGGATGGCGAAGTATACCCGAGCGTCTTCGCGGGGGGATCGCTATAATCGGCGGCTTTTGTTCATGAGTGCGGGGTGTGGGATGCGCGATCGACTGTTGGCTGCGGAGAAAGTAAAGGCCATCGATTGGCGTGATGGCGCGCTGCACCTGCTGGATCAGCGTATTTTGCCGTTCGAGGAAAACTGGATCGCCTACACCAGCGCCGCCGGCGTGGCCGAAGCGATTCGCTCGATGGTCGTGCGTGGCGCGCCGGCTATTGGCATCAGTGCGGCCTATGGCATCGTCCTCGCGGCGCGGGCGCGGATTGCCGAGGGCGGCGACTGGTACGCGGCACTGGAAGAGGATTTCGCGCTGTTGGCCGATTCGCGGCCGACCGCGGTCAATCTGTTCTGGGCGCTGGGGCGCATGCACGATCGCCTGGATCGGCTGAAAAGCAACGCCGATCCGCTGGCGGCGCTGGAAGCCGAAGCTATCGCCATTCATGAAAGCGACCGCGAGGCCAACCTGACCATGGCGCAGCTTGGTGTCGATCTGATTCGCAAGCATCAGGGCAACGCTCAGGCCATCCTGACCCATTGCAATACCGGCGCGCTGGCCACCGGCGGGTTCGGTACTGCGCTGGGGGTGATCCGCGCTGCTTATATAGAAGGCATGGTCGAGCGCGTTTACGCCGACGAAACCCGGCCATGGTTGCAGGGCTCGCGGCTGACCGCGTGGGAGCTGGCCAACGAAGGCATCCCGGTGACCCTGAATGCCGACTCCGCCGCCGCGCACATCATGAAAACCAAAGGCGTGACCTGGGTGATCGTCGGCGCCGACCGCATCACCGCCAATGGCGACGTGGCGAACAAGATCGGCACCTATCAACTGGCGGTCAACGCCATGCACCACGGCGTGCGCTTCATGGTGGTGGCGCCGAGTTCGACTATCGACATGAATCTGGCCAGCGGCGATGACATCCCGATTGAAGAGCGTGATGGCGCCGAACTGCTGGAAGTCGGCGGTAAACGCGTCGGTGCCAATGTTGAAGCGTTCAACCCGGTGTTTGATGTCACCCCGGCGGATCTGATCGATGCGATCGTCACCGAAAAAGGCATCGTCGAACGCCCGGACACCGCGAAAATGGCCCAGCTGATGTGCCGCAAGCGCCTGCATTGACAGGCTTTGGTCTTGCAGCGAGCTCTTCGCGAGCAGGCTCGCTCCCACAGGTTTTGTGATCGCCACAGACACGTGTGGGAGCGAGCCTGCTCGCGAAGAGGCCGCTAATGTCAATAAACATCGCTAATTCAGCCCCAGATTTCACATTCAAAGAAGCTCAGAGCTTCTGTCGTCCCCCTCAAGCCTGTCATCGGTCAACTAACTATGCTCCATGCGCATCTGGGGGATAGGTGCGTGGCGGCCTTTGTGATAACATCCGGCGTTTTCCGAGGCGGCTCCACGGAGCTGTCTTTACTGCGCAAATCCGCGATCCAATGTTGATTTGTCGTAAGTCGGCGCATGGCACTCGGCCGGCCCCGACGAGCTTCGTTGCTCCCACATGGATATGACGAAGTTTCACCAGAAAAAGGAATCAGGCTTCTCATGGGCGAACTGGCCAAAGAAATCCTCCCGGTCAATATCGAAGACGAGCTGAAACAGTCCTACCTCGACTACGCAATGAGCGTGATCGTCGGCCGTGCACTGCCGGATGCGCGCGATGGCCTCAAGCCCGTGCACCGTCGCGTACTGTTCGCGATGAGCGAGCTGGGCAACGACTACAACAAGCCGTACAAGAAATCTGCCCGTGTCGTCGGCGACGTGATCGGTAAGTATCACCCGCACGGTGACACTGCCGTGTACGACACCATCGTTCGTATGGCCCAGCCTTTCTCCCTGCGCTACCTGCTGGTCGACGGCCAGGGCAACTTCGGTTCGGTCGACGGCGACAACGCTGCGGCCATGCGATACACCGAAGTGCGCATGACCAAGCTGGCGCACGAGCTGCTGGCTGACCTGCACAAGGAAACCGTGGACTGGGTGCCGAACTACGACGGCACCGAACTGATCCCGGCAGTCATGCCGACCCGCGTACCGAACCTGCTGGTCAACGGTTCCAGCGGTATCGCTGTGGGCATGGCGACCAACATTCCGCC
Source organism: Pseudomonas sp. CCNWLW23 (assembly GCF_037095675.1). Taxonomy (NCBI): domain Bacteria; kingdom Pseudomonadati; phylum Pseudomonadota; class Gammaproteobacteria; order Pseudomonadales; family Pseudomonadaceae; genus Pseudomonas; species Pseudomonas sp. CCNWLW23. The sequence goes on along the minus strand of NZ_JBAWKM010000005.1, from coordinate 149,955 downwards.
GCACAACCTCGGTGAAGTCATCGACGGTTGCCTGGCCCTCATCGACAACCCCGAGCTGACCGTCGATGAGCTGATGCAATACATTCCCGGTCCGGACTTCCCGACGGCTGCGATCATCAACGGTCGCGCCGGCATCATCGAAGCCTACCGCACCGGTCGCGGGCGCATTTACATGCGTGCCCGCTCGATCATCGAAGACATCGACAAGGTGGGTGGCCGTCAGCAGATCGTCATCACCGAACTGCCTTACCAGCTGAACAAGGCGCGTCTGATCGAGAAGATCGCCGAGCTGGTCAAAGAGAAGAAGCTCGAAGGCATCACCGAGCTGCGCGACGAGTCCGACAAGGACGGTATGCGCGTCGTCATCGAGCTGCGTCGTGGCGAAGTGCCTGAGGTGATCCTCAACAACCTCTACGCCCAGACCCAGCTGCAATCGGTATTCGGCATCAACATCGTCGCGCTGATCGACGGCCGCCCACGCATCCTCAACCTCAAGGATCTGCTGGAAGCCTTCGTCCGTCACCGTCGCGAAGTGGTTACCCGCCGTACCGTGTTCGAATTGCGCAAGGCGCGCGAGCGTGGGCACATTCTCGAAGGCCAGGCCGTTGCGCTGTCGAATATCGATCCGGTAATCGCCCTGATCAAGGCTTCGCCAACACCGTCGGAAGCCAAGGAAGCGCTGATCAGCACGCCTTGGGAATCTTCGGCTGTGGTGGCGATGGTTGAGCGTGCCGGTGCCGATTCGTGCCGTCCGGAAAACCTCGATCCGCAATACGGTCTGCGTGAAGGCAAGTACTTCCTCTCGCCAGAACAGGCACAAGCCATTCTCGAACTGCGCCTGCACCGTCTGACCGGTCTGGAGCATGAGAAGCTGCTGGCCGAGTATCAAGAGATCCTCAACCAGATCGGCGAGCTGATCCGCATCCTCAACAGTGCCGTGCGCCTGATGGAAGTGATCCGCGAAGAACTGGAAGTGATCCGCGCCGAATACGGCGACGTGCGCCGCACCGAAATTCTCGATGCCCGTCTCGACCTGACCCTGGGCGACATGATCCCGGAAGAAGAGCGCGTCGTGACCATCTCCCACGGTGGCTACGCCAAGACCCAGCCGCTGGCTGCGTACCAGGCTCAGCGTCGTGGCGGCAAAGGCAAATCGGCTACCGGCGTCAAGGACGAGGACTACATCGCTCACCTGCTGGTTGCCAACAGCCACACCACGCTGCTGCTGTTCTCCAGCAAGGGCAAGGTGTACTGGCTCAAGACCTACGAAATTCCGGAAGCCTCCCGCGCGGCCCGTGGTCGTCCGCTGGTCAACCTGTTGCCGCTGGATGATGGTGAATACATCACCACCATGCTGCCGGTCGAGGAATACACCGAAGGTCACTACATCTTCATGGCCACCGCCAACGGCACCGTGAAGAAGACCCCGCTGGAATCCTTCAGTCGTCAGCGCAGCGTCGGTCTGATCGCGCTGGAGCTGGACGAAGGCGACGTGCTGATCTCTGCAGCCATCACCGATGGCGAGCGAGAAGTGATGCTGTTCTCCGATGGCGGCAAGGTCACCCGTTTCAAAGAGTCCGACGTGCGTGCCATGGGCCGTACCGCTCGCGGCGTGCGCGGCATGCGTCTGCCGGAAGGGCAGAAGCTGATTTCCATGCTGATCCCGGAAGAAGGCAGCCAGATCCTCACCGCTTCCGAGCGTGGTTATGGCAAGCGCACCGCGATCACCGAGTTCCCTGAGTACAAGCGTGGCGGTCAGGGCGTGATCGCCATGGTCAGCAACGAGCGTAACGGCCGTCTGGTCGGCGCAGTTCAGGTGCTCGACGGCGAAGAAATCATGCTGATCTCTGATCAGGGCACCCTGGTGCGTACCCGTGTCGGCGAAGTGTCGAGCCTGGGTCGTAACACTCAGGGCGTGACGCTGATCAAGCTGGCCAAGGATGAAACCCTGGTCGGGCTGGAGCGGGTTCAGGAGCCTTCGGAAATCGAAGGCGAAGAACTCGAAGGTGAAGAGGGCGAGGAAATCGCAGGCAGCGTCGGTATCGACGAAGCAGGTGAAGACCAGCAACTCGACGCCGCAGCAGACGAAGAACCGCAGGAATAAGCGGACAAACGAGGGGGCGGATGAGAATTCGCCCCCTTGTTATTTGTCCGGTATGAAAATTTGCAACACTGCGGATGATCGTTCCCACGCTCTGCGTGGGAATGCCGCTGGGGACGCTCCGCGTCCCATGACGCAGAGCGTCATTGGATGCATTCCCACGCGGAGCGTGGGAACGATCAGCCGTAAACCAGAAGATTCAAGTGACCACCAAATCAGAGCGAGATTGGATGTGAGCAAGCGAGCCTATAACTTCTGCGCCGGTCCGGCGGCGCTGCCTGAAGCTGTCCTGCAGCGCGCCCAGGGTGAACTCCTTGATTGGCACGGCAAGGGTCTGTCGGTCATGGAAATGAGCCATCGCAGCGATGAGTTCGTGTCCATTGCCACCCAGGCCGAGCAGGATCTGCGTGACCTGCTGAATATCCCGTCGAACTACAAAGTGCTGTTTCTGCAGGGCGGCGCCAGCCAGCAGTTCGCACAGATCCCGCTGAACCTGTTGCCTGAAGGCGGCTCGGCCGACTACATCGACACCGGTATCTGGTCGCAGAAAGCCATCGAAGAAGCCTCGCGCTACGGCCACGTCAACGTTGCTGCCACTGCCAAGCCTTACGACTATTTCGCCATCCCAGGCCAGAACGAGTGGAACCTGTCGAAAGACGCCGCGTACGTTCACTACGCGCCGAACGAAACCATCGGCGGTCTGGAATTCCAGTGGATCCCGCAAACCGGTGACGTACCGCTGGTGGCGGACATGTCTTCGGACATCCTCTCGCGCCCGGTCGATATTTCGCGTTTCGGCATGATCTACGCCGGCGCGCAGAAGAACATCGGCCCGAGCGGCATCGTCGTCAATATCATTCGCGAAGACCTGCTCGGCAAGGCCCGCTCGCTGTGCCCGACCATGCTCAACTACAAGGTCGCGGCCGATAACGGCTCCATGTACAACACCCCGCCGACGCTGGCCTGGTACCTGTCCGGTCTGGTGTTCCAATGGCTGAAAGAGCAGGGCGGCGTCGAAGCGATTGCCAAGCTCAACGACGTCAAGCAGCGCACCCTGTACGACTTCATCGACGCCAGCGGCCTCTACAGCAACCCGATCAACAAGTCGGATCGCTCGTGGATGAACGTGCCGTTCCGTCTCGCTGACGATCGTCTGGACAAGCCGTTCCTCGCCGGTGCCGACGAGCGCGGCCTGCTCAACCTCAAGGGCCATCGCTCTGTGGGCGGCATGCGCGCCTCCATCTACAACGCCGTCGACATCACCGCAGTTAACGCGCTGGTGGCGTACATGGCGGAATTCGAGAAGGAACACGGCTGATGTCCGAGCAAGAACTCAAGGCACTGCGCGTTCGCATCGACGCTCTGGACACCAAAGTCCTCGAGCTGATCAGTGAGCGTGCGCGTTGCGCCCAGGAAGTCGCCCGCGTGAAGATGGCCTCGCTGGCCGAAGGCGAAGTGCCGGTGTTCTATCGTCCCGAGCGCGAAGCTCAGGTGCTCAAGCGTGTGATGGAGCGCAATCAGGGGCCGCTGGGCAACGAAGAAATGGCGCGGCTGTTCCGCGAGATCATGTCGTCGTGCCTGGCGCTGGAGCAGCCACTGAAAGTGGCGTACCTCGGCCCTGAAGGTACCTTCACCCAAGCGGCGGCGATGAAGCATTTCGGTCACGCGGTGATCAGCAAGCCGATGGCAGCGATCGACGAAGTGTTCCGTGAAGTCGCCGCCGGTGCGGTGAATTTCGGCGTGGTGCCAGTGGAAAACTCCACCGAAGGCGCGGTCAATCACACGCTGGACAGCTTCCTCGAGCACGACATGGTGATCTGCGGCGAAGTCGAGCTGCGCATCCACCATCATCTGCTGGTCGGCGAGAACACCAAGACCGACAGCATCAGTCGCATCTATTCCCACGCGCAGTCGCTGGCCCAGTGCCGCAAGTGGCTGGACGCGCATTACCCGAATGTCGAACGCGTCGCGGTGTCCAGCAACGCCGAAGCGGCCAAACGGGTCAAGGGTGAGTGGAATTCCGCGGCGATCGCCGGCGACATGGCGGCAGGGCTGTATGGCCTGACGCGTCTGGCCGAGAAGATCGAAGATCGCCCGGACAACTCGACGCGCTTCCTGATGATCGGTAATCAGGAAGTCCCGCCGACCGGTGACGACAAGACCTCGATCATCGTGTCGATGAGCAACAAGCCCGGCGCGCTCCACGAGCTGCTGGTGCCGTTCCACGACAATGGGATCGACCTGACCCGTATCGAAACCCGACCGTCGCGCAGCGGCAAATGGACCTACGTGTTCTTCATCGACTTCGTCGGCCACCACCGCGATCCGTTGATCAAAGGTGTGCTGGAAAAGATCAGTCAGGAAGCAGTAGCACTCAAAGTGCTGGGTTCCTACCCGAAAGCAGTTCTCTAAGGGGCGGTAGCAAATGAGTGGCAACTTCCTCGCTCTGGCACAGCCGGGCGTGCAACAACTTTCGCCGTACGTTCCGGGCAAGCCTGTGGACGAACTGGCGCGCGAGCTCGATCTGGATCCGGCAAAAATCGTCAAACTGGCGAGCAACGAAAACCCGTTGGGCGCCAGCCCGAAGGCATTGGCGGCGATTCGCGAAGAGCTGGCCGAGCTGACCCGCTACCCGGACGGCAATGGTTTCGCCCTGAAATCGCTGCTCGCCGAGCAGTGCCGTGTCGAGCTGAACCAGGTCACGCTGGGCAATGGCTCCAACGACATTCTTGAGCTGGTTGCGCGTGCCTATCTGGCGCCGGGCCTGAATGCGGTGTTCAGTGAGCACGCCTTCGCGGTGTATCCGATCGCGACTCAAGCAGTCGGCGCACAAGCCAAAGTCGTTCCAGCCAAAGACTGGGGCCATGACTTGCCGGCGATGCTCGCAGCCATCGATGCCAACACTCGCGTGGTGTTTATCGCCAACCCGAACAACCCGACCGGCACCTGGTTCGGCGCAGAAGCGCTGGACGAGTTCCTGCAGGACGTTCCCGAGCATGTGCTGGTAGTCCTCGATGAGGCTTACATCGAGTACGCCGAAGGCAGCGACTTGCCGGACGGTCTCGACTTCCTCGCGGCGTACCCGAACCTGCTGGTGTCGCGCACCTTCTCCAAGGCCTATGGTCTGGCCGCGCTGCGCGTCGGTTATGGCTTGTCGACACCTGTGGTGGCGGACGTGCTGAACCGCGTTCGTCAGCCGTTCAACGTCAACAGCCTCGCGCTGGCGGCGGCGTGTGCGGCGCTGAAGGACGAGGAATATCTGGCGCAAAGCCGTCAGCTCAACGAATCCGGCATGCAGCAGTTGCAGGCCGGTTTCCGTGAGTTGGGGCTGGGCTGGATCGAATCCAAAGGCAACTTCATCTGCGTCGATCTCGGCCAGGTCGCGGCGCCGATTTTTCAGGGCTTGCTGCGCGAAGGCGTGATCGTGCGTCCGGTGGCCAATTACGGCATGCCGGACCACCTGCGGGTGACCATCGGTCTGCCGGCGGAAAACAGCCGTTTACTCGAGGCGCTGCGCAAGGTTCTGGCTCGTGGTTGATGTCACTGCGCTGCAACCTGCTGCACCTATGATCGGTCGCCTTGTGGTGGTCGGTCTGGGGTTGATCGGTGGTTCGTTTGCCAAGGGTTTGCGTGAAAGCGGCCTGTGCCGTGAAGTGGTCGGCGTCGATCTCGACCCGCAATCGCGCAGGCTCGCGGTCGAATTGGGTGTGGTCGATCGCTGTGAAGACGACTTGGCGGCGGCTTGCGTCGGTGCCGATGTGATTCAGCTGGCGGTGCCGATTCTGGCCATGGAAAAGCTGCTCGCGCGTCTGGCTGTCATGGATCTGGGGCAGGCGATTCTTACGGATGTCGGCAGCGCCAAAGGCAATGTGGTGCGCGCGGCGACCGAGGCGTTTGGCGGCATGCCGGCGCGCTTCGTCCCCGGGCACCCGATTGCCGGTTCCGAGCAGAGCGGGGTGGAAGCCTCGAATGCCGAGCTGTTCCGCCGGCACAAGGTGATCCTGACGCCGCTCGAGCAGACCGATCCTGCCGCGCTGGCGGTGCTCGATCGTCTCTGGCGCGAACTGGGCGCCGATGTCGAGCACATGCAGGTCGAGCGTCACGATGAAGTGCTTGCCGCGACGAGCCATCTGCCGCACCTGCTGGCCTTCGGTCTGGTCGATTCATTGGCCAAGCGCAATGAAAATCTGGAGATCTTCCGTTACGCTGCCGGTGGTTTTCGCGATTTCACAAGAATCGCCGGAAGCGACCCGGTGATGTGGCACGACATCTTCCTCGCCAACCGCGAGGCTGTCCTGCGCACACTCGATACATTTCGCAGCGACCTCGACGCCTTGCGCGACGCGGTCGATGCAGGGGATGGGCACCAATTATTGGGCGTTTTCACGCGCGCCCGGGTTGCCCGCGAGCATTTCAGTAAAATCCTGGCCCGCAGGGCCTATGTGGACGCTATGAATTCCAACGATCTGATCTTCCTGGCTCAACCTGGTGGCCGCCTGTCCGGTCGGATTCGCGTACCGGGTGACAAATCGATTTCCCACCGTTCGATCATGCTCGGCTCGCTGGCCGAAGGCGTCACCGAAGTCGAAGGCTTCCTTGAGGGCGAAGACGCCCTGGCGACCTTGCAGGCGTTTCGCGACATGGGCGTGGTCATCGAAGGCCCTCATCACGGCCGCGTGACCATCCACGGTGTCGGCCTGCACGGCCTGAAACCTGCGCCGGGCCCGATCTATCTGGGCAACTCCGGCACCTCGATGCGTCTGCTCTCTGGCCTGCTGGCGGCGCAGAGCTTCGACAGTGTTTTGACGGGTGATGCCTCGCTTTCGAAGCGTCCGATGAACCGCGTGGCCAATCCTTTGCGGGAAATGGGTGCGGTCATCGAAACCGCTGCTGAGGGTCGTCCACCGATGACCATTCGTGGTGGCCACAAACTCAAGGGTCTGACCTATACCATGCCGATGGCCAGTGCTCAGGTGAAATCCTGTCTGCTGCTTGCCGGTCTGTATGCCGAAGGCAAGACCACCGTCACCGAGCCGGCACCGACCCGCGACCACACCGAGCGCATGCTGCGCGGCTTCGGCTACTCGGTCAGCGTCGACGGCGCCACGGCTTCGGTCGAGTCCGGCGGCAAGCTCACCGCGACTCACATCGAAGTGCCGGGCGATATTTCGTCGTCGGCATTCTTCTTGGTCGCGGCCTCGATCGCCGAGGGTTCCGAGCTGGTGCTCGAGCACGTCGGCATCAACCCGACCCGCACTGGCGTGATCGATATCCTGCGTCTGATGGGCGCCGATATCACTCTGGAAAACCAGCGTGAAGTCGGCGGCGAGCCAGTGGCTGACTTGCGCGTGCGGGCAGCTAAACTCAAAGGTATCGAGATTCCGGAGGCGCTGGTGCCGCTGGCGATCGACGAATTCCCGGTCCTGTTCGTTGCTGCTGCGTGCGCCGAAGGGCGTACCGTGCTCACCGGCGCAGAAGAGCTGCGCGTCAAGGAATCCGACCGGATTCAGGTCATGGCGGACGGCTTGCTGGCGCTGGGCGTCAAGTGCGAACCGACCCCGGACGGCATCATCATCGACGGCGGCCAGATCGGCGGCGGTGAAGTGCACGGTCACGGCGATCACCGTATCGCCATGGCGTTCAGCGTCGCCTCGTTGCGCGCTACCGCACCGATCCGCATCCACGATTGTGCCAACGTCGCGACCTCGTTCCCCAACTTCCTCGCGCTGTGCGGGCAAGTCGGCATTCGTGTGGCACAAGAGGCTCAGTCGTGAAAAACATTGCACCGGTCATCACCATCGATGGGCCAAGCGGCTCCGGCAAAGGCACGGTCGCCGGGATTCTGGCCAAGCGTCTGGGCTGGAACCTGCTGGATTCCGGTGCGCTTTATCGCTTGCTCGCGTTTGCTGCGCACAACCATGGCGTCGACCTGACCAATGAAGAGTTGCTGAAAACGCTGGCCGCTCATCTGGATGTGCAGTTCATCGCCGCGACCGAAGGTCAACTGCAGCGGATCATTCTGGAAGGCGACGAAGTCAGCGATGTCATTCGCACCGAAAGTGTCGGTTCCGGCGCCTCGCAAGTGGCTGCGCTGCCCGCCGTGCGCGAGGCGCTGCTGCAGCGCCAGCGTGCGTTCCAGGAAGCGCCGGGGCTGGTGGCGGACGGTCGCGACATGGGCACGGTGGTATTTCCGGATGCACCGCTGAAGATTTTCCTCACCGCCAGTGCCGAGGAGCGGGCGCGCCGTCGATATTTGCAGTTGAAGGGCAAAGTCGAGGGTGTTAGTCTGTCGAGTCTGCTAGATGAGATCCGTGCACGCGATGAGCGTGACACCCAGCGCGCAGTAGCCCCGCTCAAGCCGGCGGCCGACGCGATTCAGCTGGATTCCACGGAGCTTTCCATCGATCAGGTGCTTGAACGCATCATGAGCGAGATCGCCATTCGCGATATCGCCGGGTGACCAAGAGGGCCGCAGGGGACCAGTCATAGTCCTGCGGTGCTTCTTTTAAATGAAACTAACCCACACCGTCTGGGGTGTGGAGATGGGCGTTTACTTCGCCCTCATCTACAGGAATTAAAATGAGCGAAAGCTTTGCGGAACTCTTTGAAGAAAGCCTGAAAACCCTGAACCTTCAGGCAGGCTCCATCATCACCGGTGTTATCGTTGATATCGATTACCAGGCTCGCTGGGTAACCGTTCACGCTGGTCTGAAGTCTGAAGCACTCATCCCGCTTGAGCAGTTCTACAACGATGCTGGCGAACTGAACATAAACGTTGGTGATGAAGTTCACGTTGCTCTGGATTCGGTTGAAGACGGCTTTGGCGAAACCAAGCTGTCCCGTGAAAAAGCCAAGCGCGCTGAATGCTGGATCGTTCTGGAAGCAGCCTTCGCAGCCGAGGAAGTGGTCAAGGGCGTTATCAACGGTAAGGTTAAAGGCGGCTTCACTGTCGACGTTAACGGCATCCGTGCGTTCCTGCCAGGTTCCCTGGTTGACGTCCGTCCAGTGCGCGACACCACGCACCTGGAAGGCAAAGAGCTGGAATTCAAGGTCATCAAGCTGGACCAGAAGCGCAACAACGTTGTCGTTTCCCGTCGCAGCGTCCTCGAAGCCGAGAACTCCGCCGAGCGTGAAGCTCTGCTGGAATCCCTGCAGGAAGGCCAGCAAGTCAAAGGTATCGTCAAAAACCTCACCGATTACGGCGCATTCGTCGATCTGGGTGGCGTGGACGGCCTGCTGCACATCACCGACATGGCCTGGAAGCGCATCAAGCATCCTTCCGAGATCGTCAACGTTGGTGACGAAATCGACGTCAAGGTTCTGAAATACGATCGCGAACGCAACCGTGTTTCCCTGGGCCTGAAGCAACTGGGCGAAGATCCATGGGTTGCTATCAAAGCCCGTTACCCAGAAGGCACTCGCGTTACCGCTCGTGTAACCAACCTGACCGACTACGGCTGCTTCGCTGAGCTGGAAGAAGGCGTTGAAGGTCTGGTACACGTTTCGGAAATGGACTGGACCAACAAGAACATCCACCCTTCGAAAGTCGTACAAGTCGGCGACGAAGTGGAAGTCATGGTTCTGGACATCGACGAAGAGCGTCGTCGTATCTCCCTGGGCATCAAGCAGTGCAAGTCGAACCCATGGGAAGACTTCTCTGGCCAGTTCAACAAGGGCGACAAGATCTCCGGCACCATCAAGTCGATCACCGATTTCGGTATCTTCATTGGTCTGGACGGCGGCATCGACGGTCTGGTTCACTTGTCCGACATCTCCTGGAACGAAGTGGGCGAAGAAGCCGTACGTCGTTTCAAGAAGGGCGACGAGCTGGACACCGTCATCCTGTCGGTTGACCCAGAGCGCGAGCGCATCTCCCTGGGCATCAAGCAACTGGAAAGCGATCCGTTCTCCGAGTACGTCTCGGTTAACGACAAGGGCGCTATCGTGACCGGTACCGTGAAAGAAGTTGACGCCAAAGGCGCCATCATCGTTCTGGCCGACGACATCGAAGCTACCCTGAAAGCCTCCGAAATCAGCCGTGACCGCGTTGAAGACGCGCGCAACGTTCTGAAAGAAGGCCAGGAAGTTGAAGCCAAGATCATCAGCGTTGACCGCAAGAGCCGCGTAATCCAGCTCTCGATCAAGTCGAAAGACGACGCTGAAGAGAAAGAAGCCATCCAGAGCCTGAAAGCAGCTCCGGAAGGCGAAGCAGCTGACACCACTATGGCGGCACTGCTGCGTCAAGCAATGGCCAAACAGAACTGAGTTCTGGTTGATCATTAAAAAGGGCGACTTCGGTCGCCCTTTTTTGTGCCTGCGATTTGGTCTTTGTACGTCCGTGCATGAAACCAATAGCTTCGGCTGCGGGTCTGTTTCTTTAATCGGATCAATCGCCTATTCGCGACTAAGCTTGATCTTGAGCATTAGTCGTCAGGCTTGCCTGGCATAAGGAAGTGGATGAACAAGTTACTTGTTGTTGCAGTGGTCTTGGCGCTGGCAGGGTGCACCACCAGTGCGAAAACCCATGCGGTGCGCGGCGTCAGTGGTATCGAGGTCGATTGCTCTGGGCTTGGTTCCGGTTGGGAGAAGTGTCAGAAGCGTGCGGCCAAGGAATGCAAAGGCAAGGGCTACAAGGTCATCACCCGCTCTGACGATGCCAAAGATGAAGACGAATACCCGTTTGGCTTCAATCCGGCGGGCTTCGTGACCCGGACCATGCTGGTGATGTGTCGTTAGGGCAGCGGCGATCCGACTCGCCACTGGAGTGCCCTGAAAATGGGCGTTTTGACCCCGGGAAAGATATGTCAATCCCTGGGCTGTTCAAAATCATCCGGGCATGCTAAAACCTTTCAAGCGCTGATCTAGCTGCTTGAAAAAGAAGGGAAAAATATGACGAAGTCGGAGTTGATCGAACGAATTGTCACCCATCAAGGGCTACTCTCATCCAAGGATGTGGAGCTGGCCATCAAGACCATGCTTGAACAAATGTCTCAGTGCCTCGCCACAGGTGATCGTATCGAGATCCGTGGATTTGGCAGCTTCTCCCTGCACTACCGCGCACCGCGCGTCGGCCGCAATCCAAAGACCGGCCAGTCGGTAAGTCTGGACGGTAAATTCGTTCCGCATTTCAAACCGGGCAAGGAATTGCGTGACCGCGTGAACGAAGAAGAGGAGGAGGGGGTTTGACAGTCGCTATCTTTCAAGGGGTTACTCATGCGTAACCTTAAGCGAATATTAATCGGTTTTTTTATACTTTTATTGATTTTGGTGATTCTGGCGTTTGTCCTCGAGAATCAGCAGTCGGTTTCGTTATTGTTTCTGGGTTTGTCTGGGCCTCAATTGCCGATTTCGTTGATCGTGGTTTTGGCTTTTCTTGTCGGGATGCTGATCGGGCCGGTGTTAGGCTGGTTATTGGGGCGCTCATCAAGGATTGCAGGTAGAAACAGAGCTGCGCGCAAGCATTTGATGCAGTGAAAGGCTCATGTGCTTACTGCGAGGGCATGGCTATATCCAATAGTAAAACGCCTATGAAGCTGTAAAATGCGATCCTCTTTTGGTTGTGAGGCACTCACACCCATTCAGATTGAATTTGATAAAGCTACGACGACTAGCTTTTTGCATTCATGGATTGGACAGCGCTCCCGAATCGCTGTCAGCAGCTCAAGGGCATGGTACCGCGTGAAAATTCTAGTAACCGGCGGCGCCGGGTTTATCGGCTCAGCAGTTATCCGTCACATCATTGCCAACACCGGCGATTCTGTCGTTAACGTCGATAAGCTGACCTACGCCGGCAATCTGGAGTCTTTGGCTGCTGTCAGTCAAAGCTCGCGTTATGCCTTTGAGCGCGTGGACATTTGTGATCGCGAACAAATGGATCGAGTTTTCCTCGAGCACCAGCCTGACGCCGTCATGCATTTGGCGGCAGAGTCGCACGTTGACCGCTCCATATCGGGTCCGTCGGAATTCATCCAGACCAACATCATTGGCACCTACACGCTTCTGGAATCAGCGCGTCATTACTGGAGCGGCCTGGAGCAAGGTCGTAAAGCCGTTTTTCGCTTTCATCATATCTCTACTGATGAAGTGTATGGCGACCTGGAAGGGCCTGAAGATCTGTTTACCGAAACCACGCCATACCAGCCAAGTTCGCCTTACTCTGCCAGCAAGGCCAGCTCCGATCACTTGGTTCGCGCGTGGTCTCGCACCTATGGTCTGCCGACCCTGGTTACCAATTGTTCGAATAACTATGGTCCGTACCACTTTCCGGAAAAGCTGATTCCGCTAATCATACTCAACGCTCTAGAAGGCAAGGCGCTACCGGTTTACGGCAAGGGCGACCAGGTACGTGACTGGCTGTATGTCGAGGATCACGCTCGTGCACTCTACAAAGTCGTCACCGATGGCGTCATCGGCGAGACTTACAACATTGGTGGCCACAACGAGAAACAAAATATCGAAGTAGTGCATGCCCTCTGCGCGCTGCTTGATGAGTTGCGCCCGGCTTCGCCTCACCGCCCCCATGCGAGGCTGATCACTTACGTGCAGGACCGCCCCGGTCATGATCAGCGCTACGCGATTGATGCAAGCAAGATACAGAAAGAGCTCGGTTGGTCGCCGGAAGAAACGTTTGATAGCGGTATCCGCAAGACTGTGGAGTGGTACCTGAACAACACTGAATGGGTCGCGCATGTGAAGAGCGGCAGCTATCAGCAGTGGATTGATCAGAACTACGCAGATCGTGCGGGCAAGGCATGAAAATCCTTCTTCTGGGAAAAAACGGCCAGGTCGGTTGGGAGTTGCAGCGCTCTCTCGCGCCGCTCGGTGAGTTGGTGGCACTGGATCGTCAATTAGCCGATGGCCTGTGCGGTGACCTGAGCAATATTGATGGGTTACGAGCAACTCTCCGCGCAATCAGGCCAGATGTCGTTGTCAATGCGGCCGCTTACACCGCAGTTGACAAGGCTGAAGCCGAGACTGAGTTGGCAGATCTTGTGAACGCCTGTGCTGTTGGAGTATTGGCACAAGAGGTGAAAGCGCTCGGCGGGTGGCTGGTTCATTACTCGACAGACTATGTCTTCGATGGGCATGGATCTGCACCATGGCGGGAGAGCGCTGCCGTGTCTCCGGTAAATCACTACGGTGCCAGCAAGCTTGCGGGAGAGCGATTGATCATCGAATCCGGCTGCAAGCATCTTATCTTTCGCACCAGTTGGGTGTATGGCGCTCGTGGCAATAATTTCGCCAAAACGATGTTGCGCCTGGCAAAGGAGCGCGAAAGTCTGAGCATTATCGCTGATCAGATTGGCGCGCCAACCGGCGCAGACCTGATTGCGGACGTCAGTGCTTTAACCCTTCAACAGGCTTTGCTGCGTCCCCAATTGTCAGGTCTTTATCACTTGGCGGCCGCTGGTGAGGTTTCTTGGCATGGGTATGCCACTCTTGTGATTGACTTCGCTAAAGCGCAAGGGGAAGAGCTCCGTGTGAAGGACATTAATGCGATCGAGACTTCCGCCTATCCAACGCCTGCACGCCGCCCGCTGAACTCTCGGTTGAACACCGGGAAACTGCGGGACAGTTTTTCTTTGCACTTGCCCGATTGGCGCAGTGGTGTAACCCGAATGCTTATGGAAGTTCTAGATAAATGACCACAACAACGCGCAAAGGCATCATTCTCGCTGGTGGTTCGGGTACTCGTCTGCACCCACTGACCCTTGGCGTGTCCAAGCAAATGCTGCCGATCTACGACAAGCCGATGATCTTCTATCCCTTGTCCGTGCTGATGTTGGCGGGGATGCGCGAAATTCTGATTATTTCCACGACTGAAGATTTGCCGTGCTTTCAAAAGCTGTTGGGCGACGGTAGCCCATATGGCATCAAGCTGTGTTACGCCGAACAGCCAAGCCCGGACGGGCTGGCTCAGGCTTTCATTATCGGTGAGGAGTTCATTGGTGATGATCCCTGCTGTCTGATCTTGGGAGACAACATCTTCTACGGTCAGCACTTCTCGGACAATTTGCGTTCCGCCTGCCTGCGAGAGGAGGGTGCCACTATCTTCGGGTATCACGTCTCTGATCCCGAGCGCTTTGGTGTGGTTGAGTTTGACGCTAATGGATCAGCATTGAGTATCGAGGAAAAGCCGATAGTGCCCAAGTCCAGCTACGCTGTGACAGGCCTCTATTTCTACGATAATCAGGTTGTCGATATTGCCAAGAGGATCAAGCCGTCCGCGCGCGGCGAGCTGGAAATAACCGACGTCAATCTCGCTTATCTTCAACAGAAGTCGCTGAAGGTTGAAATGCTCGGTCGAGGCTTCGCATGGCTTGATACCGGTACGCATGATTCGCTGCTAGAGGCCAGTCACTTCGTGCATACCATCGAAAAACGCCAGGGCTTGAAGGTCGCCTGCCTTGAGGAAATTGCTTACAGTAATGGCTGGATTGACATGGCGCAGTTGCGTGCTCAAGCCGAGCGCCTAAAGAAAACCGGCTATGGACAGTACTTGGAGAAGCTTCTGGATTCCGCAGTGCGCGAGGGCTGACATTGTTGGCGCAGTAGTCATTTTTCGTAGAGATTGTGATGTGGTTACGCCGAGCCGGGTTGATGTTGGTTTGATATCGATCTTGTTTGGATGCTTTCAATTTTAAGGACGTTTTTTGTGCCTTCCGCCGGGAGGAAGTTATTAATGTCCAGGCACAAGCTGTAGAATGTTCAGCAATCATACCGGTTCTTGCACTCACGGTCGTGGGCGGGCGGCTTCGCCTCATTGGGTACGCCTCATAAAAGAAGCTCCACCCCAATCGTTGATCGGCAAGGATCCGGGTGTTGCGTATGGATTTGGATTTAGGCCGAGCGGCTGTTTTTTCTGGCGGCTTGGCGCAAAGTATTTGCGTCAGTCAGGACGCACAAATGACCGGAAAATATAACTGAACCCGTTTCTGGAAGTATCCACTGGAGAGGGGACTAAGGATTGAGAGCATGGAACTGATTCCCGTAATTATGTCTGGCGGAGTGGGCAGCCGGTTGTGGCCTGTTTCTCGAGAAACCCATCCAAAGCCGTTCATGGCGCTGCCAGATGGCCAGAATCTAATCCAGAAAACGTTCCTTCGTGCTTCGCGTCTGGAAGGTGTGGTGGAAGTTCTGACGGTGACCAACCGCGAACTCCTGTTCAAGACTGAAGATGAGTACAGCGCAGTCAATTCTGCCAAGCATGCTCAGGCTTTCATTCTTGAACCCTTTGGTCGCAATACAGCGGCGGCCGTTGCCGCAGCGGCGCTTCAACTCGAATCCACGCACGGCCCCGATGCCCAGATGCTGGTGTTGGCTGCTGACCACCTGATCAAAGACGAAAAGGCTTTCGCTGCGGCCGTCTCCAGCGCCATGGCGCTGGCTGCCGACGGTTGGTTGGTAACGTTTGGTATTCAGCCAACCTATCCTGAGACTGGTTTCGGTTACATTGAAGCGCAGAAGGATGCCCCTCTTAAAGGTGGCTTGAAAGTCGCGCGTTTTGTCGAAAAGCCTAACCTTGCAACCGCTCAAAATTACATCGGCGCGGGGAACTACTACTGGAATTCCGGGATGTTCTGCTTCCGTGTGGGCTCCGTCCTGGAAGAGCTTCGTCAGCATGCTCCGGATGTAGTCGAGGCAGTTAGCAAAACGATCGATAGCTCGCGTCTGACCTCGTCCGCCAAATATCGTTGCCTGGCCCTTGATGCCGAAGCATTCGCAGCGGTGCCGGACATCTCTATCGATTACGCGTTAATGGAGCGCTCTTCCAAAGTTGCGACTGTTCCCTGTGACATCGGTTGGAGTGATATCGGTTCGTGGAATGCTGTCAGCGAATTGACCGAGCCCGACGAGAACGGTAACCGCTTTGAGGGCGAGGTACTGTCCCATGATTCGCGCAATAACTATGTCAACAGTGAAGACAGGTTGACTGCGCTTGTCGGGGTTGAGGACTTGCTGGTCATTGATACTCCCGACGCGGTGATGATTGCTCACAAGGATCACGCTCAAGACGTGAAGCATATTGTCAATCAGCTAAAGGCCTGCAGTCATACGGTGCATTTGCTTCACCGTACGGTGCATCGTCCGTGGGGTACTTACACCACGCTGGAAAACGGCGAGCGTTTCAAGATCAAGCGCATTGTTGTGAAGCCTAAAGCTTCTTTGTCGCTGCAAATGCATCACCACAGAAGCGAGCACTGGATCGTTGTGAGCGGTATGGCAATCGTGGTCAACGATCAGCAGGAGCTGATGCTGAACACCAATGAGTCCACGTTCATTCGCGCCGGCCACCAGCATCGCCTGATGAACCCGGGAGTCATCGATCTGGTGCTGATCGAAGTGCAGAGTGGTGATTATCTGGGTGAAGACGACATCGTGCGTTTTGAAGATAACTATGGTCGTGTCGACAAATAACGACACTGAACCCGATGCGAGCCCTGCGCCTTGCAGGGTTCAAGCGCCAGTGACATAAAGCCTGGCGGTCCATTCTTGCCGTTGCCGCCTCAGGGCGGCATCGGACATTTCAGCTATGTGAGTAGAATGTATCCTCCTATCGTGACGCAGTGTTTCAAAGCCTATGACATTCGTGGTCAGGTTCCCGCTCAACTCAACGAAGATATCGCTTACCGTATAGGTCGAGCACTCGTGACTGAGTTGCAGGGAAAGGCTTTTGTAGTCGGCCAGGACATGAGGCTCGAAAGTCCTCCTTTGGCGGCAGCGCTGAAGCGTGGCATTACTGAGGCGGGTGCCGACGTAATCGACATCGGGCTATGCGGAACCGAGGAAGTCTATTTCGCTACTAGTCACTATAAAGTCGATGGCGGAGTGATGATTACCGCCAGTCATAACCCCAAAGGCTACAACGGGATGAAGCTTGTCAAGGCCGAGTCTCGTCCTATCAGTGGTGACACCGGTCTTGATGCCATCCGGCAACGCGTCGAACAGGGTGACCTGGGTGACATGGCGGCGGAAAAGGGGACAGTCCGTCAGGCGTTCGATAAAAGTGCTTACATCGACCATTTGCTTACTTATGTCGACATCAGCGCACTGAAACCTTTGAAAATCCTCGCAGACCCAGGTAATGGCGCCGCCGGCCCTGTATTGCGGGCGCTGGCCGCGCGACTACCTTTGAAGTTGCTGTTTATCAATGAAGAGCCTGATGGCACCTTCCCGAACGGCGTCCCTAATCCATTATTACCGGAGAATCGCGAACTGACGCGTGATGCACTGTTAGCAAACCAGTGCGATATCGGACTGGCCTGGGATGGTGACTTCGACCGCTGCTTTTTCTTCGATGCGAATGGGCGTTTCATCGAGGGCTATTACTTGGTTGGCCTTCTGGCCGAGATGCTGCTCATTAAGCACCCTGGCAGCAAGATCATCCACGATCCGCGACTGACCTGGAACACCATCGAGCGAGTTGAGCAGGCGGGTGGTATCGCCGTGCAGAGTAAAACCGGCCACGCATTTATCAAGGAGCGTATGCGCGAAGAGGATGCAGTGTATGGCGGCGAAATGAGCGCTCACCACTACTTCCGTGATTTTGCGTACTGCGACAGTGGCATGATTCCGTGGTTGCTGGTAGCCGCTTTGATGTCGGCTAATGAAAAGAGCCTGTCTCAGTTAGTTGACGAACGAATTTCCGATTTTCCATGCAGCGGTGAAATCAACTATCGCGTTGATGATGTGCCGACAATTATTGAAAAAATACGCAAAGCCTATCTTCCTCTGGAACCAGCGATCGATATGACTGATGGTTTGAGCATGGACTTTGGCGCTTGGCGTTTCAATCTTAGAGAGTCCAATACGGAATCTCTGTTGCGACTGAACGTCGAATCGCGCGCCAGTGAAACCACGCTTTCATCGCAGCTTGCACTGCTTGAGGGGTTGATTTTAGGAGAGAACCAATGAGCTCTATGCTTAAAGCGCTCTGGAGCTATCGCGGGTTTATCTCAGGAAGTGTCAAACGAGAGTTTCAGTCCAAATACAGAAATTCTTTGCTGGGTGCGTTGTGGACGATACTCAATCCGCTGGCGATGATTATCGTATATACCGTCATTTTCGCTGAGGTGATGAGAGCTAAGTTGCCGGGTGTCGAAGGCACTTTTGGTTACAGTATCTACCTGTGCGCTGGGATACTTACTTGGGGGCTATTCGCCGAACTGGTCGGGAGAAGTCAGACTGTTTTTCTCGATAACGCCAATTTGTTGAAGAAAATCAGTTTTCCGCGGTTGTGTCTTCCAGTCGTGGTTGTTGCGAATGCCGGCATAAATTTCATCATCACATTTGGTCTTTTTACTGCTTTTCTGATCATTAGCGGTAATTTTCCTGGTTTGGCATTTCTTGCCTTGGTTCCGTTGCTGTTGATTTTGGTCCTATTTTCAATAGGACTCGGCATTACATTGGGGGTGCTCAATGTATTTTTCCGCGATGTCGGACAGTTCTTTGGGATCTTCATTACATTTTGGTTTTGGCTGACTCCCATCATCTATCCGATTACCGCGCTCTCCAAAGAGTTGCGAGTGTTTATTGACCTTAACCCGATGACCAGCCTCATGGCCGCCTTTCAAGGGGTTCTTGTTACCGGTCAATGGCCGCAATGGGGAACTTTGTGGCAGATCACCACCTTGGCGGTGTTTTTGTGTTTTGTGGGTATGCGTTTTTTCCGCAAGCATGCAGGCGAAATAGTGGACGAACTTTGATGGGTAGTATTTCGGTTGTTGGACTGGGCAAAGCATACAAACAATATCGCACGCGTTGGGGGCGATTGGCTGAGTGGCTCATTCCCAAACTCAAGCCCCAACATACCCTCAAGTGGGTATTACAAGACATCAGCTTTAGGGTGAATGCCGGTGAGGCCGTAGGGATAATCGGGGTCAATGGTGCAGGCAAAAGCACGTTGCTGAAAATGATTACGGGCACTACCCAACCTACGACCGGGAGTGTGGGCATCAATGGGCGAGTCGCCGCTCTGCTCGAGTTGGGTATGGGGTTTCACCCTGATTTTACGGGCAGACAGAATGCCTACATGGCCGGTCAGTTGCTTGGGCTTTCTCTGGAGGAGGTCTCTCTGCATATGTCGGAAATCGAGGCGTTCGCCGACATAGGTGATTACATTGATCAACCGGTGCGTGTGTACTCCAGCGGTATGCAGGTGAGGCTGGCATTTGCAGTGGCAACTGCGGTGCGTCCAGAGATTCTCATCGTCGATGAAGCCCTGTCGGTTGGGGATGTTGCTTTTCAGCGAAAGTGCTATCGACGCATTGAACAGTTTCGTGAAAAGGGCACAACTCTGCTTTTTGTAACTCATGATACTGAAACAGTAAAAAAAATTTGCGATAAAGCGCTCTTCCTTCAGAATGGAAGTGTCGCCGCCTTTGGTACTGCGAAAGAAGTATGCGATACCTACGAACAAGTTTTGTTCGGCGGTGGGAAGAAACCGGCTTTGCCAGTACTAAAGAGTGTCGAGGCAGTGGTTGACCCCAGCTTGCTGAGCAGTTGTGAGCTTTCTTACGGCGATGGTCGCGCGGTTGTTGAGTCGATATGGATGGAAAGCTCGGAGGGGCATCCAGCCAACGTTTTCGGCAGCAACGATAGCTTGATACTGAAGTATCGCGTTCGTTTTACCGAAGAGGTGACACAGATCGCATTTGCCTTCATGGTCAAGACGCGTGATGGCATTGCACTGTTTGGAATGGACACTGCGGATATGCCTGAAGTGAAAGGCAGAACCTTCAGTGCCGGCGAAACGCTCCTGTTAAAATTTGAATTTGGTAATTCATTCGCCCCCGGAACCTATTACGTGAACTGCGGTGTACGGGACGATACCGGTGATGTTGCTTTGTTCTTACATCGCCGTATTGATGTTGTCCTTTTTCGCGTCCGAGCAGATGAGGGTACGTTTGCGAAAACTGGCTTTATAAATGTCCCAGCAAAATTCGAACTTGCAGCGGAGTAAGAGGGTGAGCATTCTAAAGGATTCTAAAGCCTGTCCTGTATTCGTTCACTCTTTGTTTCGGGCGGGAAGTACCTACATATTCAGTGTTTTTAGAAGCTCCAGCGCAGGCTACTGGTGTTATCAGGAACCCATGAGCGAGTTTGTGTTATCTGCGCGGAACGAGCGTGAAAGCATGCTTGCTGCAGACGACAATATGGCAAAGGTGCTGCGTCATCCGGATATGAAGGGGGCGTATTATTCCGAGCTATATAGCGTGTCCGACGAGTGTATAACTCTGCTGGATGAATCCTGTATCTATGATGGTTATTTTGCCACGACTCCAGAGCAGGCGGGCGTGTCATATTTGTCGGGTCTGATATCTTCGGCCAAGGGCAGGCCACTGATTCAAGAGTGTCGTACTAGCTCTCGTATCGGTGTGATAAAGAGTGAGTTGGGCGGGGCTCACATCTATCTATGGCGCAATCCCTGGGACCAATGGTGGTCTTATAAAGTGGATCACTACTTTGATGATGCAAATCAGATTTGCATCAATGGCGCCGATCATCCAAACGTCATCAGTCGCTTGATCGACGAAGTCGGCTTCAACGGTTTGAAAGAGGGGAATATTTTTCAGAAGTTTTCCTGGTTCTACGAGCACCGCTTGTCTCCGGAAAACAGCTACCTTGTTTTTTATGTACTGTGGTTTTTGGGTTTGAAAGAAGGCTTGGAGCACTCTGATTTGCAGATCAATATTGATCGACTCAGCGACAGTCTAGAGTACCGAAATGACATTACCCATGCTCTAAGGGAAATGGGCGTCGACGGACTCGATTTTTCTGAATGCTCAGTACCTCAAGCCGCATACGGTGCGAAAGACAGAGCTTTCTTTCAAGGCATTGAACAGCGTGCCCATGGTCTTTTACTACTTTCCGGGACATCACAGACACTGATTGATGAGGTTGTAGCACTTCGTAAAGTAAGCGAGCCGCTTGTTTGGCATCGAGATTATAGCGCCGAGGCAAGCGCTAATCTGGTTAGGGATGCTGAAAGAGCTCGCGAATTGGCTCTCGGTTTTGAGAAAAGAGTAGTGACTGCGCGCATTGAGCATGAGCGGCAGTTACTTGTTGAGCACGAAAGGTATAATTCTATAGAAGCACGTTTGTTGGCCGAGACGGCTCAAGTACAGATGCTTGATGCCAAGTGTTTGGAACTCATGGATATCTTGGGCGCGGCTGACGCTAAAGCATCCGAAGCGAACATGGTCCGTCAGGAGGTCGAGGACAAACTTGCGTCCAAGGAGGCTGTGTTTCAGAGTGCGCAGCTGGAATCTAAAGCGTTGGCGGCCGAGCTTGAAAGACAGATTCAAGAACTAATGAAAAGTACTTCATGGCGGCTGACCCGACCGCTGCGCGTTTTGAACAAACTGATAAAGGACCCAGGTATTAATTTGAAGGCTTCTCCATTATTGAAGATCAAGCACCAGCTAAAGTCTTTCATTTCTCGTTTAATGCGAAAGGCAGTCGCAAATCCGAGAATTAAGAGTTGGGCTGTCGGTTTTCTTTCGCGTCGCCCGGTATTGAAGGCCCGACTTAAGCGTATTGCGTGGGGAATGCAACAGAGTCATGTTGGCGCCGTGAGTCCTTTGAACCCCACGGTAGGTGCGTCAACATCGTATGTACAGCTTTCCAGATTTAAGAAAAAAGGGAACGGTGAAGATTTGAAATCACCCCTTGAATCTTTTTTCTACTGAGTATTTATTTTGAAAAAAATATTGGCGTTTAGCTTTTTTCCTGCATTTACACCCGTCTCGAACGGTGGTGAATCTAGAATTTTTAATTTTTACAGATCGCTGAGTCGCACGCATCAAGTTACCTTGTTGAGCTCAACTCACCAAGGCAGCGATGAAGAGCGGGTTTTTCATGGCGCCAACTTCATCGAGCGTAGAATTCCCAAGGATATGGCGTTTGATGAAGTCTGGGCCGCACTGTCCAAAGTTTCCGGGAAGGGGGATCTGTCAGGTCCTGCCCTTGCTGTTTGTGCCAAGTACCCAGGCGCCTTTCACGACGCTTATCTTGAAGAGTATGAGTCGGCGGATATAGTTATCCATGACTTCCCATTTACTATTGACTACGATGTGTTCGCCGGTTTTGATAGTAAACTTCGTATTTATAATTCTCAGAATTGCGAAAGTGTTCTCTATCGTTCCTTGCATAGCGATGCAGGATCGGACGAAATTCCGAACTTGGTAGAAGGTCTGGAAAAGAAGATACTTGAACTTTCGGATCTGGTTTTTTACTGCGGTGACGCTGACCTCGTCGCTTTCCATGATCTGGCGCCAACTGCAAAATTCGAGAGTGTTTTTGTTCCTAACGGTATGACACCTGTTCGAACAACGTCTTCGAAAGACAATTCGAGATCAGTTTTCTCTACTGTTTTCATGGGCAGCGGCCATTTACCTAACCAGATCGCTGCGCTGACACTGGCCAATAAAATTGCGCCTCTGGTGCCAGAGGTCAAGTTCAATATTTTGGGTACATGCCTTCCTGAAGGTAAGTATCCCGCTAACGTCATCCGCCATGGTCGGGTGAGCGATGTGCTGAAAGAAGAGTTGCTGGGGGCTAGCCATTTGGCATTGAACCCTATGTCCACTGGCAGTGGATCCAATATTAAGGTGTTGGAGTATCTGGCTAGGGGGCTGCCGGTTCTTTCAACTGAGTTTGGTGTCAGAGGACTTTCTGGTCAGGAGGATGAGCATTTTATCATCTCCTCACTGGAGATGTTTGATCAGGCCATTAGAGATGCTGCGCATTCTCCAGAGCGTCTCTCGTGTATAGGTCAGGCCGGGTTGTCATTTGTTAATGCCAACTTTACATGGGATGCTATTGCTGAAAATGCCAGTAAAAAAATAGTAGACGCTTACCATCGTAATAAAAAAAGTGGCGCGAAGAAGATTGTGACGGTATTAAACGATTACAATTCTTTTGCAGGAATTGGCGGTGGTGCCACTCGGACGCGTGGATTATACGCAGCAGTTTCCGAGACAAGTACGGTTGTATTTTTATGTTTTTCCAGCGATTGTTTCTTGCAGGTAGATTGTCACGATGATAATACATTAGTCATTGCTGTTCCAAAAACTGCGCAGCATCTCGAAGAACAGCGATACGTGAATGCACAATCGCATATATCGTGCGACGACATTGTCGCCGGCCGACATTGCGCACATAATCCTCTTCTGATCAAAATCTACCAGGCCCTGAGGCGGGAAGCTGACAGTGTAGTGATTGAACATCCATTCATGGTGGAGTTGCCAGTCGCATATGCTGACAGATTTGTTTATTCCTCCCAGAATAATGAATTGACGCTGAAAACCCGTCTGTTGGAACACCACCCACTCAGAGACTCTTTAATTAGTGATGTGGCTGAGTTTGAGCGCAAAGCTGTCGAGCTTTCGGCGCTTACGATTGCTGTTTCTGACGACGATGCCGATAGTCTTCTGAGAAAACGACGTACAGCAGGTCCCGCAATAGTTGTACGCAATGGGTCTGCGCCTGCGGCATTGGTAGATGCAACGAGAGCAAGTAAAATTCAGGCTGGTATTTCTGCGCGATCCGCAGTTTTTCTTGGCTCGGCGCATATGCCCAATGTTGACTCCGCTAACTATATTGTTGAACACATTGCTCCAAACTGCCCGGACGTCGAGTTTCATCTGATCGGCTCTGTGTGTAGTTCGATTAGTGTCAAGATGACTCGAAATGTTCATCTATGGGGTGTTTTGGATGATTCGGACAAGTCCGCAGTTATGCAGGCATGTTCTATTGCCATCAACCCCATGATGTCCGGTAGCGGTTCGAATGTGAAGTTGGCCGACTATCTCGCCAACGGATTATTTGTGGTGACGACGATTTTTGGACAGCGAGGTTATCCTGACGTTATTCTAGATCATATAGATGTCGTGACGCTGGAGGATTTTCCAAAGGCGATAATGACAGCGCTTTCCGATTTGGAACTGCTTACACCCGAAGTAAGGCTTTTACGTCAGTCCATATTTAATCATTGCCTGTCCATGCAGGCGCTGGCGGCGGATTTTGTTCACGCGTTAAAAGGTCTTTCAGCGCCTAAGAAGCGTGTGCTCTTTGTGACTTATCGTTATACCTCTCCTGCCATGGGCGGCGCTGAGTTAATGGTTGAGCAACTATTAAGAGCTCTTGGCAGAAGTAATATTTATCAAATTGATGTGGTCGCTCCTGAAGTCAGCTCGATGCACAGCAAATTTCGATTTGCGGAACACTATCATTTCAATGCGAATGACAGTGCGTTCATCAATATGCACAACGTCAGATTTGCCCGCTTTCCTATTGAGCAATCAATGTCGCAATCCGCGGCGCAGGTTCTGGAGCGTGCATGGCAACTGCAACCGACATTTGAGCGTATCGTCTCAGACTCTGTTAAAGCCGGATATGACCGTAGTGGCTTGACGTGGGGTTGGGCATTGCCGGAAGGCCAGGCTCTAAAAGCATCTCGCTGGGCGTATTCGACGTGTGGGTTGTATGTTGCAGAGGAGACAGACGTTCGCATTGAAGGCTACGTCCACCAAAAGGCCTATATCACGGTAATGGACGCTGAAGGAGTGATAATCCTGAGTTCAGAAGTTCAGGGGCACTTTGTGTTGGCGTTTTCCTCTCCTGCTGGGGCGTTGGAAATTACTACATCAATTGGATCCCCTCACCATGAAGATCCTCGTCCTCTGTCATTTATAATGACAGCGTTGTATTTCAATACCGTGCAACTTGATATCTCCAACCCGTCGCTGGTTAATTTGGCTACTGTCGATGCCGAGACGGCTTTTGAGGTTTTGGCGGAAGCTGCCAAGGGGACTCGTGATCCTTTGAGTGTCAAGCTAAGTGATATACGTGGCCCTTTCTCCGAAGCCCTTGAGCATTATGTTGAGTCTCAAGTAAGTAATTATGATCTGGTGATTACTCATAATCACGTGTTTCGCCCGGCTATTGTCGCGGTTGAAAGTGCCAAACGGCATAAGGTGCCGGTAATTATCATACCTCACGCGCATTTAGATGATGATTTTTACCACTTTCCAGATATTAATGACGCGGCGCGTGACGCCGATCTGGTATTGGCTTCTCCTCTCGCTGCTTGTGAGTTTTATCGTCGCCGAGGCGCCAATGTCAGTTATCTGCCAGCCGGGATTGATACCAGTGAAATATTCCATCAAGACGATGTAGATGCTTTTCGAGCCGTGTTTCCGGTAGATCGCCCTTTTGTTTTAGTATTGGGCAGAAAATCAGGTGCGAAGGGCTATAACGACACAATTGCAGCCATTGAGAGGTTGAATGGCAAAGGTAAAAACTTACATGTAGTACTGATTGGACCTGACGATGACGGTCTGCCTGTACTATCCGCCCATGCGAGTTACTTGGGCAAGCAGCCCAGGAATGTAGTTCGTGGAGCGCTCATGTCATGTTTTTCATTGATCAATATGAGTAGTAGCGAGAGCTTCGGAATAGTGCTGCTGGAAGCTTGGTTAGCCGGTAAGCCGGTAATTGCGAACAGTGCTTGTGCAGCTTTTCATGATATGGCGGTTGATGGTGTCAATGCTGTATTGACGGACCGCGAAGGATTGGAAGAGGCAATCACTCGACTGATTGGAAATCCAGCATTGTGCTCGACATTGGCGGAGAACGGCCGACGCATTACTCATGAGTATGACTGGTCGGTTATCGGTGATCGCTTTATCACCACTTGCAACGAGGTTCTGATATAACGGTCGAGGTAATTATTGGTTTTCGTGGGGAACGGCCTGTGACGTCGAATATAAGTCGTTCTTCGCATTGTTAAGGAAATTGATTCTATAATGTCCAGTGTTACTTGATCAACGGGAACGAAAAAATGGTCGGTGTTGAAAGTTGTTTTTCGAAAGTGATTGTGACTTTATTGGTGGGGGTATGAGGCTTTGTCCATTGGGCGTGTCGAAGGCTCAATTGGCAGATTTGCAGAATTTTAAAGGGAGCTGTTCTTTACCGGTTACAGATTGTCGAGGTGCAATAAACTCAGGGTTTGAAGGGGCAGGGTTTTGAATAACGGTGATTTTGGCGTGAGGCCATTGAAGTGGCTCGCGTTGGTCCTGGCTATATTGGCATGCGCGTTTTACGCAGTTTACCTGGGACACGCGATTCTAAGTGACAGAGTCTTGTATGCCGATGGTTCGAATTTTTTTGTGCAGTTGTTGAGCCAAAATAAGGCGTGGCCGATTGCTGATGATCCGAAGCACATACGGTTGTTTGCGAATATAGTAAATCAACTTCCTGTTGCTATCGCTATTAAGTTAGGGATGGAAAGCGTCAGCGGACTGAGATTTCTGTTTGGTGCTGGAGCTTTTTTGGGCACGGCGCTTGTTTATTTTTTCTGTTTCTTCTTAAGTCGTCGGGCAAATGACTCTCGCGTTTTTTTCTTTGCTCTAGCCAGTCTGATTACTTGCGCAATTCCGTCCGATATTTTCATTCTGAATCAGTCTTTTATTTCGTTGGCCTTTGCGTGGGTGCTGATTCATTACCTGCTGTTGAAAATCAATATTCGATGGTTTGACTGGCTAGTGATTGCAGTTGTTTCTTTGATATTGTTCAGAGGGCATGAAAATCTGGTTCTTTGGGGGTGCGTTATTTTTGTTGGCGCGCTAGCTGCAGTTTGGTTCAGCGGTGCACGCGGTGATTTTCGTAAAAGCCCACACCTCTATGTAATCGGTGCTGTCGGCGTGGCCCAGTCACTGTTTGTTCTCTATTGGCAGTTTACTCATCCTGTTGGTCAGGAAACCGACGCTTTTCTAGAACTTGTCAAATTTGCAATGCCGCAGGAAATGTGGGTCGGCAATACGAGAGTAAGTCTTTTGGCGACTGTTTTACTTGTTGTGGCAGTGCTTTACGGATGGTTCGCTCGTAGCATAGGTAAGGGCGGCGCACTACTTTTCGTGCTGGTCTTTTTAATATTTCTGTCATTGTCCGGTGTCGCGCTGCATGCCGGGGTTTTAGCAATACAGGATTTCAATCTGACTGACCCGCGCAGGGAGTTTAATTATCGGTTTCTGATGACCATCGGCTCCCCTGGATGGATGCTCGCTTCGATTTTATTTGTGTGTGCAAAAATCGATGTTGATGTGCGTGGTGCTTATTTTGCGATCATCGCGCTTTCAGTTGGCTTGATATCCGCATCTCTCTGGCAGGTCTCCAATAACCTACAGTGGCTCGAATTCAAGAACGCTGCTCTTCACGAACTTAATGAGGCACCAGGGCCAATTTTACAACCTGACTCTGTGAGAGAAAGGCTGAGTTCGGAGCAGCGCGAGTATGCTTATAAGTATCGTTGGGTCTGGACGTGGCCAGTATTCGGTATGAGCTTACAGAACGACGGTAGGGTTGTTAAAATGTTCAGGCCTGAAGGGTTTGATGATTATTTCAAACCTCCGAAAAAGATTCCTTTTGTTCCACTTTCGGGCGGCGAATATGGCAGCGAAGGACAAGGTTTGTATTCATTTGACGGTTTTCAAGCCGCTGGAAAAAAACAATGATGAAGTTGTTTTTAGGTTTTTTATTGGTATCTGGGGTTGGGTGGATTCTTGATCTGTTTTCCTATACGGCTCTGACCCAGGCTTTTGATGTGTCGCCTGCCTTTGCAAATTTCGCATCATCTATGGTCGGTGTTACGTACGTATGGTTGATTGCTCTCAATCGTGTTTTCAAACGAGGTGGGCACGGCAAGTATGTTTTTTTACCGATCTACTGGGCTTATCAAGCGGTGTCTATCATAGGGTATTCGCTGCTGATTTCCATCGTCGTTGTAAAACTGGTAGATTTCGGGGTTGATCAGGCATTTGCACTGCCAGTGGCTGTTATGGCGAAGCTTATGGTCACCCCCGTTAATTTATTGACGAATTTTCTGTTTATGACTGTTCTTACGAAATTTATGAGTGCTGATTCCGATGGCCAAGTCTGAAGCTAATCCGAAAATCCTGGTGTTCGTCCCTACCTATCGCTGTGAAACGCAGATCACTCGCGTTATCGATCAGTTTGATGAGAGCGTACAGGCCAGGATCGATACCGTCATGGTTGTTGATAACCGCTCACCTGACGGTACCCTTGAGGCTGCCATCGAGCGCGGCAAATTAGTCCTGAAGAGTTGTAATTTCATCGCTTGGTGTAACGATGATAACTATGGCTTGGGAGGATCGCACAAAGCGGCCTTTCGCTATGCCGTAGAGAACGGCTTTGATTTCCTTATTGTGCTGCACGGTGACGACCAGGCCGATATTCGTGATTTGATGCCACAATTGCAATCCGGATTGGATAAAGACGTTGATTGTTTGTTAGGTGCACGTTTCATGCGTGGTAGCCGTTTGAAAGGATATTCCTGGTTTCGTACATTCGGTAATC
This sequence comes from Pseudomonas sp. CCNWLW23, assembly GCF_037095675.1. Taxonomy (NCBI): domain Bacteria; kingdom Pseudomonadati; phylum Pseudomonadota; class Gammaproteobacteria; order Pseudomonadales; family Pseudomonadaceae; genus Pseudomonas; species Pseudomonas sp. CCNWLW23. The sequence continues at coordinate 121,475 of NZ_JBAWKM010000005.1, read as the reverse complement.
GGGTTTATAATGCATTGTTTTCCATGGTCACAATGCGTGCGATTTATGATTTGGGATCTGGATTGAACCTCTATCGTGTAGCGGCGTATCGCGACTTCTACTACAAAACATTTCCTGACGACTTAACGTTCAATTATATGATGCTGCTGGCTAGCTATCAGCGGAAGCAAGTGGTGCGCTTTTTTCCCATCAGCTGGAGAGAAGACGATCAGATATCGAACGTCAGATTGTTCCGTCAAGCACTTAAAGTCTTGAGGTTGCTTGCGGGATTTGGTCTGCGGCGCGACAGGTTCGTCACTAAAGAGTTGCGCTCTCGGGCATTTGATGCTTACACGGGACAAATTCGCTATAGCCAAGGCTCAGCTTCCAATGAGTAAAAGCTTGAAGGTCTACTTCGGACTACTGCTGATCGTGGTGATGGGTTGGTTGTGGTTACGTGCGCCGGATATCGCCAGTTTTGGTCGTGAGACACACTGGGCTGGTCTGGTGGGCATTACGCTTCTTTATCTCTGCTCACATGTATTGCGCATGCTGCGCTTGGTGTTGTTGACACTGGATGATCGCGATAAAGCGTTTCCTTTGGTTGCTGCGCACACACTGACAGCGTTTCCAAGTAGTTTTCTGCCATTCAAGCTGGGCGAGATTTTACGCCTCGCTTCTTTTTTTCATGTGTACGGAAAACGGCAAAAAGCACTGGCTGTCTGGCTGGCGGAGCGCTTTGGAGATGTAGTGGTCATCTCCGCCTTTATTCTCGGGTTGTACATTTTTAATATTCAAGTCGTGCCCGCAATGCGCACGGTTTTTGTATTGTTTGTATTGGCCAGTGGTTTGAGTCTATTGGGTTTTTTTGCTGTCGCTAAGATCTTTGTATATTTGAATCGTCATCTTGTACTGACCAGTTATACGCCGCGCGGACTCATCCTGCTACGCGCGAGCCAAGTATTGCGCAGGCTTGAAGTCGCGATCTATAAGTCCGTCGAGGGGCGGGTTTCAGGTTTTCTGCTGCTCTCCGTACTTATCTGGTCTATCGAGATTCTGGCGTTGTCTTTATTCATCAATCAACTTGGGATCGGAGACCCAGATCTCGCGGCGCTGTTCACCTCCGGTTTGCTGGCGAGCTTACCCGGCGGCGGTGGAGTCTCGAGTGCCTTCGGTCTTTACCAGTCGCTGGGGCTGGTGGCATTGACATTGGTATTTCTGCTCGTCGTTTCGCTGTCGGCGCGCTCCAAAATTCTAAGGACCCGAGATGTCTGAAGCTTATACCAAACTATTGCTGATCCTTGATGATCGTGAGTTCGCCTTTGGGGAGGTGCGTAGCTTGGTTGGCTCGCGTCGATTCGGTGATATCGTCTTCAAACGCCGACCACTGATTGAACATTTCCTTGCCGCACTGCCGGCGTGGAGTCGTTCACAAGTGATTCATTTGCAGAATGACGCTGATCTTGTCGCGCTGCGCTCGACGCTGGAAGCATGCAGTGAGGATACATCTGTCTGCGTGATCGCCGGGCGCGCCGGTTTTTCACAACCTGAACGCCTTACCCAGTTAGTAGAGCGCCTGCCGTATGCGGAAGAGGACTTTACCGATACGCTTTACAAACCGATGCTGGTATTTCTGCGTAATGCCCATGTGTTGGTCGACCAATGGTCGGCGTTTCTGGCGGCACCTCTTCATACGTGGGAGAGGGCGTGGCAGGGCGCTCAGCGCTTGCAATCCGTCGAACCCTTGGATTTGGGAAAGATCCGCGATTTCCTTTCTTACACCAGCGGTTCTACAGCAACGCGCCATTTCAACGAAATGCAGATGGACGCGTATTACTACACGAAGCGATCCACTGACAAGACCAAGATGCGCGCGGAGTACTCCTTTTATAGTCTCGCTCCCGAAGGCATGCGGCCTTGGCTGATACAACCTTTTGGTTTTCAGGATGATGGTGATCGTGCATCTTACAAAATGTTGCGTTATTACCTGGCAGATACTGCTTTGCAATGGGTTCACGGCGCTTTTGAACCTGATACCTTCACTTCTTTTGTTGACCGACTGCTGTTCTTTCTTTCGGAGCGCTCAAGGGAGGCCTGCACAAAGGAGCAGTCGGCTGCCACGGCGCGAGAACTGTTCGTTAGTAAACTTGAAAAACGGGTTGAGCAGTTCCTTGCGATGGAAGAGGGGCAGCGGATCAATCGTTTGGCTGCCAGCGCTAGTCCTGAACTGGATATCTCGCGCCAGTTAGAGCGTTTCGTGAAGCTCTACAAACGCTTCGAGAAAGGTTTTGCATTTGATTACCGTGTGGTTGGGCATGGTGACCCTTGCTTCTCCAACATACTTTATGATCAACAACGCTATCTGCTAAAGCTGATCGATCCTAAAGGCGCGCTGACGGAGGAGGGGCTGTGGACGCACCCTTTGTATGATCTGTGCAAGGTATCGCACAGCGCATTGGGCGACTACGATTTTATTAATAATGGTCTCTACCACGTAGGTTTCACCGACAGTAATCAGTTGTTGCTGAGTTTTAAACACACCAATCACTCCGTGCTGAAATCTGTCTTTGTTCAGCGAGTCAAGGCCGCAGGCCACGACGTTCGCGTCATGCGTCTGGGCGAAGCATCACTTTTTTTGTCGATGCTGCCGCTGCATATAGATTATCCAAACAAGGTGATTGCTTTCCTGCTGAACGCTCACCATATACTCAATGAGGTTGAAAGTGAATCAAGAGTTTGAGAGCGTTGACGGTGTATTGGTCGTTGATATTGATGGCACACTGTGTGGAATTAAAACGGCGGATCAGTCGTACGCCGATCTGACTCCCGATCAGGCAATGCTGGCTAAACTTCGCGAATATCAGGGTAAAGGCTATCGGATCTTGCTGTTTACGGCGCGTAATATGAACACTTATAAGGGTAGTCTGGCGCTTATCAATAAACATACTGCCCCAGTTCTTCTCGAGTGGCTCGCCAAGTGGGAGGTTCCTTACGACGAAATTCTGTTTGGCAAGCCTTGGCCGAAAAAGCGCGGCTTTTATATAGATGATCGGTCTGTGCGCCCGGACGAGTTTCTCAATATGACCGAAGAAGAAATCCATAAATTGCTGGGGCAGGAGTAGGAGTCTGACATGTCGGTGAATATTGTTATCACTATGGCGGGCCGCGGATCGCGTTTCTATGAGGCCGGTTACACGGTACCAAAGTATGAAATCCCTGCGCATGGAAAAAGTTTGTTCGATTGGTCGATGCTTTCTTTACGGAATTTTCTTACAGCCGATTGCCGTGTAATTTTTGTATGTCTGGAAGAAAATAATTCGGCTGATTATGTTCGCAGGCAGAGCGAGGCAATGGAGCTTCGTGATGTCCACGTTATCGAGATTGGTCAGGTGACTGATGGCCAAGCGACGAGTGCGTATCTGGCACGTGAATTCTGGCGGCCAGAAGATCCTCTGCTTATTTATAATATCGATACATATGTTAATCCACACGCCTTGCTCCCAGCCTCTATTCGTGAGGGTGCTGACGGATGGGTTCCGTGCTTCCAGGTTCCGGGCGATCATTGGAGTTTCGTCAAATTGGGTGATGATCAGTGGGCTACCGATTTGGCTGAAAAGCAGCGTATCTCGGATTTCGCGTCAATTGGTCTGTACTGGTTTTCGCGAGCTGAAGACTATGAGAAAGCCTATGATCGTTTCTTTGCTGACGCCGAAAATCTCGTTCGGGGCGAGCGTTACATTGCGCCACTTTATCGACAACTGATTGCCGAGGGCCGGAAAATTTCAATAACGGATCTTGCTGTTAATGACGTCCATGTATTAGGTACACCGGCTGAATTGAATGCATTTCTGGAGTTGAACCGAGAAGATCTGCTTGTCGATTGATTGGTGCGCTTCGAGATTGGCTAGCTAAAGTAAGTTCCTGTATTTGGCGGGCGGATTACAATATGTTGTCCGCCGGATCTTCTCGAGTGATGCTCGGTGTCCACGTTTCAATCGATCAGTCGTGCGACGGGATTGTTCTCTATTGCCCTTGATATCTTGGCGGTGGGTTGGAATGGGGTGAAAGGCCGCCTTCGAGGCCGCTGTCGTGAGTACGCGACTTCAATGGTAATCTGAGATATCAGTGATACGAGGTACCGGTGTGTCCAATAAAAATTTAGTCTTCCAGGCGTCTGTTGTCGACGCCTCAACGAGAGCGCTTGTCAAGTCGCAGAAGCCGATCACCTTATGGTTGACCGGGTTGAGTGGCGCTGGCAAATCGACCATCGCCAACGCTTTGGAATTGGCATTGGTCAAGCGTGGTCGGCATACTTATTTACTGGATGGCGACAATGTGCGTCTGGGGCTGTGTAAAGACCTAGGATTCAGTGATGCTGACCGGGAAGAAAACATCCGCCGAATTGCAGAACTGGCCAAATTGTTCATGGATGCCGGCCTGATCGTGATCACTGCATTCATCTCCCCATTTCAACGTGATCGTGCGTTGGCTCGCGACGTGATTGGCGATGAAAAGTTTATCGAGGTCTTCATTGACACGCCTTTGGCGGAGTGTGAGCGTAGAGATCCAAAGGGCCTTTACGGCAAGGCTCGCTCCGGCGTGATCAAGAATTTCACGGGGATTGACTCGGTCTATGAGAGCCCGCTGGATCCCGATGTTCGTGTCAATACGCTGGAAGAGAGTCTAGAAACCTGCGTGGCGAAAATTCTCGACTGTCTGAATCAGCGGGTGCTGGCATGAAGACTCTCGTCATTATCGGCGCAGGTTTTAGTGGGACAGTAACGGCCATTCAGTTTTTGACGCATTGCCCGCTTGGTGTTCGAGTGATTCTGATCAACCGCTCAGGCGGTATGGCTCGAGGTTTGGCGTATGGAACAAATAGTGCTCAGCATTTGCTCAATGTTCCGGTTGGCAATATGACAGCCTTGGTGGATGAGCCCGATTCATTTCAACAGTTTTGCCAGAAAACTGATCCGAGCGTGTCGGGGTCCTCTTTTGTGCCACGTAAGCTTTATGGTGATTATCTGTCCTTCTTGCTGGACTCCGCCGTGGAGCGTGCAGAAAACGTTTCGCTTGATCGATTGGCGGCGGAGGTGCACAGCCTCCGGTCTGATCAGAAGGGTGCGATCGTCGAGCTGGCAGACGGAGAGCAAATACGTGCTGATCACGTCGTGCTTGCATTCGGACACTTTGCGCCACTGAATCCTCAATGCGTTGGACCTGCTATCTCCGCGGGTTGCTATCAGCAGGATCCGTGGGATCGTGAGCGTCTGTTACCCAATGCAGACAACCCCGTCCTTCTGATCGGTGCCGGGCTGACCGCTCTGGATGTAGCGCTCAACATCGATCGGTGCAATTCACGCCCGATCTACATGTTGTCGCGCCGTGGCTTGCAACCATTGGCTCATCGCCATCACGGTAAGGGGCTGGCGTTGAATGCCGGAATCACCGAACGATTGCTTGGCGTAAAGCCTACGGCGAGCAATTATCTTCGGGAAGTTCGTGGTCTTGTTAAAACGGGTGAAGTTGAAGGTCGTGATTGGCGGGATTTCATTGCTGCCTTGCGCCCAGCGACGCCGGCGCTTTGGGCTCGACTGCCAGAGATCGAGCGGCGCCGTTTTTTGCGCCATCTGCAACCTTACTGGGATGTGCATCGTCATCGTGTTGCCCCTGAGACTCATGAGCGCTTTCTAGAGGCGCTGGGCAGCGGACGAATCATTTCATTGGCAGGGCGAATTAAGGAAATAAGCCCAGAAGGCAAGGGCGTGCGTGTTAGCTTTCAGAGACGTGGTAGCCACCAGACCGAATATATCGATGTTGGGCAGGTTATCAATTGTACCGGGCCCAATTCGAATTTACGGTATGTCGATGATCGGTTGATTACTCAATTACGCGATGAAGGACTTCTCCTGCCAGACTTACTCGGTTTGGGGTTGCACGTAGATGAACGCTTGGCGGTTAAAAACGCTGACGGGAATGTTTCAACATGGCTTTCCTATATAGGTCCGATGCTCAAGGCCGATTTATGGGAAGCCACAGCCGTACCTGAATTGCGCGAACTTGCGAAAAATTTGGCTTGTAGGCTTGCCGATGGCTTTCGACAAGGTCCCCTGGCAGGTTGATCCAAACGCCTAAAAAGTCGTCAGGGGGGCGGCAAATATCGGTTCATGGGGTACTATTCTCCCGTTCCGCAGAAAAATGCAAAGTCTCGGCCTCATCCACATTGCCAGACTGCATTTTTTCTTGTTATCACGACGTTCAAATGGAGTTTAGAGGATTCGCATGAAAGCAATCGTAACTGGCATCACTGGTCAAGACGGCGCCTACCTGGCGGAACTGCTGCTGGAGAAGGGGTACACCGTTTACGGTACCTACCGTCGTACCAGTTCTGTCAATTTCTGGCGTATCGAAGAGCTGGGTATCCAGCAGAACCCTAACCTGCATTTGGTCGAATATGATCTGACAGATCTCTCTGCCAGCATCCGTTTGCTGCAAACCACTGAAGCTACCGAGGTGTATAACCTCGCCGCGCAGAGCTTTGTGGGCGTGTCGTTCGAGCAGCCAATCACTACTGCCGAAATCACTGGCCTTGGTGCCGTGAACCTTCTGGAAGCGATCCGCATCGTCAATCCAAAGGTGCGTTTCTACCAGGCATCGACTTCTGAAATGTTTGGTCAGGTACAGGCTATTCCGCAGGTCGAGAGCACGCCTTTCTATCCGCGCAGCCCCTACGGCGTCGCCAAGCTTTACGCTCACTGGATGACCATCAACTACCGTGAGTCGTACGGTATTTTTGCGACCAGCGGTATTTTGTTCAACCACGAATCGCCTCTGCGTGGTCGTGAGTTCGTAACCCGCAAAATCACTGACTCCGTGGCCAAGATCAAGCTCGGTCTGCTCGATAAAGTGGAGCTGGGCAACCTCGATGCCAAACGTGACTGGGGTTTTGCCAAGGAGTACGTAGAAGGGATGTGGCGCATGCTGCAGGCTGATGTACCGGATACCTTCGTATTGGCGACCAATCGTACCGAGACCGTCCGTGATTTCGTATCCATGGCGTTCAAGGCCGCTGGTATCACTATTTCCTGGTCGGGCACTGCTGAAGCCGAACAGGGCACTGATGCTGTTACCGGCAAGGTACTGGTTACCATCAATCCGAAGTTCTACCGTCCTACCGAAGTTGAGTTGCTGATTGGCAACCCGGCCAAGGCCAAAGAAGTGTTGGGTTGGGAACCGAAAACTTCGCTTGAAGAGCTTTGCCGCATGATGGTCGAGGCTGACCTGCGTCGTAACAAGCAAGGGTTCTCTTTCTGATGATCAATGCTGGCAAACGTGCGCTGATTACGGGTATTCATGGATTTACCGGTCGCTACATGGCGGCTGAGCTGCAAGCTCATGGCTACGAAGTTGTCGGGATGGGCAGTCAACCCTCCGACGATCACAATTATCATCAAGTCGACCTGGCTGACGGTATTGGTCTACGCACGTTGCTGGCAAAGATTCAGCCGGATGTCGTTGTGCACCTTGCAGCTCTGGCATTTGTCGGACATGGTGCGGCGGATGCCTTCTATCAAGTCAACTTGATAGGCACGCGTAATCTGCTGGATGCTGTTGCCGCTAGCGGGAAGGCTCCGGATTGCGTTTTGATTGCCAGCAGCGCCAATGTCTATGGCAATGCATCGGGAGGCATGTTGTCGGAAGCTACAGTGCCGGCTCCTGCCAACGATTACGCCGTTAGCAAGCTGGCCATGGAGTACATGGCCAAGCTCTGGATGGATCGTCTTCCCATAGTTATCGCGCGGCCATTCAATTACACAGGTGTTGGGCAGGCCGAGAACTTCCTGTTGCCGAAAATCGTCTCCCATTTCCTGCGCAAGGCGCCTAGGATTGAATTGGGTAATCTCGACGTTTGGCGCGACTTCAGTGATGTTCGGGCTTTGGTCAAGGCTTATCGAGGTTTGATCGACGCGAAACCCTTGGGGCAGATCGTGAATGTCAGTTCGGGACAAACGCACTCACTTCGAGAGGTTATCGAGTTGTGCAAGTCGCTGACTGGGCATGACATCGAAGTCGACGTGAATCCAGCGTTCGTCCGCGCCAACGAGGTGAAAACCTTGTGCGGGGATAACTCGAAGCTGCGGGATCTGGTTCCCGGATGGGCAACGGCGCCTTTGAGCGAAACCCTGAGCTGGATGCTGACGGTTGATAAATGAAGTTAATTCTTTCTGTTGAGCCGGTCCGTTTTCCACTGACCGGCATTGGTCGCTACACCTATGAGTTGGCGCTGCGACTGCAGCAGAATCGTGAAATTACTGACCTGCAGTTTTTTGCAGGTCGGCGATTTCTACCGTCGTTGCCTGCTGCTTCCGATACGTCGGGTAACGGTTATGGTCTGAAGCGAGCCGTTCAGAAGAATTTCCTGGCGGTTGAGGCCTATCGTTTGCTGATGCCATTGCTCAGGAAGCGAGCGCTTAAAGGTCATGGTGAATTTCTTTACCACAGCCCCAATTATTATCTGCCTCCGTTTGCCGGGCGCAGTGTTGCTACCTTTCACGATCTTTCTCCCTTTACGTGGTCCCACTGTCATGCGCCGCAGCTTGTGCGCTATTTGCAGAAGGAGCTCAAGACGACGTTGGTCAGGGCTGATGCTTTGATAACGGACTCTGAATACACGCGTAAAGAGTTGTCCGACTATTTTTCCTGGCCTATTGAGCGGATTCACACTGTGCCGTTGGCCAGTTCTGCCGAGTTTCATCCTCGGTCCGCGGCCGACCTCCGGTTGACTCTGTCGCGACATGGTCTTCAGGCGGGCGGCTACAGCTTGTTTGTGGGTACCATCGAGCCGCGCAAGAATATTGATACCTTGCTCAATGCTTATTCACGTCTGCCACTGGAGCTGCGCAAGCGCTGGCCGCTCGTGTTGACGGGTTACTATGGATGGCAAAACGAGGATATTCATAACCGGCTTGAAAGCGCACGTCGCGAGGGCTGGGCCTACTATCTCGGTTTTGTTCCCAGCGAAGACTTGCCTCTGTTGTTTGCCGGTGCCCGGCTATTTACCTTCCCCTCGTTGTACGAGGGTTTCGGTTTACCGGTGCTAGAGGCTATGAGTTCGGGCGTTCCCGTCGTTTGCTCCAACAGTTCTTCCCTGCCAGAGGTTGCCGGTAATGCGGCACTTATGTGCGAAGCAACGGACACGCTGGCGTTGACTGAGCTTTTGCGCCGAGGCCTTGAAGATGAGGTGTGGCGCGCCAGTGCCATTGAACAGGGATTGCTGCACGCAGCGAAGTTTTCCTGGGAGCGGTGCGCAAAGGAAACGTTCGAGGTTTATCAGAAGGTGGTCGACGGGCGATGATCAAGGTTCTGCACTTCTTCAAGACTTATTACCCGGAGACAATGGGGGGCATCGAACAAGTCATCTTTCAGATTGCCGAAGGTGGTTTGCAGCATGGGTACGAGTCCCAGGTGCTCTATCTCAGTGAGCGAGGGGCTGCACGCAATGAACCGATTGCGCATCATCTGACCCATCGCTCAAAACTGGATCTTCACGTTGCTTCTACGGGATTCTCGTTTTCGGCGCTCAGGGATTTCATCGAGCTGGCTCGAGAAGCGGATATTGTTCATTACCATTTTCCGTGGCCTTACATGGATCTCGTTCATTTTGCGAGTCGAGTCGGCAAGCCCAGTGTGGTCAGCTATCACTCCGATATCGTCAAGCAAAAAACGCTGCTCAAACTTTATCAGCCACTAATGAATCGCTTCTTGTCCAGTGTCGACTGTATTGTCGCGTCGTCGCCAAATTATCTGGCCAGCAGCCCGGTTTTGACACGATTTGAAGATAAGGTACGTGTTGTTCCTTACGGTCTGGATCGCTCGACTTATCCCGTCCCTTCTGCAGAGAAACTGGCATTCTGGCGAGACCGGTTGGGTGAGCGATTTTTTCTTTTTGTAGGTGCCCTGCGTTATTACAAGGGCCTGGATTACTTGCTTGAGGCAGCCAGGGCGACCGGGTTACCGGTGGCCATTCTCGGAGGCGGGCATCTTGAGGCAGAACTCAAGGCTCAAGCCGCGGAAGCGAGTGTGCCCAACGTGCATTTTCTGGGGTTGTTACCTGACGAAGACAAGGCTGCGCTGCTGACGCTTTGCTACGCTTTTGTCTTTCCGTCGCATTTGAGATCGGAGTCTTTCGGAATTTCCCTGCTCGAAGGGGCTATGTACGGAAAACCGATGATCTCTTGTGAAATTGGCTCGGGCACCACCTACATCAATATTGCCGAAGAAACCGGATTGGTCGTCCCTCCCAGGGATTCCATTGCATTGGCACAGGCTATGACAACGCTGTGGAGCGAACCTGCGACAGCTGCCAGGATGGGCTTGGCCGCCGAACGCCGGTTTGAGGAGGTGTTTTCCTCAAGTTTGATGGCGCAATCCTACGCTGATATTTATCGCTCGTTGCTATAAAGCTTTTCGCAACCCATGTTAATGGGCTGTCAGGACAATGCCTTGTCTGGCGGATGCTTGCGGATAATTAGAGTCGATTTTTTTCGTTTCATTGTCTGGCTACTTGCGTGCAAGTTTTTCTCAAGCAAAGTTTGTTTCATTTAATATTACTTGTTGCAGAGTGTGTGCGTGAGTTTGCCAAAGAACTTGGTTTGTTAACAGTCTGTAAGGCGCGCAAAATGCAGCAGTGAATTTTGCCTCAATGAAGGCGGGTTTCAGGGTGTGTTTTTATGACGTGGCGCAAGTTGTCTTTCCTGCTGCTTTGAAGTGGCCAAGAATCGCGTAATTCAATAGACTGCCACTCGCATATCCCTCGACGAAGCGATCTCCATGGTTGCTGCAGTCACGCATCCATTTGCCGCTTCAACGGGGCTGTTGCCGACAGGCAAGCATTGATTTCTTAGCTCAAGGTGCTTTCATGAGATCCAAGACATTCCTGATTACCGGCGGTAATGGTTTTCTGGGGAGAGCACTCATAGATCGGCTAATACTGGAGTCGGATTGTTCTGTCGTAGCGCCGATGCGTACTAGAACTCATGAACATGCTCCATGTGTGGACGTTATACCCTTCGAAGGTCTCAGTGGGGCTAACGATTGGAGTCGCGTCCTCACAGAAGTTGATGTTGTCGTCCATGCGGCAGCGCGCGTTCACGTCATGGACGAAGTCGCGGTCGATCCCTTGGCTGCCTTCCGGGAAATCAATGTCGACGCGACTTTGAATCTCGCTCGTCAGGCTGCAGCGTCAGGAGTTAAACGGTTTATTTTCGTCAGTTCGGTGAAAGTGAACGGAGAGAGCACTTTTTCAGGCGCTCCTTTTTGCGCCGATGATTTGCCTGCACCACTTGACGCCTATGGCATTTCCAAATTTGAAGCCGAGCAGGGCTTAAAGCGACTGGCGCAGGTTACGGATATGGAAGTGGTGATTATTCGCCCGGTTCTGGTCTACGGTCCGGGGGTGAAAGCTAATTTTCTCACCATGATGCAATGGCTGGAGCGCGGCGTCCCGTTACCATTCGGCTCAGTGCGTAACAGCCGTAGTCTGGTGTCAATAGGCAATCTTGTAGATCTCATCGTGACCTGTGCCAGCCATCCGGGTGCTGCCAATCAAACTTTTATGGCGAGCGATGGCGAAGATGTTTCCACGAGTGACCTGTTGCGCAAGCTAGGCCAAGCGTTGGGTAAGCCCAGTTATCTCTTGCCTGTTCCGGTATGGGTGATGAAGCGGCTTTTGGCACTGGTAGGACGGCGGTCTATATCTCAGCGGCTTTTCGGCTCTCTGCAGGTCGATATCGGTAAAAATCGACAGTTACTGGGTTGGACCCCGCCCATCAGTCTCGATAAGGGTCTTGCTTTGACCGCAACGCACTTTCTGGAAACCCGCAAATCATGACTAATGGATGGTTCCTTTCCGTCGTTCTGTGCCTATCCTTCTCCCTCACCTGGGCGTTACGCCGTTACGCATTGGCGCGCAGTTTGATGGATATTCCGAATGCGCGCAGTTCGCACTCTGTGCCTACTCCTCGTGGCGGTGGCGTAGCGATAGTGATCGCATTTGTTTTTGCGCAAGTAGTGTTATGGGGCGTCGGAATTACTTCGGGTAGTGCTTTTCTCGCTGTTGCCGGCGCTGGAAGTCTGGTTGCAGTGATTGGCTTCATGGATGACCACGGCCATATCGCGGCGCGCTGGCGTCTGCTGGGGCATTTTCTGGCTGCGGGATGGCTGTTGTTCTGGATGGGCGGCATGCCCGTGGTTGAGGTACTCGGAGCGCAGGTCGATCTGGGTATCTTTGGTCATTTCCTGGCACTGTTTTATCTGGTATGGCTACTTAATCTTTACAACTTCATGGATGGCATCGATGGAATCGCAGGTGTCGAGGCGGTTTGTGTTTGTCTTGGGGCGTGTGTGTTGTATTGGCTTGTCGATGCAGCAGCGTTGATCTGGGCTCCGTTGATGTTGGCTGCGGCGGTGATGGGCTTTCTCTGCTGGAATTTTCCGCCGGCAAAAATTTTCATGGGTGATGCGGGTAGCGGATTTCTTGGCGTTGTTTTGGGCGGACTTTCTCTGCAGGCTGCGTGGCATGATCCTTCACTATTTTGGGGCTGGCTCATACTGCTCGGTGTGTTTATCGTGGATGCCACCTTCACGTTGTTCCGGCGCCTGCTCAGAGGAGACAAACTGTATGAGGCTCACAGAAGCCACGCCTATCAGTTTGCTTCCAGGCAATTTGGCCGGCATTTGCCCGTAACCTTGGCAACAGGCTTGATCAATCTATGCTGGCTGTTGCCCATTGCGGTAGGTGTTATACGGTTTGAACTGGGCGGCGTATGGGGTGTACTTTTAGCCTATATCCCGCTGGTTTTTCTAGCGATCAGGTTTCATGCTGGGGAGCTTGAAAAGACCGCTGATGATGGAAAAGAAAACAATTCTGTCATCTAGGTTTAGAGTCATGATGCCGGCTTGTGGTGATTCATTACGGTGATCAGCATTTGAAAGAGGGAAACTGAGGTGCTTGAAGAGTTAATGGATAAAGTCAGAGAGCGTCTCGTTGGACTACCACGGCGGCGCAAACGACTGATACAGGTTGGCACAGACATTTTTCTGGTTTGGGTGGCCCTGTGGTTGGCATTCATCGTGCGCTTGGGTATCGATGATATGTACAACCCCTTCAAAGTCCACTTCTGGCTATTCGTCTGCGCCCCTGTTGTGGCCATTCCATTGTTCATTCGCTTCGGCATGTACCGTGCCGTCATGCGCTATTTTGGCAATGACGCGTTGATTGCAATTATCAAGGCTGTCAGTTTGTCTTCGCTGATTCTGGCGGTTGTCGTTTATTGGTACAGCAATCACGAAGCGGTTGTGCCTCGCTCGATCATTTTCAATTACTGGTGGTTGAGCCTGGTCATCATTGGGGGGTTGCGGTTATGTATGCGGCAATACTTCATGGGGGACTGGTTTACAGCCGCGCAGCATGTTCCTTTTGCCAACCGTGACGATGGTCTGACCAAAGTTGCGATATACGGCGCAGGCGTAGCAGGCAATCAACTCGTTGCCGCACTACGCATGGGGCGCGTTCTGCGCCCTGTCGCCTTTATCGATGATGACCCGGGTATTTCCGATCGCTCGATCTCAGGCTTGCAGGTTTATAAACCCAAGCATATTCAGCAGATGATCGACGTCACAGGGGCGCAGGAAATCCTTCTCGCTTTGCCATCCTCGACTCGTGCTCGTCGCCGGGAAATTCTCAACTTGCTTGAAGGCTTTCCACTGCACGTTCGCAGTGTGCCGAATTTTTCCGATCTGGCGAGTGGCCGAGTCAAAGTTGAAGATATTCAGGAAGTCGATATTGCAGACCTGTTGGGGCGCGATGCCGTTCCAGCTCAGCCTGATCTTCTGGAGCGCTGTATCAAAGGCAAGACTGTCATGGTCACAGGTGCCGGCGGTTCGATCGGTTCGGAGTTGTGTCGGCAGATTTTTGCGTTGGAGCCAACCGCGCTTCTGTTGTTCGAACACAGTGAATTCAATCTCTACAACATTCTTTCAGAGCTGGAGCAACGCAGCTCTCGAGAGTCGGCTCCGGTTCGATTGCTTCCCATACTCGGGTCCATACGCCACCAGGATAAATTGCTCGATGTGATGAAAACCTGGAAGGTCGACACGGTTTATCATGCGGCCGCCTATAAGCATGTGCCCATGGTCGAACACAACATTGCCGAAGGTGTGCTGAACAATGTGATCGGCACCCTCAACACCGCTCAGGCGGCTTTGCAGTGCGGCGTCGCTAACTTCGTGTTGATCTCCACTGACAAAGCGGTCCGCCCCACCAATGTCATGGGAAGCACGAAGCGCTTGGCGGAATTGACACTTCAGGCCCTGAGCCGTGAAATCGCCCCTGTCTTGTTCGGCGACAAAGCCAACGTTTCCAGAGTCAACAAAACCCGTTTCACCATGGTCCGCTTCGGCAACGTGCTCGGCTCTTCCGGCTCTGTCATCCCGCTGTTCCATAGCCAAATCAAAGCCGGCGGGCCGTTGACCGTCACCCATCCAAAAATCACCCGCTACTTCATGACCATCCCCGAAGCCGCACAGTTGGTCATCCAGGCTGGTTCCATGGGGCAGGGCGGAGACGTCTTCGTCCTGGATATGGGCGAGCCAGTACGGATCGTCGAACTCGCAGAAAAAATGATCCACCTGTCCGGACTAAGCATCCGGTCCGAGCGCAATCCTCAAGGCGACATCTCCATCGAGTTCACCGGTTTGCGTCCAGGCGAGAAGCTGTACGAGGAATTGTTGATCGGGGACAACGTCGCAGCTACGTCGCATCCGATGATCATGAGCGCCAATGAGGATCACCTTCCTTGGGACGTTTTGAAAGCCCGATTGAGTGAACTGCTCAAAGCCGTGGAAGCCGACGACTACACCCGCGTCCGCCAGCTCCTGCGCGAAACCGTCTCCGGCTACACCCCCGACGGCGAGATCGTTGACTGGATCTACCAGCAACGTCGTCTCGAGCCGTGATTGTTTCACATCCTGTAACGCTCGCATTTTTGACTTCCCTCCATCATGACCTACGTTTGGAGAGCAGCTTGGGAAAAGCTGCTTTCTAAAACGATGATGGAGCGTCACTTATGCGTACCGGTTATTTCTACTCGCTGATTTTTGCTTTCCTCACCAGCGCCTCGATCGCTGCGATTGCTGCGCCTGTAGCGCCCACCGAGACAACAAAGGCGCCTTTGCTGATGGATGCGGCTGCGCCCTCGGCAAGCGCCAAGGTCGATCTCAACGGCGCGGATGCGGCAACGTTGCAGAAGGAGTTGGCGGGTGTGGGTGAGGCCAAGGCGCAGGCAATTGTTGCGTATCGGGATACAAACGGGCCGTTCGCGTCGGTGGATGAGTTGCTGGAAGTGAAGGGGATTGGCAAGGCGATTCTGGATCGCAATCGTGAAAGGCTGGAAGTGAACTAAGCTGACAGTTCTACGCCGAGAGGCCGGTCATTGACCGGCCTTTTTATTGGGTGCTGATCGGGTGGATGCCTGAACGCTGAAAATTACGGGTATCATATTGCGCCTTGATTATGCCTATAATAATTTCGCTCGGGACTGATTCAGCAGTCGAATCGCAGCACACCGATGCACGTCGAATTTTGAATTGATAAGGGGTAACCACGGTATGAACCAACGTCGAGTCGTCGTCACGGGCATAGGCCTGGTTTCACCCTTGGGCAGTGATGTTGAAATTGTCTGGCAGCGTTTGCTGGCCGGTCGTTCCGGGTTGCGCAATTTGCCCGATGCGGTTGTGGCTGATCTGCCGACCCGGGTCGGCGGCAGTGTGCCGACGGTGGAGGAGGATGCCGAGGCCGGATTTGATCCGGATCGTGCGACGCCGCCCAAGGAACAGAAGAAGATGGATCGCTTCATCATGTTCGCCATGGAAGCCGCGCGGCAGGCGCTGGAGCAGGCCGGGTGGCATCCAGCCGACGCGGAAAGCCAGGAGCGCACTGCGACAATCATCGGTTCCGGTGTCGGCGGTTTCGGTGCCATTGCCGATGCGGTGCGTACCACCGACAGCCGTGGCCCTCGGCGGTTGTCGCCGTTCACCATTCCATCGTTTCTGGTAAATCTCGCGGCGGGTCATGTGTCGATCCAGCATGGCCTCAAAGGACCGTTGGGCGCACCGGTTACCGCCTGTGCCGCCGGGGTGCAGGCGATCGGTGATGCCGCGCGGTTGATCAGGGCGGGAGAGGCGGACATCGCAGTATGTGGCGGTGCTGAAGCTTCGATCGATCGCGTCAGCCTGGCCGGTTTCGCCGCCGCGCGGGCGCTGTCCAGCGGCTACAACGACACCCCGGAAAAAGCTTCGCGCCCCTTCGACAGTGGGCGCGATGGTTTCGTGATGGGCGAGGGCGCCGGTCTATTGGTCATCGAGTCGCTGGAGCATGCACTGGCACGCGGTGCGAAGCCGCTGGCCGAACTGGTCGGTTACGGCACCACCGCCGATGCCTATCACCTGACCGCCGGGCCGGAAGACGGCAGTGGCGCACGCCGGGCGATGCAATTAGCACTGGCTCAGGGCGGTGTAACGCCGGAGCAGGTGCAGCATCTCAACGCACATGCGACGTCGACGCCGGTCGGTGACCTGGGCGAGTTGGCGGCGATCAAGGCGTTGTTTGGCACGCAGAACAAGATCGCCGTAACGTCGACCAAATCCGCCACCGGTCATTTGCTCGGTGCGGCCGGCGGGCTGGAGGCGATTTTCACGCTCTTGGCGATTCGTGATCAGATGGTGCCGCCAACGCTTAACTTCGAAAACCCGGACCCGGCCAGCGTAGGTGTTGACATTGTCCATGGCGAAGCGCGATCAATGGCAATCGAATATGCCTTGTCCAACGGCTTCGGTTTCGGCGGGGTCAATGCGAGCGTGTTGTTCAAGCGCTGGGAAGGTTAATCGCTCGATTGCTTGAGATGTTCGCGGGTGACGTCGAGGATGCGCTGGGCGAAGTCGGCATCCGCGACGCTGCGTGACAGCAGCAGTGCACCGGCCAGGGTCGCCATGATGACAATGCTGCGATCGGCGACGTGCTCGCCTTCGAGCGCGCCCTGAATTTGTTCGAGGCGAGCATTGAGGACTTCGTCACTGGTGGGGCTTGGCTGGCCGCGCAGGCCCAGCTCGGAGGAAATGGTCAGCAGTGGGCAGCCTTCGTGGGGCGAGGTCTGATGCCACTCTGACAGGTAGGTGTCGATAAAGACTTGCAGAGGGTGTTCCTGCGCGAAAATTTCTTCGCACAGGCCCGCGACTTGCTCGCCAGCCTCTTGCAGGGCTTTTTCGACCAGTTCTTCCTTGGATTTGAAGTGCGAGTAGAAACCGCCATGGGTCAAGCCCAGGGCTTTCATCAAAGGCTGCAGGCCGGTGGCGCCGATACCGTCCTTGCGAAATCGGGCGGAAGCTTCCTTGATGATGCGTTGATGGGTCTGGGCTTTGTGATCTGGCGAGTAACGCATGTGGAGCTCTCCGCGACGATGCTGCCATCTTAACCACGGAAGATTAAATGGTGACTGTACTTCTAAAATCTAAACAGCCTGTGGGTAAGTCCGATCGTGCTGAAAAAACAAACCCCGCCATTGCGGCGGGGTTGGTATCAGCGGTCTTGTGCATCCTTGGCATCCGCTTCGGCATTGCGCTGTGCGACGCGCTTGCGTTCTTCATCGGTCAGTTCGACCTTGTTGGCGGTGTCGCGCAACATCATCAATCCGCCGACAATCGAGCCGATCGCAACGACCAGAATCAACCAGGCATACCAGGGCATAACGGCTCTCCTTAATGGCAGCTCGACGGGCGAGGACTTCGCCGTGCAACGCTGCATACCACCTTTGAGCGAAACGACTTCGCGGTGGTTCCATTCTAGGCCGCTTATGCCCGGTACACCCGAACCGTGTTACAGACCAGTCAACATGGCATCCGCCGGCGCATCGGCGCGCAGTTGCCCGGTCAGCATGAAGTAGCAGAACCCGACCGCCATGAAACCGAGGAAAATCAGCCCGATCAGTGTGTTGAACCACGCCATCGCCACCAGGCAAACCACCGCCAGCACCAGCGCGATCAGCGGAACCAGCGGATAGCACGGCGCGCGGAAAGTACGCTCCAGATTCGGTTCCGATTTACGCAGTTTGAACAGGCTGAGCATGCTCATGATGTACATCACGATCGCGCCGAATACGGCCATGGTGATCATCGCTGCGGTGAGTGTCATGCCGCCGAGGTTGATCAGTCCGTCGCTGTAGATCGCCGCGATGCCGATAAGCCCGCCAGCGATGATTGCGCGGTGCGGGGTCTGGAAGCGCGACAGTTTTGCCAATGAGGCGGGCAGGTAACCGGCGCGGGCAAGGGCGAAGAATTGTCGTGAGTAGCCGAGGATGATGCCATGGAAACTGGCGACCAGGCCGAACAGGCCGATCCACACCAGCATGTGCAGCCAGCCGGAGTTGTCGCCGACCACGGTTTTCATCGCCTGCGGCAGTGGGTCGTTGATGTTGGACAAGGTGCGCCAGTCGCCGACGCCGCCCGCGAAGAACATCACGCCCATGGCCAACAGCACCAGGGTCAGGATGCCGCTGATGTAGGCTTTTGGGATCGTGCGTTTCGGGTCCTTGGCTTCTTCGGCGGCCATGGCGGCGCCTTCGATGGCAAGGAAGAACCAGATCGCGAAGGGAATCGCCGCGAACATCCCGGCAATTGCCGGCGCGCCGAAGACGTCGGAACCGGCCCAGCCATTCAGCGCGAAGTTGCTGAAGCTGAACGCCGGCGCGACCACGCCCATGAACACCAGCAACTCAGCCACCGCCAGCACGCAGACGATCAGCTCGAACGTCGCGGCCAGTTTCACCCCGAGAATGTTCAGGCCCATGAACACGATGTACGCGCCGACCGCCGCGTGTTTCGGGTCCAGCGCCGGGAATTGCACATTGAGATACGCGCCAATCGCCAAAGCAATCGCTGGCGGCGCGAAGACGAATTCGATCAGTGTGGCCAGTCCGGCGATCAATCCGCCTTTTTCGCCAAACGCGCGACGGCTGTAGGCAAACGGCCCGCCGGCATGGGGAATCGCGGTGGTCAGTTCGGTGAAACTGAAGATGAAGCAGGTGTACATGGTCGCGACCATGAATGAAGTCACCAGAAAACCCAGCGTACCGGCCACGCCCCAACCGTAACTCCAGCCGAAATATTCCCCGGAAATCACCAGCCCCACGGCAATGCCCCACAGGTGCAACGTGCCCAGCGTGGGTTTGAGTTGTGTGTTCATGCGCTTGCTCCCGCAATGGTTGGAAAGCTCGAGGGAGGGCGCGTGCAGTGGGCGTGCCATTACGCTGAAACAAGTCGTAATGAGTTCAAAGCTGTCGCAGCGGGGATGTTCGGGTGGGGATAGCTGCTTTTTGTGCGCCAGTTGGGTGCGATGTTGTCGGTGATGCCGTCTTCGCGAGCAGGCTCGCTCCCACATTTTGAAATGCGTTGCCCCTGTGGGAGCGAGCCTGCTCGCGAAGGCGCCAGCCCAAACACCACGAAATTCAGCCGTAAAGCCCGCATAAACCCACTCTTTACGCTTTCTTTATGACCCACGCCGGGCCTCGCTCTCGTTCCTTTACAGCCTCCTTCCCGACAATCGCTGCACACACGGCAATACGCCGTTACACGGAGATCTTCCATGAGCGTTCTGGACGGGGTGTCACTGCTGTTGGCAGTGGGGCTGTTCATTTATCTGTTGGTTGCGCTGTTGCGCGCGGACCGGAACTAGGAGCGGCTATGCACAGTTATGACTATTGGCTGATCCTCGGGTTTTTTGCGCTGGTCCTGCTGCCGGCGCCGTTCCTTGGGCGCTTCTATTACAAGGTCATGGAGGGCCAGCGCACCTGGCTGACGCCGATTCTCGGACCGGTCGAGCGTGGTTGCTATCGTCTTGCCGGGGTCGATGCGCAGGCGGAGCAGAGCTGGCAGAAGTACACGCTGGCGCTGCTGGCGTTCAACCTTGCCGGTTTTCTGCTGCTGTTTGCGATTCTGCTGTTCCAGGATCACCTGCCGCTGAACCCGCAAAACCTGCCCGGCCAGGAATGGACCCAGGCGTTCAACACCGCGGTCAGTTTCATGACCAACACCAACTGGCAGTCCTACAGCGGTGAAGCGACCCTCAGCTACCTGAGCCAGATGGTCGGTCTCACCGTGCAGAACTTCGTCAGCGCCGCCACCGGCCTCGCCGTGCTGGTCGCGCTGTGCCGTGGCATCGGCCGTAAATCGGCGCAGACCCTCGGCAACTTCTGGGTCGACATGACCCGCGCCACCCTCTATGGCCTGCTGCCGCTGTGCCTGCTGCTGGCGCTGTATCTGGTCTGGCAGGGTGTGCCACAAACCTTCGCCCAGTATGTAAATGCCGTGACCCTGCAAGGCGTCGATCAGGTGATCCCGCTCGGCCCGGCCGCCAGCCAGATTGCGATCAAGCAACTGGGCACCAACGGTGGTGGTTTCTTCGGGGTCAACTCGGCGCATCCGTTCGAGAACCCTACTGCGTGGAGCAACCTGTTCGAAGTCGCTTCGATCATCCTGATCCCGGTGGCGCTGGTGTTCACCTTCGGCCATTACGTCAAGGATCTGCGCCAGAGCCGCGCGATCATCGCCTGCATGCTGGCGCTATTCCTGATCGGCGGTGCGACATCGTTGTGGGCTGAGTATCAGCCGAATCCGACCCTGAACAACGCCGCTGTCGAGCAGACTGCGCCGCTGGAAGGCAAGGAAGCGCGCTTCGGTACCACCGCGACGGTGCTGTGGTCGGTGACGACCACGGCGGCTTCGAACGGCTCGGTCAACGGCATGCACGATAGCCTCAACCCGCTGAGCGGCATGGTCGCGCTGGTCAACATGATGGTCGGCGAAGTGATCTTCGGCGGGGTCGGCGCCGGGCTCTACGGCATGTTGCTCAACGTGCTGATCGCGGTGTTCCTCGCCGGTCTGATGATCGGTCGGACGCCGGAATACCTCGGCAAGAAGCTACAAGCGCGTGAGGTGCAATTGCTGGTGGTGACGCTGTTGGTGATGCCCGTCGGCGTGCTGGTGCTCGGCGCGATTGCCGCCACGGTTCCCAGCGCTGCGGCAACCATCAGCAACCCCGGCGCGCATGGTTTCAGTCAGTTGCTCTATGCCTACACCTCGGCGAGCGCCAATAACGGTTCGGCATTTGGTGGCCTGGGCGCGAACACGCCGTTCCACAACCTGATGCTCGGCCTGGGCATGTTGATCGGCCGCTTCGGCTACATCCTGCCGGTGCTGGCACTGGCCGGTAGCCTGGCGATGAAGAAAAGCGCACCGGTCGGCCAGAACAGCTTCCCGACTCACGGCCCGCTGTTCGTGACCCTGTTGACCGTGACCATTCTGCTGGTGGGCGGCCTGACGTTCTTGCCGACGCTGGCGCTCGGTCCTGTCGCCGAACATTTAAGTATGGGCTTCTAAGGAATCCATCATGAATATGCCTGCAATCAAACCCGCCGCCGTCAAAGCGCCGGAACAAGCCAAAACCGCGATCTCGGCCCTGTGGCGCCCGGCGCTGGTGCAAGCCTTCGTCAAGCTCGACCCACGGCAGCTGGCGCGTTCGCCAGTGATGCTGGTGGTCGAACTGACGGCGATTTTCACCACCGTGCTGTGCTTCCTTCCGGACGCTGATGTGCCGACCTTCGTCGCCGCACAAATCGCTCTGTGGCTGTGGTTCACCGTGCTGTTCGCCAACTTCGCCGAGGCCCTGGCCGAAGGACGTGGCAAGGCTCGCGCCGACAGCCTCAAGGCCGGCAGCGAAGGCCTCAGCGCCCGTTGTCGCCAAGCCGATGGCAGCTTCAAGATCGTGCCGGCTGCCAATCTGCGCAAGGGCGACGTGGTGCGAGTCGAAGCCGGGGAGATGATCCCCGGTGACGGCGAAGTCATCGAAGGCATCGCGGCGGTCAACGAAGCGGCGATCACTGGCGAATCGGCGCCGGTGATCCGCGAGTCCGGCGGCGACCGCTCGGCCGTCACCGGCAACACGCGGTTGGTGTCCGACTGGCTGCTGGTGAAGATCACCACCAACCCTGGTGAATCGACCCTCGACCGCATGATCGCCCTGGTCGAAGGCGCCAAGCGTCAGAAGACCCCGAACGAAGTCGCGCTGGATATCCTGCTGATCGGCCTGACCCTGATCTTTCTGCTGGTGGTCGTCACCCTGCAACCGTTCGCGCATTTCGCCAATGGCAGCCTGCCGCTGGTGTTCCTCGTGGCGTTATTGGTCACGCTGATCCCGACCACCATCGGCGGTCTGCTGTCGGCCATCGGTATCGCCGGGATGGATCGGCTGGTGCGCCTGAATGTGATCGCCAAATCCGGCCGCGCGGTGGAAGCGGCGGGTGATGTGCACGTGCTGTTGCTCGACAAGACCGGCACCATCACCTTCGGTAACCGTCGTTGCAGCGCGGTGTATGCCGCGCCGGGTGTGACCGGCCGTGAGCTGGCCGAAGGCGCGCTGTTCGCCTCGCTGGCCGACGAAACCGCTGAAGGCAAGTCCATCGTCGAGTTCCTTCGTGGCCTGCATCCACAACCGGAGCCGGCCCTGGAAACCCTGATCGCCGTGCCGTTCAGCGCGGAAACCCGTTTGTCCGGCGTCGATTATCAGGGCCGCGTGTATCGCAAAGGCGCGGTGGATTCGCTGCTGGCGTTTCTCGGTCAGCAACGTAGCGATCTGGCCCCGGCGCTGGCGCGGGAAATCGACAAGATTGCTCAGAGCGGTGGCACGCCGTTGCTGGTCTGCGCTGACGGCAAATTGCTTGGTGCGATCCATCTCAAGGACGTGGTCAAACCAGGCATCCGCGAGCGTTTTGCCGAGTTGCGCAAACTGGGGATTCGCACGGTGATGGTCACCGGCGACAACCCGCTGACCGCAGCAGCGATCGCCGCTGAAGCGGGCGTCGATGATGTGCTCGCCGAAGCCACGCCGGAGAAGAAACTCGCGCGGATTCGTCACGAGCAGAACGACGGTCGCCTGGTCGCCATGTGCGGCGACGGCGCCAACGACGCCCCGGCGCTGGCCCAGGCAGACGTCGGCATGGCGATGAACGATGGCACGCAAGCGGCACGCGAAGCGGCGAACATGGTCGACCTCGACAGCGACCCGACCAAGCTGCTCGACGTGGTGCAGATCGGCAAGGAATTGCTGGTGACCCGTGGCGCACTGACGACCTTTTCCATCGCCAACGACATCGCCAAATACTTCGCGATTCTGCCGGCGCTGTTCGCCTCGATTTACCCGCAGCTGGGCGTGCTGAACATCATGCATCTGAGCAGTTCGCAGAGCGCGATACTCTCGGCCATCGTCTTCAACGCGCTGATCATCGTTGTGCTGATTCCACTGGCATTGCGCGGCGTGCGGGTGCAGGCGGCGAGTGCGGCGGCGTTGCTGCGGCGCAATCTGCTGATCTATGGCGTCGGCGGGATTGTCGTGCCGTTCGTGGGGATCAAGGTGATCGACATGCTGCTTACGGCGTTGCATCTGGTGTGAGGCTGAAAAGAGCCCCTCACCCTAGCCCTCTCCCGGGGGGAGAGGGGACTGACCGAGGTGTTTGTGCGAGGTTCGCCGACCTGAAATTCCGAGCCGAACTCAGGTCTTGAACAGCATGAAGATCGGCTCCCTTTCTCCCTCGCCCCCTTGGGGGAGAGGGCTGGGGTGAGGGGGAAAAGATCTCCCTGACACCCGGCAAAAGTTTGTCCAACGAATTTGAGGATCTTGAAATGTCCACAATGATACGCCCGGCCCTGACCCTGTTGGCGCTGATGACCCTGATCACCGGCGTCGCCTATCCACTCGCGGTTACCGGCATCGCCCAAGTCGCTTTCCCGGCTCAGGCCAATGGCAGCCTGATCCACGACGCTGACGGCAAAGTCCGAGGCTCGGCGCTGATTGCTCAGGATTTCAGCGGCGACAACTGGTTCCACCCACGGCCGTCCGCCGGGGCTTTTGCCACCGTCGCCAGCGGCGCCAGCAACCTCGCGCCGAGCAATCCGGCCCTCGCGACCCGCGTAATCGAAGACGCGCAAAAACAACAAGTCGCTGGGCAGGGGCCGGTGCCATTGGCCTTGCTGACCACCTCCGCCAGCGGTCTCGATCCGCACTTGCCACCGGCGGCAATTGCCTATCAACTGGCGCGTGTCGCGGCGGCGCGCAACCTGCCGGTGTCGACCTTGCAGCAATTGCTCGATAAGCACATCGAACAGCCGCTGGTTGGGCCGCCGGTGGTGAATGTGCTGGAGCTGAATCTGGCACTGCAAAACCTGTAATTCAGTTGATACCGATCGTTCCCACGCTCTGCGTGGGAATGCATCAATAGACGCTCTGCGTCTGCTTTTATGGGACGCAGAGCGTCCCGGGCTGCATTCCCACGCAGAGCGTGGGAACGATCATCAGGAAGAGAGACATCAAGCATGAGCGACTCCGGCCGCGCCGACGCATTATTAGCAGACCTGCCCCGCGATGGCCGTGGCCGGCTCAAGGTTTTCCTCGGCGCCGCCCCCGGGGTCGGCAAGACCTACGCCATGCTCCAGGCTGCCCACACGCAACTGCGCCAGGGCGTGAAGGTCCTCGCCGGCGTGGTCGAAACCCATGGCCGCGCCGAAACCGAAGCCTTGCTCGGCGGCCTGCCGCAGCAGCCGTTGGTGCGCAGCGAATACCGTGGCGTGCTGCTCGAAGAAATGGACCTCGACGGCATTCTCGCGGCCAAGCCGAAGCTTGTGCTGGTGGATGAACTGGCCCACAGCAACGCCCCCGGCAGTCGGCACGCCAAGCGCTGGCAAGACATTCAGGAACTGCTCGCCGCCGGCATCGACGTGTTCACCACGGTCAACGTCCAGCACCTGGAAAGCCTCAATGATCAGGTGCGCGGCATCACTGGCGTGCAGGTGCGCGAAACCCTGCCGGACTGGGTCTTGCAGGAGGCGTTCGAACTGCTGCTGATCGACCTGCCGCCGCGCGAATTGCTCGAGCGTCTGCGCGAAGGCAAGGTCTACGTGCCGGAACAGGCCCG
This sequence comes from Pseudomonas sp. CCNWLW23, assembly GCF_037095675.1. Taxonomy (NCBI): domain Bacteria; kingdom Pseudomonadati; phylum Pseudomonadota; class Gammaproteobacteria; order Pseudomonadales; family Pseudomonadaceae; genus Pseudomonas; species Pseudomonas sp. CCNWLW23. Next base: position 96,423 of record NZ_JBAWKM010000005.1, on the reverse strand, counting down.
CGCCGCCATCGATGCGTTTTTCACCCAGACCAATCTCACCGCCCTGCGCGAACTGGCGATGCAGACCGCTGCCGCGCAGGTCGACAACGATCTGGCCCAGGGCTATCGCCAACTCGGCCAGGCCGCGCCGGCGGTGCGCGGGCGTTTGTTGGTCGGCATCGATGGCGATGCGCAGGCCGAGCGGCTGGTGCGTCACGCCAGCCGCGTCGCCCAGCGCCGGCATCTGCCGTGGAGTCTGGTGCATGTCGACAACGGCAGTGCGCGGGATGAGCAATCGCGGTTGCGCCTGCAAAGCGCCCAGCAACTGGCCGAACGCCTCGGTGGCGAAGTGGTGCTGTTGCGGGCGGGCGAAGTGGCGAAAACCCTGATTCAACACGCCGCCGAACGCCGCGCCAGTCTGTTGCTGGTCGGCCAGTCGCGGCCACGGTTGCGCCGTAGACTGTTCGGCGGTGGTCTGGCGGCGCGCCTGCTGCGTCAGGCGCACGGTCTGGAAATAAACGTGCTCGACAGTGATCACGAGCAGCACCAACCGCGCCCGCGCAATTCAGTTACGCTGGTGTGGTTCGACTATGCGCTGGCGCTGGTCGCGACGTTGTTGGCCACGGCCCTGGCCTGGGCGGTGTCGAGTGTGTTGCCGCTGCCGAACATCTCGCTGGTGTTTCTCGCGGCGGTGTTGCTGGTGGCGGTGCGCAGCAGCCTCGGCCCGGCGCTGGCCTGTGCGGCGCTGTCGTTTCTCACCTACGATTTTCTGTTTATCCCGCCGAATTTCTCGTTCAGCATTCAGCGCGAAGAAGACGTGCTGACGCTGCTGTTCTTCCTGTTGATGGCGGCGCTCACCGGCAACCTTGCGGCGCGTCAGCGGCGGCAGTTGCAGGCTTTGCGCGATACCCAGGAAGAGACCAGCGAACTGCTCGACCTGTCGCGCAAACTTACCGCCGCGACGGATCGCCAGGCCGTGATCAGCGCCGCCGCGCAACACCTCGAAGGCTGGAGCGATGTGCAATTGTGCCTGCTCAACCGCGACGGGCAGGGCGGCTGGAAAGTCGAAGCCGGCGGGCCACTGCAATTCACCGAGGCCGAACGCGCCGCCGCCGATTGGGCCTGGCAACACGATCAACCGGCGGGCAAGGGCACCGGTACCTTGCCGCTGGGGCGTTGGTGGTGGTGGCCGTTGTCGGTCGAGGACGGGCCGCTGGCGTTGCTTGGTGTTTGCGCCAAGGAAGGCCAGAGCTTGAGCGGTCAGCGCCGACGTTTGCTCACTGCGCTGAGCCAGCCGTTGGCGCAAGCCTTGGCTCGTGCGCAGTTGGCCGATGACCTCGAAGCGGCGCGTCTGCACGGCGAAACCGAACAGTTGCGCAGCGCCTTGCTGGCCTCGGTGTCCCACGATTTGCGCACGCCGCTGACGGCCATGCGCGGCAGCATCGACAGCCTGTTGGCCCTCGGCGAAGCGATCCCGCTGGAGGATCGCCGCGAGCTGCTCGAAGGCACCCGCGATGAGGCCGAACGCCTCGACCGCTACATTCAGAACCTGCTCGACATGACCCGCCTCGGCCACGGCGCCTTGAAGCTGGCGCGGGACTGGGTTTCGCCAGCCGATATCGTCGGCAGTTCGCTCAATCGCCTGCGCGCCGTGCTGGCGCCGCTGCAGGTCAGCACCGAAGTGCCGGCCGAGTTGCCGTTGCTCTATGTGCACGCGGCGCTGATCGAGCAGGCGCTGGTTAACGTGCTGGAGAACGCCGCGCGATTTTCGCCCAGCCATGGTCGCCTGCAACTGCGCGCCGGTGCCGATGAGCAGGAGATTTTCTTTGCGGTCAGCGATGAAGGCCCGGGGATCCCTGAAGAGGACCGAGCGAAGATTTTCGACATGTTCTACACCGCCGCGCGCGGTGATCGCGGCGGGCAGGGCACGGGTTTGGGGCTGGCGATCTGTCAAGGCATGGTCGGCGCGCACGGCGGGCGTATTTCCGTGGCTGACGGCATCGACGGGCGCGGCACCTGCATCACCTTGCACCTGCCGTTGCAGGCGCAGCCGGGGATGGACGGTGAAGCTTGAAGTCGACTGCGCTACTCTCTTGCCAATCTATTGTGTTGATGTGAATTCATGAGCCAGACCGCGACCATTTTGGTCATCGACGACGAACCGCAGATTCGCAAATTCCTGCGCATCAGCCTCGCTTCACAAGGCTACAAAGTGCTCGAAGCCGGCACCGGCGCTGAAGGCCTGGCACAAGCCGCGCTGAGCAAACCGGACCTGGTGGTGCTTGATCTCGGCCTGCCGGACATGGACGGTCAGCAGGTCCTGCGCGAACTGCGCGAGTGGGCGACCACGCCGGTGCTGGTGCTGTCGGTGCGTGCCAGTGAAGGGCAGAAGGTCGAAGCGCTGGATGGCGGCGCCAATGACTACGTGACCAAGCCGTTCGGCATTCAGGAGTTTCTCGCCCGAGTCCGCGCGTTGTTGCGTCAGGCCCCGGCGGGGGAGGCGCAGCCGGCGGCGCTGAGTTTCGGCCCGTTGACCGTGGATCTGGCCTATCGGCGCGTGCTGCTCGATGGCGCCGAAGTCGCCCTGACCCGCAAGGAATATGCGGTGCTCGCGCAACTGGCGCGGCATCCGGGGCGGGTGATCACCCAGCAGCAATTGCTAAAGGATATCTGGGGGCCGACGCACACCGAGGACAGTCATTACCTGCGCATCGTGGTCGGGCATCTGCGGCAGAAACTGGCGGATGACCCGACCCGGCCACGGTTTATCGTGACTGAGGCGGGGGTGGGGTATCGGTTGTTGAGTTAAGCTGGCTGAGCTGACGCTTTCGCGAGCAGGCTCGCTCCCACAGGGGAATGCATTTCAAATGTGGGAGCGAGCCTGCTCGCGAAGAGGCCATCAAATACTCCGAAAAATCCGCATCAGATCAACCCTGCTCCTGCTCATACCGATCCAGCGTATCACTGGCAATCTGTCTGCCCAGCGCGATCAACTCCGGCGCCTTGTAGAACTCGAAAAACCGGCACACCCGCTTCGGCACGTTGATCAGGATATCCGGCGGATACCCGGCAATCTTGTACTGCGCCAGTGAGGTCTGCATCACCTCGAAACTCTGGTTGATCAGATCCAGCAACGACGCCGGCCCGACGTTATCGATGATGAACGAACCGGTGGCGGATTTCGGTGCGCCTTCGCGTTCCGGGGCGGCGGCCGGTTGCTGGCTTTCCGGTTCGACGCCTTCGAGCCACGGATTGATCTCCGCTGCCTCGGCGCGCAGGGCTTCCTGTTCCAGCTTCAACAATTGCTCGGCCTGTTTACGCCGGAACGGCAACTTCGAACCCATGGATTTGATCAGGCTGTCGAAGCGCGAACGGAACGCCGCCGGTCGCTCGATCACCGGCAACTTGTACTGGCGCTGATTGGTGGCGTTGAGGTTGACCGCGATGATCAGGTCGCAATGGCTCGATACCACCGGAACGATCGGCAACGGATTGAGAATGCCGCCGTCGACCAGCATGCGGTTGCCCTGCATCACCGGGGTAAACAGGCTGGGAATCGCCGCCGAGGCGCGCATGGCCTGATGCAGGCAGCCTTCCTGAAACCAGATTTCCTGCTGGTTGGTCAGATCGGCGGCGACGGCGGTGTAGGGGATGCGCAGGTCTTCGATGTTGATCTCGCCGACGATCTTGCGGATCTGCCCGAAGACCTTTTCGCCGCGAATCGCGCCGAGACGGAAACTCACATCGACCAGGCGCAGCACGTCGAGGTAATCAAGGCTTTCGATCCAGCGCCGGTACTCATCCAGTTTGCCGGCGGCATAGATGCCCCCGACCACCGCGCCCATCGAACAACCGGCAATGCAGGCGATGTCGTAGCCGCGTTTTTCAATTTCTTCGATAACGCCGATATGGGCATAGCCCCGGGCGCCACCGGAGCCCAGCACCAGTGCGACACGCTTTTTCATCAAACTTCCTCCCGACAAGCCTGCACAATGCACGCATCGGCCAAGCGGCTCAATCGCCAAGGTCGTTGCGCGAAGCGGTGACGTCGTTTTTCGCTCGCGAATGACACTTCAGCGCTATGCTCTGCGCCACGTGGTTTCAGCGCCCGGCGAGGCACTTTTTCGCCGCTTGACCGTCTTACCTGCACGACTGTTGACCTACCTTGAGGTGTGAGTGATGAAAGCCTGGATCTGTGTACCGTTGATGGCCCTGGTTCTGGCCGGTTGCGCCGGCAAAACCGCGTACCGCGACAGCTGCGGCAGCCAACTCGACGCGGCCTGGCACGAACTGGACCTGGCCAAGGCTGAAGGCTTCGCCGGCACCGTCAGCTATTCCAAAGCGCTGTCGCTGCTGACCGCCGCCAAGACCCAGCAACAATTCGAAGGCTTTGAAGGCTGCAGCAAGAAAGCCGAGAAAGCCCGCTTCTACATTCGCGAATCCCGCGCAGGAAGATAAAAAAGCAGCTGCAAGTTTCAAGCTGCAAGCGGCAAGCTTTGAAGCAAACGCATTCAGCTTGAAGCTTGTAGCTAGAAGCTTACAGCTGTCTACGGAGTAGACCCCCATGATCGATCGCTTGGTGGCTCATGTGTTGAGCCTGGATGTGCGGCTGTTGGCATGTCAGGCGCGCTTGACTGCGCGCACTGATCCCGAGGCGTTGCATGATTTGCGCACTACGGTGCGGCGCTTGCGCAGTCTTTTGCGGCCGTTGCGCGGCTTGCCGGGTGTCGAGCAACTGGAGGCGGCGGCTTCTGCGGTGGGCGATCTGACCACACCGTGGCGTGATCGCGAAGTGCTGGCGGCGTATCTGCTCGAGCATGATCAACCCGAGGCTGCGCAGCGGCGTCTGGCGCAAATGGCCGAGGCGTATCCGGCGCTGGCGGCGAGTGCGGAACTGGCTTCGCTGCTGATGATTCTCGACGCGTTTCCACGATTTTTGCGCGCGTCCGAGCGTCAGGGCTTACTCAAGGATCTGGGTAAACGCATTGAAAAACGCTTGGGCAAACAATGGCAGAAACTCGACGAAGCGCTGCACGATCCCGCCCATGACCGCCATCGTCTGCGCCTGCTGATCAAGCGCGTGCGCTATGGCATCGAAGCCTATCCCGAGCTGGATCGCTTGCCGAAACCGGCTTACAAACGCCTGAAATCGGCGCAAGGCGCACTGGGCGACTGGCACGATTGCTGGCAATGGCTGGCCCGCGCCGAGCAGGAAGCCGATCTGCAACCGTGTGTGGCCACCTGGCAGGCCGGCTTGATCAAGGCAGAGCTGAAGGCCGATCAAGTGCTGGAAAAGCTCAGCGCGACGTGTTTCAAACACTCCTGAAGATGGCTCTGTTCCCCTGTGGGAGCGAGCCTGCTCGCGAAGGGGCCGTGTCAGTCGCAATCGTTGTCGACTGATCGACCGCTTTCGCGAGCAGGCTCGCTCCCACAAGGTGATTTGTCGCTTGAAGGAATCGGGCCAAGGCCTATCTGTCAGCCCATTTGACCGGAATAGACGCTGCGCCGCCGCCCGGGGCTGGGTAAGATCCGCGCATTCCTTTCTCGTTTTCCGAGGTTGCCATGCGCTTTTGCGATCTGCTCGATGCTGTCCGCCAACAACCTGAAGTGACCATCCCCGCCGAATGGGGGCAGGGCCGTGCCAGTTTTGGCGGGCTGGTGGCTGCGCTGCAATTTGAAGCCATGCGCGCCAGGGTGCCGACGGAGCGCCCCGTGCGTTCGCTGGCGATTACCTTTGTCGGCCCGGTCGAGCCGGAGGTGCCGGTGAGTTTCGAAGTCGATGTGCTGCGTGAAGGCAAAGCCGTCAGCCAGGTGTTGGGTCGCGCCATGCAAAATGGCCAAGTGGTGACTATCATTCAGGGCAGCTTCGGTGCCTCGCGGCCTTCGGTAGTCGCCGTCGAAGCCTATCCGGCGCCCACCATGAAACACTGGGACGAGTGCCAGGAGCTGCCCTACATCAAAGGCGTGACCCCGGAATTCATGCGCCATCTGGCGATGCGCTGGAGCGTCGGCGGTATTCCGTTCTCCAACACGCCATCACGCTTGATGGGCGGCTGGGTGCGGTTGCGTGGGGATGTCAAAGAGGAGCCGGTCAACGAGGCGCATCTGCTGGCGCTGGTGGATGCCTGGCCGCCGGCGCTGTTGCCGTATCTGAAGAAACCGGCGCCGGGTAGCACGCTGACCTGGACCATCGAATTCGTGCAGCCGTTACACGACTTGAGCACGCTGGACTGGTGCCAATACCTGGCCGACATCGAATACGCAGCCGACGGCTACGGCCATGTCGCCGCGAAGTTGTGGAGTGCGAAGGGAGAGTTGATTGCCATGAGTCGGCAGACTGTGACGATCTTCGCCTGACTCAATGCCGACGGTGACGCTCACGCCAGGCGCGCCACCAGCCACCGCTGAGAAAGAACCGCGGAAAGGTCAGAAACTGCTCGACCAGCAAACGTGACACGGCATCTTTGCGATCACTGAACGGCTCGGAGGCTTGCGCCTCCAGGCCGTGGCCGTGGCGCTGCAGACCCAGCGCCGCGATGATACCGATCACGCCGATGGCGACGCTGGCCAGGCTCAGGCTGAACACCCCCGACACGATCAGCAGAAACGCCACGATAAACAGCGGCACGGCGATCAGGTGCAGGACCAGATTGGTCGGATGCTGATGATTGCCCGGGTAAGCGCGCCATTGCCAAGCGGGAAGGTTGGGGTGACGTTTGCCCATGTTTGCTACTCCTCGATCCATGTTGAACACATGCTTGAAGAATAGGCCCGGGTGCGGAGGGCGGCGAATCAAGGTTGGCTATTGAAGTGATAGCCGTCATCGCAGGATTCGATGTAGATGCCTCTGACGCCTTCGCGAGCAGGCTCGCTCCCACATTGATTCAATGGTGCATGTGGGAGCGAGCCTGCTCGCGAAAGCGGACTCACAATTTCAACTGACCTATCGCCTTGTTCAACTCCCCGGCCAATGTAGCCAGCTCATTACTGGTCGTCGCCGAATCCACCGTCTGCTGCACGGTATTTTCAGTCACGTCACGAATACTCACCACCGCCCGGTTCATCTCCTCGGCGACCTGACTCTGCTGTTCCGCCGCCACGGCAATCTGCGTGTTGCTTTCGCGCATCTGCGCCACCGCTCCGGTGATTTCCGCCAGCGCCGCGCCAGCCTCCTGCGCCTGCTGCACGCAGTCGTCGGCCTTGTATGAACTCTCCTGCATGAAATCCACCGCATCGCGGGTGCCGGCCTGCAACGCGGCGATCATGCCGGTGATCTCGTCGGTGGACGCCTGCACGCGCTTGGCGAGGTTGCGCACTTCATCGGCGACCACGGCAAAGCCGCGCCCCATCTCCCCGGCGCGGGCCGCTTCGATCGCCGCATTCAGCGCGAGCAGATTGGTCTGTTCGGCAATGCTGTGAATCACACTGACCACGCCGTTGATCTTCTGACTGTCCTCGGCCAGGCGTTGAATCATTTCTGCCGTCTGCTGCACGCCGCTGGACAAACCGGCAATCGACTGCTGCACCCGCGCCACCACCTGCTGACCGCTGCCAGCGAGACCATCGGCGGCTTTCGACAGATCGCGGGTGGCGCCGGCGTGTTGCGCGATGTGATAAACGGTGGCGGTCATTTCGTTGATCGCAGTGGCGGCCTGATCGGTTTCGCTTTGCTGGCCAAGCATGCCGTGGCGCACATCATTCATGCTCGAGGCCAGCCGCGCAGCGCCGTCATCCAGTTGTCGAGCGGTGCTGGCAACGGTGGTTACGACGCGTTGATAACCGGCCTGCATGGCGTTGAAGGCATTGGCCATCTGCCCGACTTCGTCCTTGCCCACCAGCGGAACACGAGCAGAAAGATCGCCGGTTTTTTCAACGTGCAGCATCACGTCTTTCAACGTGTTGAGCTGGCTGAGCAGAAAGCGGATCAGCAGTTGCGAAGCGCCGAGCATCGCCAGCATCAGGACGAAGACCGCCAATGCATAGTTGGCGAAACGCTCGCTAAACACCTGGCTCAGGCTCGGGGCATAGGCGATGACCGCCACTTGCTCACCGTCGGCACGGCTGAACACTTCGGCGCCCAGCAACGGGTCGTCACCGAACAGTGGCATTTCATTGATGGCATTCCAGCCGTTGCTGCCGCTGATTTCCAGCAGCGGTTGATCATTGAGACGCGGCGCTTCACCGCGCTTGAAGGTCAGCACCTGAGCGGACTTGGGCAACGATTGCCCGGTCGGCCAGGCCTTGAGCAACTGCGCCTGCGCCTGCGCGGACACCTGCGCGGCATGGCTGCGGGCCTGTTGTTCGAGATGCACGGCGTACAAAACCAACAGCAGGGTGGTGACAAAGGCGACCGCGTTGACCGCCCAGAATTTATATTTCAGCGAGATGTTGCTAAGCCAGGCACCCATGGAGGTCTTCTCTGATAGCGGAAACAGTTTTGGCAAGGTGCCATTATTGTGCCGCTATGCAGATTCGGGAGTTTTGATATGAATCAACAGATGCCGAGATCTATTGTGGGAGCGAGCCTGCTAGCGAAAGCGCTGCGTCATTCAGCCCATTTGTAGCCGATCCACAGCCTTCGCGAGCAGGCTCGCTCCCGCGGGGGACGTGTGCAGTCAGGGGAGAATGGGGAGTTTAAAAAACGCCCGGGCACACGCGGTGGTATGCGCGGCCAGCGCTTCCTCGGTCTCGCCGCGATGCAACGCCACTTCGCGCAGCACTTCGCTCAGATACGCCGGTTCATTGCGGCCGTTTTTCGGCTTCGGCCGCAATGTGCGCGGCAGCAGATACGGCGCGTCGCTTTCCAGCATCAGCCGTCCCGCTTTGATCTCTTTGACCAGCGGATGCAGATGCGTGCCCCGGCGTTCGTCGCAGATCCAGCCGGTGATGCCGATGTGCAGATCCAGATCGAGGTAGCTGAACAAGGCCTTTTGCTCGCCAGTGAAGCAGTGCACCACCGCCGCCGGCAGTTGATCGCGGAAGTCCTTGAGGATCTCCAGCAGCCGCTGGCTGGCATCGCGCTCGTGCAGGAACACCGGCAATTGCAGTTCGACGGCCAGCGCCAGGTGTTCTTCGAGAACCTTTTCCTGTTGCGGGCGCGGGGAGAAGTCGCGGTTGAAATCCAGCCCGCATTCGCCCACCGCGACGACGCTGGATTCGTTCAACAGACTGCGCAGGCGACGAGCACTGTCAGCGTTCCAGTCGCTGGCCGAATGGGGGTGAATACCGGCGGTGGCGAACAGCCGTTGGCCGCTTTCATCCAGTTGCTGGCACAGTTCCAGCGCCTGCTCGCTACCCTCGACGCTGGTACCGGTCAGCACCAGTTGGCAGACGCCGGCGGCGAAGGCGCGGTCGAGCACGGCCTGGTGTTTGTCGGCGAAACTGGGGTTGGTCAGGTTGACGCCGATATCGATGAGTTGCATGGTGCTACCTCGGGCCGAAGGCCGGAAAGCATATCAGAGCTGTAGATTTATAAGAAAAGCCAAGAACTACAACGACTTATGGCTGTCTGTTGAGGCCGCGAAGGACTCCGGGGTGGCGACGATGCCATCACTGTGCCAGTCTCTCGCACTTTACCAGCGCTCAAAGCGCTCTGTTTTCGTCGGTGATGTCGTCTTTTTTGCGACGAATCGCCCCGTATTCTTTTCGGAGAGTGGATGCATCGTCCCTCGGTTCTGCTGCTGTTGTGTGCTGCGTTGCTGCTGCCGATGACGGCGGTCGCGCGCCTGCCCGGGCCGCTGCAAGCCGTGCCGGCGAGCAAGGTTCGCGACCTCTCGGACATTCGCAGCAGCCGCGTGTTGCGGGTGTTGGTCAATCAGAGCCGCAACAGCTCCGGCGAGGTCCAGGGCCAGGCCATCGGTGTCGAGTACCACCGACTGCGCGCGTTCGAGCAATACCTCAATGGCCATGCTCGTGACGGCCAGGAAGTCACCCTCAAGATCATTCCCAAAGCCAAGGATCAATTGCTCGGCGCCTTGCAGCGCGGCGAAGGCGATATGGTCGCGCCCGGTGAATTGCTCGACCTGCCTTCTGGCTACGCGGTCGCCAGCAGTGAACCGATTGCCAGCAACGTGCCGCTGGTGCTGGTCGGCATCAAGGGCCAGCGCCGTTACACCAAGGTCGAGCAACTGTCCGGCAAAACCCTGGCGCTGCCCACCGGTAGTGCGGCGGGGGAGGTGGTCAGTCAGCTCAACCAGAAACTGGCGCTGCACAAACTCGCGCCGATCAACATCGAATGGGTCGATCCGACGCTGGCGGTCGAAGATGTGCTGGAGATGGTTCAAGGCGGGATTTTCCACCTGACCATCGTCGAGCAACCGATTGCCGAGCGTTGGGGCAAGATCCTGCCGAAGCTGCGCCTCGATCGGCAACTGAGCCTCGGCGAGCCGGGCGAGGAGCATTGGTTCGTGCGTCGCGATGCATCGATGTTGCGCGCGAGCATCGATCGCTTCCTCACCGATTACAAGAAACCGTCGGACGAAGACGCGGCCTTTCTGCGCATCTATCGACGCCTGTATCAAGTACACAATCCGCTGGCCAAGGCCGATCGCCAGCGTCTGGAAAAACTCCGTCCGACCCTGCAAAAGCACGCCGATGCGCAGAACATGGACTGGCTTAACCTGGCGGCGCTGGCGTTCAAGGAGTCGCGTCTGCAGCCCAACGCTCGCAGCGGCAGCGGTCCGACCGGGCTGATGCAGATCACCCCGTCCGCCGCGCAGCGGGTCGGCGTGAGCAATATCCAGAATCTCGATGCGAATGTGCAGGCCGGCGCCAAGTACCTGGCGATGATCCGCCGCAAGTTCTTCAGCAGCCCGAAACTCAACGAGCGTGAGCGCATGGCCTTCACCCTCGCCGCGTACAACATCGGCCCCGAGCGCGTGCAGGGCATGCGCGCGGAAGCCCGCCGCCGCGGCCTCAATCCCAACCAGTGGTTCTTCCAGGTCGAGCGCATCGCCATGGAGCAGGTGGGGATGGGCGCCGTCAGCTATGTTAATAGCGTGAACAAGTATTACCTGGCATTCGACCGGGAGCGTGAGTCGCTCGAGCCCCGGCAGCAGAAAGTGGTCACACGGAAATAATCTAACAATTCGATTGTTATGGCGAAATTTTTGCGCTTTAAACATGAAATAAACTGATTAATATAGCGACCAACCCAAACACACAAACACTTCTGCACAACAAGGAATGCACCATGAGCTCTCTGATCAACAAGGTTCTGTTCACCCGCGCCGGTTACGGCCTGACTGTCCTGCGCATTGCTGTCGGCGTGATCTTCGCCGCCCACGGTTCGCAGAAACTCTTTGGTCTGTTCGGTGGTTACGGCCTGGCCGGCACCGCGCAATGGATGGAAAGCATCGGCCTGACCCCGGGCTATCTGATGGCCGCGCTGGCAGGTGGTACCGAGTTCTTCGCCGGTCTGGCGCTGATCATCGGCCTGCTGGCACGCCCGGCGGCACTCGGTCTGGCGTTCCTCTCGCTGGTGGCGATCTTCTCGGTGCACATCGGCAACGGTCTGTTCATGGCCAACAACGGTTATGAGTTTGCTCTGGCTCTGCTGGCCGGCAGCATCGCGGTACTGATCGAAGGTGCCGGCAAGCTCTCCGCGGATCGCGCCATCGCCGGTTGAAGGCTCTGGCTCAAGGCAAAGGCCCGCATTGTGCGGGCCTTTTTTTGTTGCGGGGGATTATTGACACTGGTCGGTCACGTTCTCTAGGATGTTGCCCATGCGCCGATTTAAACAGCTACTTGCGGGGCGCCAGGTGACTTCTACAGTTACCGTCAGAAGCCGGAACAGGGCTTCGAAATACCGCTAAAGCGCTGGTTCGGTGTTGCCTCTCACCTGCCATGCAGACTTTTGAGGCAGAGACACGACACGATGAACGCACTACGCCCTCCAGCACGTCCCGCGCCGATCACGGCACATGTCACCCAGCACAACCCGAAAATCCTTCTTGGCGGCAAACACCAGCCGACGCTGTTGCGTTATCTCGATGGCTGGCCACGTCGCAGCGGCGGTCCTGCCGCGTTCCTGATCCAGTTTGTCGATGACGGCGAGTCGCTGGCGCGTTTCGCGACGGACAGCTTTGATCTGGCGGTGATTCAGGCGCCGAGCGCAGACGATGCGCCGGAGATGATCAAGCAACTCACCCGCGTTGCACGGCAGGGTCTGATCACTCGGCGCTGATGGTGCTTACGGGTATTCAATCGCAACGATGTAAACGAACTGCTCGCCGGTCGGCGTCTGCACCCGCACTTCCGCGTCGAGTGCCTTGCCGATCAGCGCGCGTGCCAGCGGCGAGTCGATGCTGATCAAACCCTGTTTGAGTTCCAGTTCATCGGGGCCGACGATGCGGTAGCGCGACTGCTTGCCGTCCTCGTCTTCGATGGTTACCCAGGCGCCGAAATAGACTTTGTTCGGGTCGCTGGGTTTTTCGCTGACCACCTTGAGCGCTTCCAGGCGTTTGGTGAGAAAACGCACGCGACTGTCGATTTCGCGCAGCATCTTCTTGCCGTAGGTGTACTCGGCGTTTTCCGAACGATCGCCCTGCGCCGCCGCTTCACTCACCGCCTGGGTGACCTGCGGGCGACGCACATGCCACAACTCATGGAATTCGGCGCGCATCCGCGCTTCACCCTCGGGGGTGATCAGCGCGGTGCCGGCGGTGCGGGGAGGGCGATAACGGCTCATGGCGACTTCTTGTGATTAAGACCGCTTGAGTCTATCAACCCTCGCGCAACACTGTCAGCGGGCTGGCGTTCAGCGCCCGACGCGTGCCGAACACACCGGCGCCACCAATCAGCGCGGCGCCAATCAGCGGTAGCACCAGCAGCCATGGATGCGGATGCCACGGCAAATCGAAGGCGAAGCGGTACAGCACCAGACTGACCACCTCCGAACCGATCGCCGCGAGCAGACCGCTGACCGCACCCAACAAACCGAATTCGATACGCCGCGCCTTGATCAGCAACTGCCGCTCGGCGCCCAGCGCGCGTAATAGCGCACCCTGGCGGATTCGTTCATCCAGCGTCGCTTGCAGACCGGAGAACAGCACGGCCATCCCCGCAGCCAGAACAAACAACAACACATATTCCACCGCCAGGGTGACCTGAGCGAGGATGCTGCGCAGCTGTTCGAGCAACGCTTCGACCTGCAGGATGGTCACCGCCGGGAAGGTCCGCGACAGCTCGACGATCTGCTGATCATGCCCTGGCGCCAGGTAGAAACTGGTCAGGTAGGTCGCGGGCAGATCCTTCAAGGTGCCGGGCTGGAAGATCATGAAGAAGTTCGGCTGGAAGTTGTCCCAGTTGATTTCGCGCAGGCTGGTGACCTTCGCTTCGCGATTGACCCCGCCGACGCTGAATACCATGTGATCGCCGAGTTTGAGTTTCAGGCTTTCGGCCACCTTGCCTTCCACCGAAACCCCCGGCACGTCGTCGGACGGCTGGCCGCTCCACCACGAGCCGGCGGTGAGCTTGTTGCCCGCCGGCAGATCTGCCGCCCAGGTCAGGCTCAGGTCACGCTGGATGGCGCGGTCACCGGCCGAGTCCTTGCTGACGATTTGCTGCACCGCCTCGCCATTGATGCTGATCAACCGACCCGGCACCACCGGATACAACGGCGCCGCTTGCGCCGACACCTTGATCAGGTGATCGGCGAAGGCCTGCTTGTCAGCCGGGAGGATATTCAGCGCGAAATAGTTCGGCGCGTTTTTCGGTAGCTGGTTTTGCCAGGTGTCGAGCAGTTCGCCGCGCAGCAGTGCGATCAGCGCCATCGACAACAGGATCAGACCGAACGCCAGCGACTGCCCGGCCGCCGCCAATGGATGCCGCAACAACTGGCCAAGGCCCAGACGCCATGGCAACGAGGCGCGGGCGAGCATGCGGCGCAGGCTTTGCAGCAGCAACAACAGCAGGCCGCCCAGCACCAGCGCGGCGACCACGCCACCGCCGAGCAGGGCGAAGGTCAGCAGCAGGTCGAGGCTCAGACGCCACATGATCAGGCCCAGCGCACCCAGCGCCGCGCCGTAGACCATCCATGTGCTCGAGGGGATCGGCAGCATGTCGCGGCGCAACACCCGCAGCGGCGGCACGCGACCCAGTGCAGCCAATGGCGGCAAGGCAAAACCCGCCAGCGCCACCAGCCCGGTGCCAATCCCGGCCATCGCCGGAAACAGCCCGCCCGGCGGTACGTCACTTGGCAGCAAATCATGCAGCAGGGCGAACAGCCCCAGTTGCGCCAGCCAGCCGAGCAGCGCGCCACTGATGGCGGCAACCAGGCCGAGCACGGTCAGTTGCAGGCTGAACAGCACCATGGTTTCCCGGCGCGACAAGCCGAGGCAGCGCAGCAAGGCACTGGCGTCGAAACGTCGACTGGCGAAACGGTTCGCCGACAACGCCACGGCTACGCCAGCCAGCAATACCGCAACCAGACTGGCCATGTTCAGGTAGCGCTCGGCCTTGCCCAGCGCGCCGCCAATCTGTCGGTTGCCGTCGCGGGCATCCTGGATTCGCTGGTTTGCAGCGAGGCCCGGTTTGATCAACTCACGATAGGTTTCCAGCGTCTGCGGTTCACCGCGCCACAGTTCTCGATAGCTTACCCGGCTGCCCGGTTGCACCACGCCGGTGGCGGCGAGGTCGTCAAGATTGATCAGCACCCGTGGCGTCAGGCTGTAGAAGTTGCCAGCGCGATCCGGCTCGTAGGTCAGCACGCGGGTCAGCTTCAAGGTCTTCATGCCGACGTCGATGTTGTCGCCGATCTTCAGATCCAGCGCGGTCAACAGACGTGCCTCGACCCAGGCTTCACCGGATTGCGGTTCGCCGCCGACTTCTTCCTGGGCAAAGGGTGCGGGCGCGCTCTTCAGCTCGCCACGCAGTGGATAGGCGCGGTCGACGGCTTTGATGCTGGATAACTGAATGCCGTTGTCGGTGGCAATGACGCTGGAAAACTCCACCACTTGCGCATGATTGAGGCGCAGTTCGGTGCCGCTGCGGATTTGCTCCTCGCGGGCCGGCGAGCTGCCTTCAAGGACCAGATCGGCACCGAGAAACTCGGTAGCGCGCAGCATCATCGCGCCATTGAGGCGGGCGCCGAAATAGCCGATCGCGGTGCTCGCCGCGACGGCCACCACCAGCGCAAAGAACAACACGCGCAACTCACCGGCGCGGGCATCGCGCATGAGTTGGCGCAGGGCAAGGCTGAACAGACGCAACAGCGGCAGACGTGCCATCAAGGCTCCAGAGGGGCGACCAGCAGCCCGGCTTCAAGACGGATCAGGCGCCGGCAGCGATGGGCCAGGCGTTCGTCGTGGGTCACCAGCACCAGGGTGGTGCCGCGTTCCTTGTTCAATTCGAACAGCAAGTCGCTGATGCGCTCGCCGGTGTGGCTGTCGAGGTTGCCGGTCGGCTCGTCGGCGAACAGCACGTCCGGTTCGGCCGCGAAGGCGCGGGCGATGGCCACGCGCTGCTGTTCACCACCGGAGAGCTGGCGCGGCGAGTGGGTCAGGCGCTGCCCGAGCCCGACGCGCTGGAGCAATTGCGTGGCGCGCTCGCGGGCATCTTTGCGGCCGTCGAGCTCAAGCGGCAGCATGACGTTTTCCAGCGCGTTGAGGCTGTCGAGCAACTGAAATGACTGGAAGACAAACCCGACGTGCTCGGCGCGGATTCGTGCGCGCTGGTCTTCGTCGAGATTGCTCAGGCCCTGGCCGGCGAGGGTGACTTCGCCGCTGCTCGGCAGGTCGAGGCCGGCGAGCAGGCCGAGGAGGGTGGATTTGCCGGAACCGGACGCGCCGACGATGGCCAGGCTGTCGCCCTTGTTCAGTTCCAGGCTGAGTTCGTGCAGGATAGTCAGTTCACCTTCCGCGCTAGGGACCACTTTGCTGAGGTTCTTCGCGGTGAGAATGCTTGCGCCCATGGAGAATCCGATGCGTGTATGGTTTTTGAGTGCTGGCCTGGCCTTGATGTGCATGGCCCAGAACGCAGCGGCGGGTACTGTCCTGATCGTTGGCGATAGTATCAGCGCCGGTTTCGGCCTGGATACCCGTCTGGGGTGGGTGTCGCTGCTCGAGCAGCGGCTCAAACAGGAGGGTTTCGACGATAAAGTGGTCAACGCCTCGATCAGTGGTGACACCAGCGCCGGAGGCCAGGCGCGGCTGCCGGCGCTGCTTGCAGAGCATAAGCCGGAGTTGGTGATCCTCGAGCTGGGTGGCAATGACGGCCTGCGCGGGATGCCGCCAGCGCAATTGCAACGAAATCTTTCCTCGATGATCGACAGCTCGCGGCAGAGCGGCGCGAAAGTGCTGCTGCTCGGCATGCAGTTGCCACCCAATTATGGCAAGCGCTACACCGATTCGTTCGCCGAGGTTTACGGCAAGCTCGCGGAAGAGAAAAACATCCCGTTGGTGCCGTTTTTTCTCGAAGGTGTCGGTGGTCATCCGGACCTGATGCAGGCCGACGGTCTGCACCCAGCGGCCGGGGCTCAGGGCAAGTTGCTGGAAAATGTCTGGCCGACGCTAAAACCGCTGTTATGAGGCTTTTCTAGTGGCAGGCTTTCGGCTAATGTGGCGCCCCCGAATTTGGAGCCCCCGATGCCGCGTCCTGCCTGGTCCCTGTTTGCCTACCAACTGATCGAGCCTGACGAGCAGCTGGATCTGTTCGCCTGCCAGGAAGTGCGGGTGCATCTGGTGACGCGGCAGCTGGAACTCGGTGGCTCGGCCGATCGCACGCTGTGCGGCACTCTGCTGCCGGCGCAACCGCGCTGGTCGAATGTTGATCGCCGGGTGTTCCAGGATCAGCGCCTGTGCTCGCTGTGCCGGGCGATTCTCGAATCGCAGAAGCGCGGCACCTCGCCGATCTGGCCTGAGCTGCGATTCGAACTCTGAGCGCTCAAGATCAAAGTGTGGGAGCACCCTGTCGCCAATAGCGGTGCTACCTCCCCGAATCCCCAAGCCGCGGTGTACAATCGCGCCCTTATACCCTTGATGATCATGCGAAGGATTTTCCGGATGTTGCCGCGCTTTCCTGCCGTCACCCGCTGCCTGTCACTTGCCGCCCTGTGTGTGGCCGGTCCCGTTGCTGCATTGGAGCTTCCCCTGCCACCACCCGGCGAGGACATCGTCGGCCAGGTGCAGGTGATCAAAGCCAAGTACGAAGACACCTTCGCCGACTTGGGCACCACCTACGATCTGGGCTATTCGGAAATGGTTGCGGCCAACCCGGGCATCGATGCCTGGCTGCCTGGCGCCGGTACCGAGATCGTCCTGCCGACGCGCTTCATCCTGCCGCCGGGCCCGCGTGAAGGCATCGTCATCAACCTCGCCGAATACCGTCTCTATTACTATCCGAAAGGCCGCGACGTGGTGTACACGTTCCCGCTGGGTATCGGCCGCGAAGGCTGGGGCTCGCCGATCGCGCACACCTCGATCATAGCCAAGACACCGAACCCGACGTGGACGCCTCCGGCTTCGATCAAGGCCGAACACGCTGCTGACGGTGATCCGCTGCCGAATGTGGTGCCGGCCGGTCCTGATAACCCGCTGGGGCCGTTCAAGTTCACCCTCGGCACGCCGGGCTACCTGATCCACGGTTCGAACAAGAAGTTCGGCATCGGCATGCGCACCAGCCACGGCTGCTTCCGCATGTTCAACAACAACGTGCTGGAAATGGCCGGCATGGTCCCGGTCGGCACCTCGGTGCGCATCATCAACGACCCGTACAAGTTCGGTCGCAGTGGCGGCAAGGTCTATCTGGAAGCGCACACGCCGCTCGACGACAAGGGCAACCCGTCGGTAGTCGACAAGCACACCGCGGTGATCAACGCGATGCTCAAGCGTGAAGACATCACCAGCAATTTGCGCATGAACTGGGATGTGGTGCGTGATGTGGTCGCCGCCGAAGACGGCCTGCCGGTAGAGATCGCCGTGCCGAATACCTCGGCGCCAATGGTGAGCAGTGCACCGATCGATCTGCAGCAATAAGAGCTGATTGAAAACCCGCCGATGCGTGCAGCGTCGGCGGGTTTTTTGTTGCGCGGGGAAAAGCGCCGGGCACAAAAAAGCCGACCCGGAAAACCGGATCGGCTCGATAACAATCCCGAGGGATTATTACTTGCGGCTAGCTTTTTCCAGCATGCGCAGAGCACGCTCGTTAGCTTCGTCAGCAGTCTGTTGTGCTTTTTGAGCAGCAGCCAGAGCTTCATCAGCTTTACGGTAAGCTTCGTCTGCACGAGCCTGGGAGCGAGCAGCTGCGTCTTCAGTAGCGGTCAGACGTGCTTCGGTTTCTTTCGATGCGCTGCTGCAACCGGTAGCCAGAACTGCGGCCAGAGCCAGAGCAGAGAATTTCAGAACGTTGTTCATCGTGTTCCCCTTCAAGGACTTTCAAATTAAGTGGCTGTCTCCTCACGATTGAGGAAATAGCCGGCGTACATACTACCCATTACTTGTAGTAAGTAAACTGACGTAGCGCAAGAAGCAAAAAAAATTGTAGGCGTTGATTCTTTTTCGAGCAACTTTTAACTGCGCTGTATAAAAAATATCCAGCTGCAAGCCCCGGCGTGAGCGACTCAAACGGAAAAAGTTCCCGCCCTCGTGCGCTGTTTTTGCGACTTCGGCTAAAGTCTTTCTAAATGAATTCGTCCACACTTTTGTTCAGGTTCTGCGAAGCGCTTCGCGTATCTTTGTTGATGTACAGGTGACTTTAAAAAAGGTTGCACGTCTTAAGTCTCAACATTCCGGCAATGTTCAGGCAAACGGCACGCAAAGATTGTCTTGCGGCCGAACCTGCGACCATCGATGCCAATGCACGCAAACCATCCGATGACGAGCGTACCTTGAGCATTTTCGCCAATGGTGCCTACTATTCAGCAGGTGTCAGATTGCGCGAGATCGGTGTGGCTCTTCTCAGTGTCCATCAGGCACGGGGTGGCGTAGATGTTCCTTCGCCGGAAAAACATCGGTAAGGTAGGGGTCACAATTCAAGACCCGCGAGGAGTAGTGATGAGCGAGGCGTTGTCCATCCACCATGACCAGGCTGGTCATCAATTCGAGACCACTGTGGACGGTCATCGTGCTTACCTGACCTACATGGATCTGGGCAAGCAGACCCTGGATATCTACCGCACCTTCGTGCCTAATGCCCTGCGCGGCCGTGGCATTGCCGCAGCGCTGACTGAACGCGCGCTGCAATACGCCGAAGAAATGGGCTACACGGTGATCCCGTCTTGCTCCTACGTCGAGCGCTACATGGAACGCCATCAGCGTCGCGCCGCGAAGATCTGAATCGCACACACAAAAACGCCGGACAATGTCCGGCGTTTTTTTATGCCCGTAAAACGCAGCTTACGTGCGCTGACGCTTCGGCAATACGTCCTTGAGCTTGGCGTGCATGCTGCGCAAGGTGTTTTCGGTAGCGGACCAATCGATGCAGGCATCGGTGATCGACACGCCGTATTGCAGGTCGGCGAGGTCTTTCGGAATCGCCTGGCAGCCCCAGTTCAGGTGGCTCTCAACCATCAGGCCGATGATCGACTGGTTGCCTTCGAGGATCTGGTTGGCGACGTTTTCCATCACCAGCGGTTGCAGGGCCGGGTCCTTGTTGGAGTTGGCGTGGCTGCAATCGACCATGATGTTCGGCTTGATCTTCGCTTTGTTCAGCGCCTGCTCGCACAGGGCCACGCTGACCGAATCATAGTTCGGCTTGCCATTACCGCCACGCAGCACCACGTGACCGTAGGCGTTGCCTTTGGTGGTGACGATCGACACGCCACCTTCCTGGTTGATGCCGAGGAAACGGTGCGGGCTGGACACCGACTGCAAGGCGTTGATCGCCACGGTCAGGCCGCCATCGGTGCCGTTCTTGAAGCCGACGGCCGAGGACAGGCCGGAAGCCATTTCGCGGTGAGTCTGCGATTCGGTGGTACGCGCGCCGATGGCCGACCAGCTGATCAGATCCTGCAGATACTGCGGGGAGATCGGGTCGAGGGCTTCGGTCGCGGTCGGCAGGCCTTTCTCGGCCAGGTCGAGCAGCAACTGACGACCGATGTGCAGACCGTCCTGGATCTTGAACGAGTCGTCCAGATACGGATCGTTGATCAGACCTTTCCAGCCGACGGTGGTGCGCGGCTTCTCGAAATACACGCGCATGACCAGATACAGGGTGTCGGAGACTTCCTCGGCGAGCACCTTGAGGCGATCGGCGTATTCGTGGGCAGCCTTTATGTCGTGAATCGAGCACGGGCCGATCACGACGAACAGACGGTGGTCGGTGCCATCGAGAATGTTGCGAATGACTTCGCGGCCCTTGGTGACGGTGCGCAGGGCGGCGTCGCTCAGGGGGATATCACGCTTGAGCTGATCGGGAGTGATCAGGGTCTCGTTAGAGGCGACGTTTAGGTCGTTGATCGGTAAATCAGCCATCGTTTACTCGTCAGGTCACGGGTGCCGGCCGCCAGCGATCCCCGCGCGGCGGAGCACAGCAGATTTAGCGCGTCGGGGGAGCCGAACCTTAGCGCGTCAGAGGCGGCTCGACAATGGGCAAACCGTGCTTTAGTCCAGCGCTGGCTGCGCAAAAGCCTTGCGCACATTGTCGTGGGAGAACTCTTCGGCGTGCTCCTCGACCCATTGCAGGGCCAGCGCCTGACTATCCTGCAGATCGTCGTGGCTGTCCTGCATGCGCGAATAGCGTTCGATCTGACACACCTGCTCACCCATTCGCGCGCTGAACAGGGTCTGTTCGTCAGTGAAGGCAATGCCCACCAGATAGCCTTTTTTACGGCGCAGACACCAGGCCACGTAGCCCGGGCAACAGAAGTCGGCATTCAGCGTCGGCATGCGTACTTGCAGTGCAGTGCCGTGGCGCCAGGCGCGGTGGTAATTGCAAGCGATGCCGCCGAGGCTGATAGTGTGCAGCTGTTGTCTGGAAATGCATTCAGGCTTGAGTAACGTCAATTCAACCGGCACTTCGTCCGGATGAGGAATGAAACGTCCCATGAGCACAGACTCCCTGTGTCGGCCATCTGACATTGTTTCCCCCAGTATAGTGGTCGAATCCGAGCTGACCGACTTCGACGCCGACCAGCGGCTGCTGGCGATGCGCGGGGTTTCTCTGGTGATCTTCACCAGCGTCGGCTGCGCCAGTTGTCGTTATGCCCGCGAGGTGTTGCCGGGATTGCCGCTGGCGATCGATCGGCTGTGCTGGATCGACGCCGGCAACAATGGCGGCCTAGTCGAGCGTTATCAGGTGTTTCATTTGCCGGCGCTGTTTGTGGTGCGCGACGGCGAGTTCTTTGGCGCAGTGCACAGCCGCCTGACGGTTGCCGAGCTCAACCAGGCAGTGGCACAGGCGCTGGGTCGAATTGCAGAGGAGTTGCCATGAGCGAGACAGTCAGCAAACCGGTGGTGGGAATTATTGGCACCGGTGCGATCGGCGGGTTTTACGGGGTGATGCTGGCGCGTGCCGGTTTCGATGTGCATTTCTTGTTGCGCAGCGAATTTTCCGCCGTGGCTGAGCGCGGTTTGCAGATCAACAGTGCGGTGCACGGGCCGTTGACGCTGAATCCGGCCAATGCCTATTCCGCTGCCGAAGACATGCCGCCCTGTGACTGGCTGCTGGTCGGCACCAAGACCACCAGCAACGCCGGTCTGGCCCCGGCGATCATTCAGGCCGCCAAACCTGACGCAAAAGTGCTGTTGCTGCAGAACGGTCTGGATGTCGAAGACAGCCTGCGACCACTGTTGCCGGATTCGCTGCATCTGCTCGGTGGTCTGTGCCTGATCTGCGTGCACCGCGAGGGGCCGGGGCAGATTACCCATCAGGCCCTTGGCGCGGTGAATGTCGGTTATCACAGCGGCTCGGCCATTGATGAAGTAGCGCGCATGGCGATCGTCGAGGAGGGCGCCGGACTGTTCCGTGCCGCCGGCATCGACTCTCAAGCGATGGCCAACCTGCATCAGGCGCGCTGGCAGAAGCTGGTGTGGAATATCCCCTATAACGGACTTTCAGTATTGCTCGGCGCGGGAACGCAAGCGCTGATGGCCGATGCCGACAGCCGCCTGTCGATTCAGGCGTTGATGGCGGAAGTGGTTCAGGGTGCCAAGGCCTGTGGTTACGAGATCCCGCCCGGCTATGCCGAGTACCTGTTCACCATGACGGAAAAAATGCCCGATTACTGGCCGAGCATGTACCACGATTTTGCACACAAGCGTCCGCTGGAGCTGGAGGCGATCTACGCCCGGCCACTGGCGGCGGCGAACGCGGCGGGCTGCGAGTTGCCGCGCATCGAGGCGTTGTATCGCCATTTGGGTTTTATCGACCGACGCAATACCTGAGTCGGTTGTTCTGGGGGAAGGCATGGCCAATAACATCGATGACAAACTGGTGCTGGCGATTTCCTCGCGCGCCTTGTTCGACCTGAGCGAAAGCCACAAGGTCTACCTGTCGAGCGGAGTCGAAGCCTATCGGCAATATCAGATCGAGCACGAAGATGAAATCCTCGCGCCGGGCGATGCGTTCCCGCTGGTGGAAAAACTCCTGAGCCTGAACAGCCGCCTCGGCCGCGCGCGGGTCGAGGTGATTCTGGTTTCCCGCAACAGCGCCGACACCGGTCTGCGCGTGTTCAATTCGATTCATCATTACGGCCTGGCGATTTCTCGTGCGGCGTTCGTCGGCGGGCGCAGTCCGTATCCGTATCTGAAAGCGTTTGGCTGCGACCTGTTTCTCTCGACCCACGCCGAAGACGTGCGTGCCGCGCTGGACGCCGGGTTCGCTGCGGCAACGATCCTGTCCGGTGGCGCGAGCCGTGCGGCCAGCGATGAATTGCGTATCGCCTTCGACGGTGACGCGGTGATCTTCTCGGACGAGTCCGAGCGCGTTTATCAGTCCGGCGGCCTGGAAGCGTTTCAGGCCAAGGAACGCGAATCGGCACGCGAGCCTTTGCGCGGTGGGCCGTTCAAGGGCTTTCTGGCAGCGCTCAATCTGTTGCAGCGCGAGTTTCCCGATGACGATTGCCCGATCCGCACGGCGCTGGTTACCGCGCGTTCGGCGCCGGCCCATGAGCGGGTGATTCGCACCTTGCGGGAATGGGATATTCGTCTCGATGAGTCGCTGTTTCTTGGTGGCCTGACCAAATCGGCGTTCCTCGAAGCCTTCGCCGCCGACGTGTTCTTCGATGACCAGACCGGTCATTGCGAACTGGCTCGCGAAGTGGTCGCCACCGGCCACGTGCCCCACGGCATCAGCAACGAACCGCCGATCTAGAGCCTTTTCATTCAGGACGTTGCGTCGCACGTCGTACTCGCCAAGGCACTGCTAAGCTGAATCAATCTCCGCCATCGTTGGCTCGCGAGGAGGTCCCATGATTCGCTCAATGCTGTATGCCACCGACCTCGGTCTGTACGCACCGTTCGTGATGCAGCATGCCCTGGCCTTGGCGCGCACCTTCAATGCCGATCTGTATGTAGTACACGCGGTGGAACCCATGGGCCTGTTTGCCGAGTCGGTGCTGCAAAGCTATCTCGACGAACAGGCATTGAACGAATTCCATAGTCAGGGTCTGAAAACAGTCATCGCCAATATCGAACAACGGGTGCTCGACAGCTTTCGTGAAGAACTGGGGGACGACGGCGAACAGGATCTGCAGCGCATACGCGCGGTGCGCGTGCTGCAGGGTGATCCGTCGCAGGTGATTCTCGACCAGGTGCACAAGCTCTCGGTCGATCTGCTGATCGTCGGCAGTCACAGCCATGGTGTCGGTGCGGAAACGCCGTTGGGGCGCACGGCGGCGCGGGTCCTGCAACTGGCCAAGGTGCCGGTCTATCTGGTGCCGCTGATGGAGCGCCGGCGGCGTGAGGATCGCTGAAGCAGGAATAATGGCGTTTTGATAAAAAAGTTCTAGATTTATTCTTCGAACCATTAATATAGTTATATACCGTCGCTGATGCCCGTGGCGTCTACCTGCTTTGAGGGATTGATATGAAGCTTCAACAACTGCGCTACATCTGGGAAGTGGCGCACCACGACCTCAACGTTTCCGCTACCGCTCAAAGCCTGTACACCTCGCAACCGGGCATCAGTAAGCAGATCCGCCTGCTGGAAGACGAGCTGGGCGTCGAAGTCTTCGCCCGCAGCGGCAAGCACCTGACCCGCGTCACCCCGGCCGGCGAGCGCATCATCACCACCGCTGGCGAGATCCTGCGCAAAGTCGAAAGCATCAAGCAGATTGCCCAGGAATTCTCCAACGAGAAGAAGGGCACCCTGTCGATCGCCACCACCCACACCCAGGCGCGTTATGCGCTGCCGCCGGTGATCAGCAATTTCATCAAGCAATACCCGGACGTGGCCCTGCACATGCATCAGGGCTCGCCGATGCAGATCGCCGAAATGGCCGCTGACGGCACCGTCGATTTCGCCATTGCCACTGAAGCGCTGGAGCTGTTCGGTGATCTGGTGATGATGCCGTGCTACCGCTGGAACCGCTGCGTGGTCGTACCCCATGGCCACCCGCTGACCAAGCTGCCGAAGCTGACCCTCGAAGCGCTGGCCGAATATCCGATCGTCACTTACGTGTTCGGTTTCACCGGCCGTTCCAAGCTCGACGAAGCCTTCAGCCATCGTGGCCTGACGCCGAAAGTGGTGTTCACTGCTGCTGACGCCGACGTGATCAAAACCTACGTGCGCCTGGGCCTGGGCGTAGGCATCGTGGCTAAAATGGCGGTCGATACCAAACTCGATAACGACCTGGTGGTACTGGATGCCAGCGAGCTGTTCGAGTCGAGCATCACCAAGATCGGTTTCCGTCGTGGCACCTTCCTGCGTGGCTTCATGTGCGACTTCATCGAGAAATTCGCCCCGCACCTGACCCGCGAAGTCATGGCCAAGGCCATTCAGTGCCACAACAAGCAAGAGCTCGAAGAGCTGTTCGACGGCGTCGAACTGCCCGTTCACTAAACACCCGCTTCAGAGCACCTCGGTGACAGCAAACTGTTGCCGGGTGCCCGCCACCAGAATCTCCACCTCATCGCCCGCGAACTTGCCCAGCAGGCTTTTGCCAAGCGGCGAGCGCGGGGTGATGACGGTGATCGGCTGACCGACCACGTCGACTTTCAGCCCCGCCGCATCCGGCGCCAGAAACAGCCATTGCTCGCGACCCTTTTCGTCCTCCAGACCGAGCAGGGCGCCGACTTCAATGCCGCGATTTTCATCGTAGGCACGCAACGTCAGGTTCTGACACAGCGCCAGTGACTGACGGATTTCCTCAACCCGCTTCGCCTGACCCGCCGCCAGATACGACGCCTCCAGCCCCAGCGTGTCGTACTTGTTTTCGGCGATGTTTTCTTCGTGGGTCGCGGTTTCGTAAGCGGTTTGCGCGGCGCGCTCGGCGATGTCGAGGTCGATGCGCAGCTTGTCGAGAATCAACTGGTGGACGCTGTGTTTGTTCATGATCAATCGCAGAATTGCAAAACGTTGGCGCGGCTCTTTTCGGTCGGCGCGGTCTGGTCCTGCTGCAGCCAGAACTGGCATTTCGGGTTCGACGCATTACGCGAATTGGCGCGCGCCTGATCCAGTCGGGCCTGCTGTTCATTCTTGCGCAGGTTTTCTTCGTACTGTTGGAACAGCGGACTTTGCGGTGGAATGTCCGGCTGAACCTGCACGGGCGCCACAGCCTGGGGATTGACGCGCTGCTGCACCGCTTGCGCGACAGGGGCCAGTTGCTCGGGAAAGATAAAGCGCGAAAGCAGCCAGCAGGTCAGCGCAATCGCCAGGAACCCCAGCCACAGGCCCAGCGCAATGCTGCCGGTCAGATGCAGCGCGCTAAGCTGAACAGGCAAGGGACGACGGGGATTGGGACGGTAGGGCATGGCGGCCTCCTGGCGGATGGTTGCGGGCAAGCGGCGATTGTCGCACGAAGATTAATCGCCGTCGGCTCTTCTGCGCGAGCGCATTTATGCGGACAATCGAGGTTTTTTGCCAACGGGAGAACGGCATGCCTGAAGCGAAACCCCGCTGGGACATTTTCTGCACCGTGGTCGATAACTTCGGTGACATCGGCGTAACCTGGCGCCTGGCCCGGCAGCTGGTGGCCGAGCATGCCTTGCCGGTGCGCCTGTGGGTGGATGATCTGCGCGCGTTCGAGCGCCTCTGTCCTGAGATCGATGTCGATGTTGTGCAGCAGTGGCAGCAGGGCGTCGAGGTGCATCAGTGGCCGAGCGAATGGCTGCACGCCGAGGCGGCCGACGTAGTCATCGCCGCCTTCGCCTGCCAACTGCCCACTGATTACATGGACAGCATGGCCGCACGGGAAACGCCACCGCTGTGGCTCAACCTCGATTATCTCAGCGCCGAAGACTGGGTCACCGGCTGCCACGGCTTGCCGTCGGTAAAATACAAAACGGTGCAGAAGTTCTTCTTCTTTCCGGGCTTCAAGCCGGGCACCGGTGGCCTGCTGCGCGAACGCGGACTGCTCGAACAGCGTCGGCAGTTTCAGCAGCATCGGCCGGCCCAGCGACATTTCCTGCAAGCCTTGGGTATCGATCCTGCTCCGGACGCGCAACTGATCTCGCTGTTTGCTTATGAAAACCCCGGGCTGGCCAGTTGGCTGGACGTGTTGGCGGCCGATGCACGGCCGACTCACCTGCTGGTGCCGGAAGGGCGAATTATCGGCGATGTGGCGCGCTGGCTGGGCGTTGAAACCTTGATGGTCGGCGCGATTCACGTGCGCGATTCGCTCACCGTGCAAGTGCTGCCGTTCGTCCGTCAGGACCAATACGACCATCTGCTCTGGTGCTGCGATTTCAACGCGGTGCGCGGTGAAGACTCATTCGTTCGCGCGCAATGGGCGGGGCGGCCGATGCTCTGGCACATCTATCAGCAGGACGATGACATCCATCTGGACAAGCTCGACGCTTTCCTCGCGCTCTACACTCACGGCCTTTCACCCGCTGCGGCGCAGGCGATGAACGGTCTGTGGCGAGCATGGAGCGCCGGGCAACCGATCGGCGAGCACTGGCTGGCGGTGCGAAATCATTGGCCGGAACTCGAGGAGAACGCCGAAGCATGGTGTCTGGAACAGGCCTTGCAGGCGGATCTTGCCACGGCGCTGGTACAGTTTTATGTAAATTGGATATGATACGCGGCCTAGATTTTTGTAAATCCCATCCAAATTCGGATATTCGCAATGAAAACTGGTAAAGAACTCAAACCCGGTACCGTGATCCGTATCGACAACGATCCTTGGCTGGTTCAGAAAGCTGAATTCACCAAGTCGGGCCGTAACAGCGCGATCATGAAGACCAAGCTGAAGAACCTGCTGACCGGTTACAAGACCGAAACCGTTTACGGTGCGGACGACAAACTGGACGACGTGATCCTGGATCGTAAAGAAGCCACCCTGTCGTTCATCAGCGGTGACACCTACACGTTCATGGACACCACTGACTACACCATGTACGAGCTGAACGCCGAAGATATCGAAAGCGTTCTGCCTTTCGTTGAAGAAGGCATGACCGACGTTTGCGAAGCCGTGTTCTTCGAAGAGCGTCTGGTTTCCGTAGAACTGCCGACCACCATCGTGCGTCAGGTTGACTACACCGAAGGCTCCGCTCGCGGTGACACTTCCGGCAAGGTGATGAAGCCTGCCAAACTGAAGAACGGTACCGAGCTGTCGGTTGCCGACTTCATCGAAATCGGCGACATGATCGAGATCGATACCCGCGAAGGCGGTTCCTACAAAGGCCGTGCGAAATAAGCACTGCTTTTTGCGGAAAGAAAAAACCCGACCATTGAGTCGGGTTTTTTTGTGCCTGTAAGAAACACTCGCTCCCACAATGGGACGGTGATTACTTCAAGTGTTGCTTCAGCGCTTCAGAAGCCTGCAACATCGCCGAACGCACCGCCGGTACCTGGCTGACCACGTTGAGCAAACCGTAGTCGTGGATCATGCCGTTGTAGCGCACCGATGTTACCGGAACCCCGGCTTCGTCGAGTTTGCGCGCATAGGCTTCGCCTTCATCACGCAACACGTCGGCGCTGGCAGTCTGCACCAGTGCAGGCGGCAGGCCTTTGAGCTGTGCGGTGGTGGCGCGCAGCGGTGAGGCGTAGATCTCGTTGCGCTGCTTGGCGTCGGTGGTGTAGTTGTCCCAGAACCACTTCATCATGTTGCGGGTGAGGAAGTGCCCTTCGGCGTACTGGTTGTACGAACCGGTGTCGAAGTTGGCATCGGTCACCGGCCACAGCAGCACCTGGAATTTGATCGCCGGAGTGCCCTTGTCCTTGGCCATCAGCGCAACCACTGCGGCCATGTTGCCGCCGACGCTGTTGCCGGCCACGGCCAGGCGCTTGCCGTCGACATTGATCTCTTTGCCATGTTCCGCCACCCACTTGGTCGCAGCGTAGGCCTGGTTGATCGCCACCGGGTAATGCGCTTCCGGCGAAGGGGTGTAATTGACGAACACCGCCGCCGCCCCCGAACCGACCACGAGATCGCGCACCAGACGTTCGTGAGTCGGGAAGTCCCCCAGCACCCAGCCGCCGCCGTGGAAGAACATGAACACCGGCAGCTCACCCTTGACCCCGGCCGGCCGGACGATGGTCAGGCTCAGCGGTTGGCCATCGACCTGGATGGTCTTCTCGCTGACATCGGCTTTGGGCAACGTCAACTTGACCCCGGACTGCGCGCCGACCAGCACGGCGCGGGCATCCTTGGGTGACAGCTGCTCGATCGGCTTGCCGCTGCCTGAATTCAGCGCATCGAGGAATGCCTGGGTGTTTTGTTCGACATCACCGGCGAAAGCGCTGTGTACCGACAGGGCGAGAAGGGTACCGGTCAAGACTTTGCTGAAGGTGTTCATGTTCATTTTTCCTTGTTCGGGCCGGGGGCTTGAGTGATTACACAGTCACGTGCAGACGCACATCGACGTTGCCACGGGTGGCGTTGGAGTACGGGCAGACCTGGTGAGCGGCGTCGACCAGCGACTGCGCATCGGCTTGTTCCAGGCCCGGCAGGCTGATGTGCAAATCAATGTCCAGACCGAAACCGCCAGGAATCTGACCGATGCCGACATGCGCGGTGATTGACGCGTCGTCAGGAATCTTGCGCTTGGTCTGGCTGGCGACGAATTTCAGTGCGCCGATGAAGCAGGCCGAGTAACCGGCAGCGAACAGTTGCTCAGGGTTGGTCGCCGCACCGCCAGCACCGCCGAGTTCTTTCGGGGTGGCCAGTTTGACGTCGAGTACGTTGTCGCTGGAGATCGCACGACCGTCACGGCCGCCAGTGGAAGTTGCGATTGCGGTGTAGAGAGTTTGCATGGTGTGAGCCTCATTGGTTGCGTTTTTGCGCGCTAATTGTTTGCGCGCTAAGTAGGTGTGAAGAGAATGTATAGCGCTAATGTTTAGCGCGCAAGATAAATTTTTAATAAAAATCGCATTTTGTTCAAGGGCATAGCGTGGAAGGGGCGGTTAAGGCTTGATTTAGAGCGCTTGACGAGGGAATGCAGGCGGGAAAAATATTTTTATTGGCGCTGAAATCACTGTGGGAGCGAGCCTGCTCGCGAAGGCGGTGGAACATTCAACGACTCGCTGTCTGATCGGACGCTTTCGCGAGCAGGCTCGCTCCCACAGGGGAATGTAGCGGGGCTTAATTCAGGCTGTCTTGCAGATGTCCGCGCAGCGCTTGCAGCTCGGCCTGCAACTTCTGCAGACGTTCAAGGGTGAAGCCACTGGCGCCAAGGATGCACTGCGGCACGGTCTGCGCCTTGTCACGCAAGGCGCGGCCTGCTGCGGTCAGTTCGACAATCACCACCCGCTCATCTTCGCGACTGCGGGTGCGGCTGAGCAGGCCTTCGGCTTCCAGGCGTTTGAGCAATGGCGTCAGCGATCCCGGATCGGTCAGCAGGCGTGCGCTGATTTCTCCGACAGTCAGACCGTCCTTCTCCCACAACACCATCATCGCCAGATACTGCGGATAGGTCAGGCCCAGCGCCTGCAACAGCGGCTTGTAGACCTTGGTCATCATCAGCGAGGTCGAGTGCAGGGCGAAGCACGCCTGATTGTCGAGCAGAAGGTCGTCGCAGTTGTCGCGTTCGCAAGTCATTGTCAAAGCCTTGATCGTTGATCGTTTTTTAATCTAGCGCTCGAATCTTTAAGGCGCCAGATAAATATGTCCGGCGTCAGTGCCGGGCGAATTGCCGTTGCAACGCCAGATCCCACGGCGGCACCGGGCTGAAGCGGGTTTTCAGGTATTCCAGCAACAACCGACTGCGCGAATGGACCTGCTGTTCCATGCGCAGCGCGTAAATACCGGTGGACTCCGGCGGCGGCAGGCCGTTTTCGCAGAACAGTGGCACCAGTTCGCCACGCAGCAAGTATTCGCTGGCCAGCCAGGTCGGCAAGTGTGCGACGCCCAGACCCGCCGCCGCGCCACACACCAGGGCCTCGGCATTGTTGGCACTCAGCCGCACCCGCGATGGCCGGTGCAATTGCATTTGCCCGTCCACTTCGAATTTCCAGGCAAACGGCGGCGCAAGGCCCTCCCAGTCGAGCCCGTCGTGTTCACTCAACTGCGCCGGGTGCTCGGGCACGCCGCGCTGCTTGAGATAGTCAGGGCTGGCGCAGGCGACGCGGACCATGCTCGCCAATGGCGTGGCGACCAGGCGCGAGTCAGCCAACTGGCCGGTACGCAGCACCAGATCGACCTTGCCCAGGCTGCTGCCGGCCATGTCGCTGAAGCTGTCGATCAGATGCATCTGCACATCCAGTCCCGGGTACAGCAGGAGAAAATCGGCAATCACCGGCGCCAGATGCCGCCGCCCGAAGGCTGCTGGCGCATCGATGCGGATCAGGCCTTCCGGTGCACTGCTTAACGACACCGCTTCGGCCCGCGCCAGTTGCAACTCGGCGATGATCCGTCGCGCCCGCTCGGCAAAGGCCAGGCCGGCCGAAGTCGGCAGCACGGCATGGGTGCTGCGCACGAACAGCTGACTGCCGACGGCACTTTCCAGGCTATCGATGCGCCGCGCCACGGCGGAAGGCGTCAGCGGATGGCGGCGCGAAGCGGCAGAAAAGCTGCCACTCTCCAGCACATCGAGAAACAGGCCGAGCTGATCGGTCAATTGGTTGGGATTCATGGAAACCACGCTTGTGCAAAATCGGCATAGCCATTGTGCGTTGCTATGCGTTTCCCCGCTAGGCGCGAGTGCGTAGCATTGGCCGCCTGTCGTTAGAGGATTACCGTTGTGATGGATTTTCTGTTGTACCTGCTGTTCGGCGCCGCCCTGGGCACATTGGGCGGGATCTTTGGCATTGGCGGTGGCTTGATTGCGATTCCGTTGCTTGGCGTATGGTTTGGGCTTGATCAGCAGATCGCCCAGGGCACGGCGCTGGTGATGGTGGTACCGAACGTGATGCTGGCGCTGTGGCGTTATCACCAGCGCAATCGCATCGAACTGCGCCATGCGCTGCCGTTGGCGGTGATGGGTTTCTGCTTTGCCTGGCTTGGCTCGATCTGGGCGGTGGGCATTGATGCGCAGACCATGCGCATCGGATTTGTTGCCTTTCTGGTGGCGCTGTCGGCCTACAACCTGTTGAAGATGTTCGGTCCGCGACCAGCGCCGACTGCCGAGATGCGCTATTCGTGGCCGTGGTTGGGCGTGCTCGGCGCCGCCTCGGGGACCATGGGCGGCTTGTTCGGCGTCGGCGGCGCGGTGGTGGCGACGCCGGTGCTGACCAGCCTGTTCGGCACCAGCCAAGTGGTTGCTCAGGGATTGTCGCTGGCGCTGGCCCTGCCGAGCACTGGCGTAACCCTGGTGACCTATGCGGTGCACCACGAAGTCGACTGGATGATCGGCCTGCCTCTGGCGGTCGGAGGTCTGCTCAGCATCAGTTGGGGCGTGAAAGTTGCCCACGCCATGCCGGAAAAACTCCTGCGTGGGCTGTTCTGCGGTTTTCTGGTGCTGTGTGCGGTGATGCTCGCGTTTAAAGTTTGAAGCCCTCGACGATGTGCTCGGCCAGGCACTCGGTGATCGGCGACGGGTTGTTCAGATTGCGGATCAGCATGATGCTCGCCTCGGGCAGCAGTGGCAGGTCTTCGGCGGCGCCAAGGATGCGCATGTCCGGGGTGATCAGACTCTCCAGTTGCGCGGTGATCGCCAGCCCTGCGCTGACCACAGCCATCAGCGCCGACAGGCTGCTGCTGTTGTAGGCGATGCGGTAATCGCGGCCCATCGCGTCCAGCGCATTGCACGCCCACAGGCGGCAGAAACAATCACTGTTGAACATCGCCAGGGGCAGCGGCGTCTGTTCGTGGGCGCTGAAGTTCTGCGCCTCGGCCCAGACAAAGCGCTCCTTGCGCAGCAACTGGCCGATCTCGTTGCCCGGCTCACGGGTGACGATCGACAAGTCCAGATCAGTGCGCTGCAACAGTTGTTTGGTCGATTCGCAATGCACTTCGATCTGGATCAGCGGATAGAACTGCGCGAACCGCGACAGGATCCCCGGCAGAAAACGCATCACATAATCATCCGGCGTACCGATGCGCACGGTGCCGACCATGTGCGGCTCGCGCAGGGTGTTGAACACCTCACTGTGCAGTTTGAGGATGCGCCGCGCATAACCAAGCAGCACTTGGCCTTCAGCCGTAAGCCGCACCTGACGGCCATCGCGCTCGAACAGCTGGCGCTGCAACACGTCTTCTTCCAGACGTTTCATCTGCATGCTCACCGCCGACTGGGTGCGGTTGACCATCTCGCCGGCACGGGTGAAACCGCCCTGATCGGCAATCGCGACAAAGGTGCGCAGGACATCGGTATCGATACTGGGGTAGGCGGACAATTGATGAATCTCCGTGATGCATGCCATCAGAAACATTCGTTGGATTGATCTTAGCGCTGGCGCGAGACTTGAGCCATCCACAAAAGGAGGCAAGGCGATGAAAGGTCAAAGAGAGTATGCAAGCCAAGAACAGCTGTCCGGCCATGGCCATATCGTGTCCGATCTGCTGCACAAATTCAGCCGTTGGTATGAGCTGCATCGTGAACGGGAAATGCTCGCCGGTCTGAGCGATGAGGCGCTGAAGGACATCGGCATCAGCCGCGCCGATGTCGAACACGAAACCGTGCGGCCGTTCTGGGACGACCCGATGCATAAATGATGAGGCTATCGCTACACAAACCCCTTTCAGGTGAGGTAGGTTGCGAGCAGACATGGAGGAATAAATGCCCGCGACAGTGTCCTTTTCCCTCAAACAGGCGCGACGTCTGGCGCTGGCTGCCCAAGGGTTCAACGGGCGCCAGCCGCCGACCGTCAATGCCAGTCATCTCAACCGGCTGATCGAACGGCTGGGCCTGCTGCAAATCGATTCCGTCAATGCCGTGGTGCGCTCGCACTACCTGCCGCTGTTTTCCCGTCTCGGTTCCTACCCCTCTGACTTGCTCGACCAGGCTGCCTGGAGTTCGGGGCGTCGGCGCACGCTGTTCGAATACTGGGGCCATGAAGCGTCGCTGTTGCCGCTGTCGATGTACCCGTTGCTGGGCTGGCGCATGCAACGCGCCAAGCGTGGCGAAGACATCTATCAGCAATTGGCGAGGTTTGGTCGCGAACAGCAGGAAACCATTCGCCGCGTGCTGACTGCGGTTGAGGAGCGGGGCGCGCTGGGTGCCGGCAGTCTGTCGACCCGCGAAGACAAGGCCGGGCCATGGTGGGACTGGAGTGCCGAGAAACATGCGCTGGAATGGTTGTTCGCCGCCGGTGAGGTCACAGTGGCGGGGCGACGCGGTTTCGAGCGCTTGTACGATTTGCCCGAGCGAGTGATTCCGGCAGCGATTCTGCAGCAGCCCACGCCGGACGAGGCCGAGGCGCAACGCGGTTTGCTGTTGCATGCGGCGCAAGCATTGGGCGTTGGTACGAAAAAAGACCTGCGCGATTACTTTCGCCTGAGCCCCGCGGATGCTCGCCCGCGTCTGGCTGAGTTGGTTGAAGCTGGTCAATTGCAGATGTGTGAAGTCGCCGACTGGCGGCAGATCGCCTATTGCCTGCCGGAGCCCAAAGTGCCGCGCAAGGTCATTGCCAGTGCGCTGCTGTCGCCGTTCGACTCGCTGATCTGGGAGCGCAGCCGCACCGAGCGCCTGTTCGATTTCCGCTATCGCCTGGAAATCTACACACCGCAGGCCAAGCGGGTTTACGGCTATTACGTGCTGCCGTTTTTGCACAACGAGCGGATCGCAGCGCGGGTTGATCTGCGCGCCGAACGGGCGGCAGGGCAGTTGGCGGTGCATGCGGTGCATGAGGAAGAATCGGGACTGGACGAGGAGGGCATGCTGGCGCTGGCGCTGAATTTGCGGCGGATGGCGCAGTGGTTGGGGTTGGCGCGGGTGGAGTTGAATTGTCAGCGCGAGAGTGCGTGGCGGTTGCGGGTGGCATTGGCGCGGATTGAGGTTGCCTGAGCCGGCCCTTTCGCGAGCAGGCTCGCTCCCACAGGGAAACGCATTGCAAATGTGGGAGCGAGCCTGCTCGCGAAGGGAGGCGACACGGTCTAGCGCCGAACTTGCTTCAGGGTTTCGGCAATCAAAAACGCCAATTCCAGCGACTGATCGGCATTCATCCGCGGATCACAGTGGGTGTGATAACGATCGGACAAGCCATCCTCGGTAATCGGCCGCGCGCCGCCGATGCACTCGGTGACGTTCTGCCCGGTCATCTCGATATGGATGCCGCCGGCATAGCTGCCTTCCGCTTCGTGCACCTGGAAGAACTGCTTCACCTCGCCAAGGATCTGCGCGAAGTCACGTGTCTTGTAGCCGCTGCTGGCCTTGATGGTGTTGCCGTGCATCGGATCGGAGCTCCACAGCACCTGCTTGCCTTCGCGCTGTACCGCGCGGATCAGTGCCGGCAGATGATCGCCGACCTTGTTCGCACCCATCCGCGCGATCAGGTTCAAGCGGCCCGGATCGTTGTCCGGGTTGAGCACGTCGATCAGGCGGATCAGGTCATCAGGGTTCATGCTCGGTCCGACCTTGACCCCGATCGGG
The DNA here is from genome assembly GCF_037095675.1 of Pseudomonas sp. CCNWLW23. NCBI lineage: Bacteria > Pseudomonadati > Pseudomonadota > Gammaproteobacteria > Pseudomonadales > Pseudomonadaceae > Pseudomonas > Pseudomonas sp. CCNWLW23. Next base: position 61,438 of record NZ_JBAWKM010000005.1, on the reverse strand, counting down.
TTGTTCACCCCCCGGAGGAACTCGACGTGCGCGCCGTCGAGCTGGCGGGTGCGGTCGCCGATCCACAGCATGTGCGCCGAGCAATCGTAGTAATCGTTGGTCAGGCTGTCGCGGCGGACGAAGGCTTCTTCGTAGTTCAGCAGCAACGCTTCGTGGGCGGTGAAGAAACTGGTTTCGCGCAGTTGCGGCGAGCTGTCCATGCCGCAGGCGCGCATGAACGCCAGGGTTTCATCGATGCGGTCGGCGAGGTGGCTGTACTTCTCGGCCAGCGCCGAGTTGGCGATGAAATCCAGGTTCCACTTGTGCACTTGATGCAGGTCGGCAAAACCGCCCTGGGCGAAAGCGCGCAACAGGTTCAAGGTCGCTGTGGACTGATGATAGGACTGCAGCAAACGCTCCGGATCCGGCACGCGGCTCTTTTCGTCGAAGCCGATGCCGTTGACGATGTCGCCACGGTAGGCCGGCAGGGTTACGCCGCCGATGGTTTCGTCGTTGGCCGAACGCGGTTTGGCGAACTGGCCGGCCATGCGCCCGACCTTGACCACCGGGCAGCCAGCGGCGAAGGTCATGACGATTGCCATTTGCAGCAACACTTTGAAGGTGTCGCGGATCTTCGCGGCGGAGAATTCGGCGAAGCTTTCCGCGCAATCGCCGCCCTGCAACAGAAACGCGCGACCCTGAGTGACTTCGGCGAACTGGCGGCGCAGCTCGCGCGCTTCGCCGGCGAACACCAGCGGCGGATAGCTGGCCAGGGTCTGCTCGACCTGGCGCAGGTGCGCGGCGTCGGGGTATTGCGGTTGTTGCTGGATCGGCAGGGCGCGCCAGCTGTCAGGGCTCCACGGTTGGCTCATCACGGTCTCGAAGTTCATACGCAGGGAAGCGCCATGTTAGCAGCAATTTAGTGCGTGACCTGCTCCCGCCCCATCGCCGACAATCGCCGCTTTGCCACGGCGCCACAGCGGTGCCATCGCGTCACCGCGCCCGGTGACCATCAGGAGACGAAATGACTGAGGAGCGCGTCGAGCATCTGCTCGCCGAAGTACAGGATGAGTTCGGCGTGATTCGCGTGCTGGAAGTGGCCGATTACCGCTTTCTCGAGTTCGGCGATGCGATCGAGCAGAGCTGCGTGTTCACCGCCGACCCGAGCTGGCTGGAGTATGACTACACCCGCGCGATGCTGATCGGCGCGCTGTGTCACGAGCAGCCGGAGAGTGCGCTGTTTCTCGGTTTGGGCGCGGGCACGCTGACCCAGGCTTGCCTGAAGTTTCTGCCGCTGGAAGACGTCGAAGCCATCGAACTGCGCCCGGACGTGCCGCGCCTGGCCATCGAATATCTCGGTCTGGATGATGATCCGCGTTTGTACATCCGCGTCGGCGATGCGCTTGAACTGCTGCCGACTGCCGAGCCGGCGGATCTGATTTTCGTCGACCTCTATACCGATGTCGGTCCCGGTGTCGGGCATCTGGCCTGGAGTTTTCTCGGCGATTGTCAGAAGCGCCTGAATCCGGGCGGCTGGCTGGTGATCAACCAGTGGGCCACCGACGATGGCAAGCCACTGGGCGCGGCGTTGTTGCGCGGGCTCTATCACCGGCATTACTGGGAGTTGCCGGTGAAGGAGGGCAACGTGATTCTGATCGTTCCGGCGGATCTCGATCAGGCGCTGGACATGCAGGCGCTGACCCAACGGGCCGAAGCGCTGGCGCCGCAGCTGGGTTATTCGTTGCAGTCGTTGATCAACGCGATTCGCCCGGCGACCTGAGCCGGCAGTACCGCCCCCTTCGCGAGCAGGCTCGCTCCCACATTTGAAATGCATTCTCCCTGTGGGAGCGAGCCTGCTCGCGAAGAGGCCCTGACAGGCAGCAGAATCTTCAGACGCCTTTGAAGATCCCCGGACGCCGCTCCACCAACGACCGCACCCCCTCCAGGGCATCTTCAGTGGCGAGCAACTTCTTCACCAGCGCCGGTAATGCCTGCGCCGCCGCTGTCTCACCCTCATAACGCGCCTGTCGCGCTGACATCAAGGTCGCCTGCACGCCCAACGGTGCCTGCCGGGCAATCCGTTCGGCCAGCTCAATCGCCCTTGGCAGCAAATCCTCACTGGCCATTACTTCCTGCACCAGGCCCAGATGCAACGCATCGTGGGCATCAAATTCATCGCCAGTCAGCAGCCAGCGCATCGCGTTGCCCCAGCCGGCGATCTGCTGGAAACGCAAAGTCGCGCCGCCAAACGGAAAGATCCCACGCTGTATTTCCATCTGCGCGAAGCGAGTGTTGCTCGCGCACAGGTTGATGTCCGCCGCCAGCATCAGCTCGATGCCGATGGTCAGGCAGTAACCCTGCGCGGCGACGATGACCGGTTTGCTCACCCGTGGGCCGACGAAAACGCCCCAGGGATCGCAGCCGCCGCTCGGAACCTGCCAGCCTTCGGCCAGGGCTGCGCTGGCATTGACCAGATCGAGCCCGGCGGTGAAGTGCTCGCCATGGCCGAACACCACGGCGACCCGCGCTTCGCGGTCGGCTTCGAATTCGCCGTAGGCCAGGCTCAGGTCGTTGAGCAGGTCGATATCGAAAGCGTTGCGCTTGGCCGCCCGATCGAGGCCGATCAAGTGCACATGACCACGACGTTCTCGGCTGACGCGGCCGGCGCAGGGCTGATTCATGGCTAAATCCTCGAGCAGGAAGGGCGGGTGCGCGGCGCTTTGCCGCAGGTCGGTGAACCGTTTAAGCGTCATCGCCCGCAGGGCCGGGCCTTTGCAAAATAGACCGTTGCGCGATTATCCGCAAAACCCCGTTACACGGCGGTGACACACGGATAAAGGCCACAAAAAAAGCTCCCTTTTCGGGCGAAATCCGGTATAGTGCGCGCCGGCCTTTAACCGGGCCGCGTTTAGGTAGCGCATTTCCCGAAGTCAGCTTCGGCTGCACGTCCGCATTGCGGGCTCTTCCTTGACGATTCATCTTCATTCATTCGTTTTCGCAAATCCCCGCCGACAAAGCTGCCAGGGCGACTCTTGAGTCTCAACACGGCATGCGCAGCTTTGGAGCATGGGTCTTTGCGGATGCACTTAGAGGCAGACCCATGACCCAGGAAACCGGCGGATTCGCCGCTTTTAATCTCAACCCGAATATTCTTGCAGCCGTCGCAGCGACTGGCTACGAAGAGCCTTCGGCGATTCAGCAGCAATCGATCCCGATCATCATGGCCGGCCAGGACATGATTGGCCAGGCGCAAACCGGTACCGGTAAAACCGCCGCGTTCGCACTGCCTATTCTGCACCGCATCGATCCTGCCAAGCGCGAACCGCAAGCCCTGATCCTGGCGCCAACCCGAGAGTTGGCGCTGCAAGTAGCAACCGCTTTTGAAACCTACGCCAAGCAAATGCCAGGCGTCACCGTCGTGGCTGTCTACGGCGGCGCGCCGATGGGCCCGCAACTCAAGGCAATCCGTAATGGCGCACAGATTGTTGTCGCTACTCCGGGTCGTCTGTGCGACCACCTGCGTCGCGACGAGAAAGTCCTGTCGACCGTGAACCATCTGGTTCTCGACGAAGCTGACGAAATGTTGAAGCTGGGCTTCATGGATGACCTGGAAGTCATCTTCAAGGCTCTGCCATCGACCCGCCAGACCGTGCTGTTCTCGGCGACCCTGCCGCAGTCGATCCGCGCCATTGCCGAACGCCATCTGCGCGATCCGCAACACGTCAAGATCCAGACCAAGACCCAGACAGTCACCGCGATCGAACAGGCTCACCTGTTGGTTCACGCTGACCAGAAAACCTCGGCCGTACTCAGCCTGCTGGAAGTCGAAGACTTCGACGCGCTGATCATGTTCGTGCGCACCAAGCAAGCGACCCTGGACCTGGCCAGCGCCCTCGACGCCAAAGGCTACAAAGCCGCTGCGTTGAACGGTGACATTGCCCAGAACCAGCGTGAGCGCGTGATCGACTCGCTCAAGGATGGCCGCCTGGACATCGTTGTCGCGACCGACGTTGCTGCCCGTGGTCTGGACGTTCCGCGCATCACTCACGTGTTCAACGTTGACATGCCGTACGACCCGGAATCCTACGTGCACCGTATCGGCCGTACCGGCCGTGCCGGTCGCGAAGGTCGAGCACTGCTGCTGGTGACTCCACGTGAGCGCCGCATGCTGCAAGTGATCGAGCGCGTAACCGGTCAGAAAGTTGCCGAAGTACGCCTGCCAGACGCTCAGGCCGTTCTCGATGCACGCATCAAGAAACTGACCAACAGCCTGTCGCCGCTGGTTGCTGATGCCGAATCGACTCACGGTGAGCTGCTCGACCGTCTGACCGCCGACATCGGTTGCACCCCGCGTGCACTGGCCGCTGCGCTGCTGCGCAAGGCTACCAACGGTCAAGCGCTGAACCTGGCAGCGATCGAGAAGGAACGTCCACTGGTGCCGAACAACGCACCGCGTGGCGACCGTCCTGAGCGTTCCGGTGATCGTCCTGATCGTGGTGACCGCGAGCGTCGCGCGCCAATGCCTTTGGGCGAAGGCCGTGCTCGTTGCCGTACCGCGCTGGGTGCGCGTGACGGTATCGCTGCGAAAAACCTGCTGGGCGCCATCCTCAACGAAGGCGGTCTGGCCCGTGAAGCGATCGGTCGCATCCAGGTGCGTGACAGCTTCAGCCTCGTCGAACTGCCGGAAGAAGGTCTGGAAAAGCTCCTGACCAAGCTGAAGGACACTCGCGTGGCTGGTAAGCAGCTCAAGCTGCGTCGCTACCGCGAAGATTGATCCGCCCTTGGGCTGATTGATCGAACATAAAAAATCCCCGACTGGTTCGGGGATTTTTTTTGCCTGCTTTTAGGGTTCACACAAAACACTGTGGGAGCTGGCTTGCCAGCGATGACGTCAGCCGAAGCGATATATATCCATACCCAGCGCCCCCATCGTGAAACCCTGATGCGCCACGCTGAAAACCCCGCCAGCACCGCGAGCAAAATACAACGGCAACAAATGCTCATCACTGGGGTGACTGCGCACGGCATTCGGCGCCTGCTGGCGATAATCATGCAGCGCCGTTTCATCGTCGGCCGCCAGTTTGTCGATCATCCAGTCACGAAAATCCCGCGCCCACGGTTCAATGCTTTCCGGGCCGGCATGCCAGTCCAGCTCGCGGAGGTTGTGGGTGATGCTGCCGGAGCCGATCAACAGAATGCCGTGTTCGCGCAGGCTCGCCAGCGCACGGCCAACCCGCGTCTGTAACGCCGGCCCGCCACGACTCGGCAGCGAGACTTGCACCACCGGAATGTCGGCCTGCGGATACATCAACGACAGCGGCACCCAGACACCATGATCGAACGGTCGTTGCGGATCGAGCCGAGCCGGCAATTCATGGGCGTTCAGCAGTTCAGCCACTTCGGCGGCCAGCTGCGGATTGCCCGGGGCCGGGTACTGAACTTCAAACAGCGCACGGGGGAAACCGCCGAAGTCGTGCCAGGTTTCCGGATGCGGGTGGCTGCTGACCAGCAGTTCCTGGCTTTCCCAGTGCGCCGAGACGATGACGATGGCTTTGGGGCGCGGCAGTTCGGCGGCCAGTCGCGCCAGTGCCGGGCCGCTGGCACCGGGCTCCAGCGCGAGCATCGGTGAACCGTGGGAGATAAACAGGCTGGGCAACATGGACGGGCTCCTGAGCGCTAAGATGAGCCATCTTCAGTCAGATCATCGATCTGAATCCAATATAAGTTTCTGCGGTTTTTCATCGGTTTTTCGGGAGTGAGCCATGCAGCCTGAGTTTTGGTACAAGAAATGGGATTCGAACCAGATCGGCTTTCATCAGGCCGAGGCCAACCCGTATTTGCAGCGCTACTGGCCGGAGCTGGCGATTGCACCGTCGGCACGCGTGCTGGTGCCGCTGTGCGGGAAGAGTCTGGATCTGCTCTGGCTTGCCGGGCAGGGACACCAGGTCATTGGAGTGGAGCTATCGGAAAAGGCTGTCGAGGAGTTTTTCAGCGAACATCAGTTGCAACCGCAGATCAGCGAGCAGGGCGCATTCAAGGTTTATCGCACTGTTGCGTTCGAATTGTGGTGCGGTGATTTTTTCGCGCTGACGGCAGAGGATGTTGCCGGTTGCACGGCGCTGTACGACCGCGCCGCGCTGATTGCCTTGCCGGACGCGATGCGCCAGCGCTACGCGGAGCATCTGCAACAGTTGCTGGCGCCGGGGATGAAAGGGCTGGTGATTACCCTGGATTACGATCAGTCGCAGATCCCGGGACCGCCGTTTGCGGTGAATGATGATGAGGCGCAGCGGCTGCTGGGCCAGGGTTGGCAGCTGGAGAAACTGGAAGAGCGGGATATTCTGGATGAGAGCCCCAAGTTTGTGCAGGGCGGGGTTGAGTGGTTGGTGGAGCGGGTTTATCGGGTTTCTTCCAGATAGTTTTCTGTCAGCAGCTTCGGCGTCCTCGCGAGCAGGCTCGCTCCCACAGTGGGATGCATTCCAAAGGTGGGAGCGAGCCTGCTCGCGAAAGGGACTTTGCTGACAACGCATGATCTGGAGATACAAAAAAAGGCCCGCATCGCTGCGGGCCTTCTTTTTCACTTCGGTCAAATCAACCGCGACGACGCAGTGCGTCAATACGCTCTTCCAGCGGCGGGTGGCTCATGAACATGCGGGCGAAGCCCTGTTTGATGCCACCGTTGATGCCGAAGGCGTTCAGGGTGTCGGGCATGTGCACCGGCAGGCCTTGTTCGGCACGCAGACGTTGCAGAGCGCCAATCATCGCGCTGGTACCGGCCAGGCGGGCGCCGGCTTCGTCGGCACGGAATTCGCGCTTGCGCGAGAACCACATGACGATTGCGCTGGCGAGGATGCCCAGCACCAGTTCGGCGAAGATGGTCGCGACGTAGTAGGCGATGCCCTGGCCTTCTTCGTTCTTGAAGATGACCTTGTCGACGAAGTTGCCGATGATCCGCGCGAAGAACATCACAAAAGTGTTCACCACGCCCTGGATCAGCGCCAGCGTGACCATGTCGCCGTTGGCGACGTGACCGATTTCGTGGGCCAATACGGCTTTCACTTCATCGGGCGAGAATCGCTCGAGCAGGCCCTGGCTGACCGCGACCAGCGCGTCGTTCTTGTTCCAGCCGGTGGCGAAGGCGTTCGCTTCGTAGGCCGGGAAAATCCCGACTTCAGGCATCTTGATCCCGGCTTCGCGGGACAATTGCTCGACCGTTTGCAGCAGCCATTGCTCATGACGGGTGCGTGGCTGGCTGATGATTTGCGTGCCGGTGCTCATCTTCGCCATCCACTTGGAGATGAACAGCGAGAACAGCGAGCCGGCGAAACCAAAGACCGCACAGAAAACCAGCAGCTGACTGAGGTCGAGGTCGACCCCGTTGGCCGCCATGAACCCGTTGAAGCCGAACAGGCTCAGGGTGATGCTGGCTATCAGCACGACCGCCAGGTTAGTGGCCAAAAACAGCAGGATGCGCATCATGGTTGTAGAACTCTCCTCAAGCTAAAGATGTAGCGTACTGCGGGGTATATAAGGTGCGGCACCGGGCTATTCAACCGAGTGACTATTTCAAACTGTGTCCTACAGCGGTTTCCTGAGCAAAAAGAAAATTCCCACCCTCGATTCCGACACGGATGACACAGCCTTTCGCCCCGCCGCCATTAGGTCAGATACGTCTGTACGGCTCGCATCGCAAGTGTAGAAGGGCTGCAAAGGCGCGGAACAAAGATGTGTTGCTGAATCAGACAGTGCGCAACAGCCAATCCGTTGCGCACTGCTGGCCCATTACTGGCGGTAGGACTTGAGGAAGTTGCCGATGCGGCCGATGGCCATTTCCAGATCATCGACGCGGGGCAGGGTGACCACGCGGAAGTGATCCGGCCACGGCCAATTGAATGCCGTGCCCTGCACCACCAGCAGCTTCTCGGAAAGCAGCAGATCAAGCACGAATTTCTCGTCGTTATGGATCGGGCAGACCTTCGGGTCGATTTTCGGGAACGCGTACAACGCGCCCATCGGCTTCACGCAGCTGACGCCGGGAATATCGTTGAGCAACTCCCAGGTGCGATTGCGCTGCTCCAGCAGGCGACCCTGCGGCAGCACCAGATCGTTGATGCTCTGGTAGCCGCCCAGCGCCGTCTGGATCGCGTGCTGGCTCGGCACGTTGGCGCACAGGCGCATGTTGGCCAGCATGTCGATGCCTTCGATGTAGCTCTGCGCGTTGTGTTTCGGCCCGGAGATGGCGATCCAGCCGGAGCGGAAACCGGCCACGCGGTAGGATTTCGACAGGCCGTTGAAGGTCAGGCAGAGCAGGTCCGGGGCCAGCGAAGCGGTGCAGATGTGCACGGCGTCGTCATAAAGAATCTTGTCGTAGATCTCGTCGGAGAACACCACCAGATTATGAGCCCGGGCGATTTCCAGCATGCCCAGCAACACTTCCTTCGAGTACACCGCACCGGTCGGGTTGTTCGGGTTGATGATCACCATGGCCTTGGTGTTCGGGGTGATCTTGGCCTTGATGTCGGCCAGATCCGGGAACCAGTCGGCGCCTTCGTCGCACAGATAATGCACAGCGTTACCGCCAGCGAGGCTGACGGCAGCGGTCCACAGCGGATAGTCCGGGGCTGGCACCAGCACTTCGTCGCCGTTGTTGAGCAGCGCCTGCAGCGACATCACGATCAGCTCGGACACACCGTTGCCCAGGTAGATGTCTTCGATGCCGACACCTTCAACCTGCTTCTGCTGGTAGTACTGCATCACCGCCTTGCGCGCGCTGAACAGGCCTTTGGAATCGCTGTAGCCCTGCGCGGTCGGCAGGTTGCGGATCACGTCCTGGAGGATTTCGTCCGGCGCTTCGAAACCAAACGGCGCCGGGTTGCCGATGTTCAGCTTGAGGATGCGCTGGCCTTCCTCTTCCAGTCGTTTGGCGTGCTTGAGCACCGGGCCGCGAATGTCGTAGCAGACGTTGGCGAGCTTGTTCGATTTGCTGAACTGCATGGCGATGTGATCCCGAAAATGAACGATCCAGGCGGCAAATGGACAACCGTACTGGGATTGCTGCGTCTTCGCACAGGCGGAGGTCTGGCGCTTTAGCGCTCAGAATCCGTTTGAATGCGCCCGGTCTGGCTGCCAGACTGGCGCGTGACGAGGCGCAATCATACGTGCCGCCCGATCCGTGGAAAAGGTACAGATCGGGCTTTTTCAGCCGCTGAGGTGTGATGATGGAAAAGTTGCAGAAAACCCTGGAAGAATGGCGTGCCATGCTCGACCCCGAGCAGTACAACGTCTGCCGTATGAGTGCCACCGAGCGCCCGTTCTCGGGCAAATACAACGACACCAAAACCGACGGTGTCTACCACTGTGTCTGCTGCAACGAGCCGCTGTTCGATTCCAAGACCAAATTCGACTCCGGCTGTGGCTGGCCGAGCTTTTACGCGCCGATCGGCGATAGCGCGATGGCTGAGATCCGCGACACCAGTCACGGCATGATCCGCACCGAAGTGAAATGCGCGCGCTGTGATGCGCACTTGGGCCACGTGTTCCCGGATGGCCCACCACCGACGGGCCTGCGTTATTGCATCAACTCGGTGTGCCTGAATCTCGAGCCGCGCGAATAACCGAAACAGGCGACATTGCGTCGCCTTTTTATCGAGCAATTAGATTGCACGCAATTCAATTGCTCGTTATGTTTGCGCCTTCCTCACCATTGCGGAGCCGACCCATGAGCGACAACCTGCTGAATATTCCGTGCACCACCATCAAGGGTGAGCAAAAGACCTTGGCCGATTTCGCCGGTAAAGCGGTGCTGGTGGTCAATACCGCGAGCAAGTGTGGCTTCACTCCGCAATACAAGGGCCTCGAAGAACTCTGGCAGACCTACAAGGACCAGGGGCTGGTGGTACTGGGTTTTCCGTGCAACCAGTTCGGCAAGCAGGAGCCGGGCAATGAGGGCGCCATCAGCGAGTTCTGCGAGCTGAATTTCGGCGTCAGCTTCCCGCTGTTCAAGAAGATCGACGTCAACGGCGCCGATGCTCACCCGCTGTTCGTGCAGTTGAAGAAGCGCGCCCCGGGCCTGCTCGGCTCGCAGGGCATCAAGTGGAACTTCACCAAGTTCCTGATCGGCAAGGATGGCCAGTTGGTCAAGCGTTTCGCCCCGACGACCAAACCGCAGGACCTGAGCGGCGAGATCGAAGCTTTGCTGAAATGAGCCAGCCGGGTGACTCGCTGAAGCTCGACAGCCAGTTGTGCTTCAAGCTGTACGCGGCCTCGCGGGCGGTGATTCGCGCCTATAAGCCGATGCTCGATCAGTTGGGCCTGACCTACCCGCAGTACCTGGCGATGCTGGTGCTGTGGGAATGGCAGGATGCTGCGCCGGAGCAACCGACGGTCAAGGCCTTGGGCGAACGTCTGGCGCTGGACTCGGGGACATTGACGCCATTGCTCAAGCGTCTGGAGCAGATCGATCTGGTCCGGCGTCGGCGCTCGGCGCGCGACGAACGTGAGATGCATCTGAGCCTGACGCCTGCCGGAGCCGCATTGCGCGAGCGGGTCGGTCCGCTGAAAGCGCGCCTGCTCTGCGACAGTGGCGTTGATCTGGACCGACTCAATGATTTGCGCGCCGGCCTCGATCACTTGCTCGGGCAAATCAAAGCGCTGGCGTAGTCGGCATCCACTGATCGAGCAGCGCGGCGAGTTCTTCGCGGCGAAACGGTTTGGCCAGATAGTCACTCATGCCCGCCGCGCGGCAGCGTTCGCGTTCCTCGGACATGGCATTGGCGGTCAGCGCGACAATCGGCAGATTCGGCCAGCGCCCGCTCTGGCGAATCTGCCGACTGGCTTCATAGCCATCCATCACCGGCATATTGCAATCCATCAGCACCAGATCGAAATCGGCAAACTCCAGCTGATCCAGCGCCTCGGCGCCATGCCCCGCCACCACCACATCGCAGCCAAGCTTGCCAAGCATGCCTTTTGCCACCAGTTGATTGACCGGGTTGTCCTCGACCAGCAGCACCTTGCCCCGACGCGCGGACGGCGAGGCGTCCGCTTGCGCTTCGGTGAGGGCGGCGACCTCCGGTTGCAGAATCCGTCGCAGATGCTGGTACAGCGCGTTGCGCGCCAGCGGCCGGGCCTGCTGCTGCAAGGGGGCGAGGGCGGCGGCTTCTTCGCTGGGCAGAAAACTGCCGTAAGCAGTCACCAGCAGAATCGGCGCGGTGATGCTCGGGCGTAAACCGAACAGGCATTCCGGACAATCGGTGATCAGCACATCCGGATTCAGGCCCAGCAGCGAATCATCGATGGTGCGCTGCGTGTATTCCAGGCCCCACACCGGCAACAGGCTTTTCAGCAATTCCGCCAGGCCACTGCTGGCAGCGGTGATGGCGAGAACCTTGCCGCGTAACGGCAGCGGAGGGAGGGCGCGAGTGTGGCAGGGCAGTGGCAGCTCGGCACAGAACTGGCTGCCAAAACCGCTTTCGGAGCTGATGGTCAGGCGCCCCTGCATCGCTTCGCACAGGTTATATGTCAGCGCCAACCCCAGCCCGGTGCCGCCGTACTGACGGGTGATACCAGCGCCGGCCTGGGTGAACGGCTGGAAGATTTTCACCTGCGCTTCCTGGGCGATGCCGATGCCGGTGTCGCAGACTTCGATGCGCACGCCGCCCTTGTGTGCCGACAGGCGCACATCGACCCGACCGAAACGGGTGAATTTCAGCGCATTCGACAGCAGGTTGCTGACGATCTGCCGCACTCGGGTCGGGTCGCCCAGCACCAGCGCCGGGAAGTGCGGCTCGATCAGGCAGGTCAGCTCTACGCTCGGCGCGGCGTTCTGCGAGAGCAGGTTGGCGGTGTCTTCGATCAGCGAGCCGAGGTCGAACGGGATGTTTTCCAACTCCAGTTGCCCGGCGTCGAATTTCGACAGGTCGAGAATATCGTTGAGCAGTTCCACCAGCACCTTGCCCGAGTCGTGGGCGATCGACAGTTGTTGCTGCTGCTCGGCGTTGAGCGGGCCATCCAGCGACAGTGCGATCATCCCCAGCAGACCGTTGAGCGGTGTGCGGATTTCATGGCTCATGTTGGCCAGAAACGCCGAACGCGCTTCGGCCATGTCCAGCGCAGTGCGGCGGGCCACTTCGAGCTCTTCGTTGGATTGACTGAGGCGGGCGTTGATTGCCTTGAGCTCGGCGGTGCGCGCCGAGACGATGTCTTCCAGTTGCGCGAGGTATTCGGTCAGGCGGTTTTCTGCGGTTCGCCGCTGCTGGATTTCGGTGGCGATGTTTTCGAACTGCTGATTGGCGACCTTGACCAGCACGCCGATTTCATCGTTGCCGTGGCCGGCCGGGCACTCGAGCGTGGTCGGCTCGGCGCTGCGCGGGTCGCGGCCGCTGAGCTCACGGATGACCCGCACCAGTGGTTTGGTCAGCATCACGTAGAACAGCGCCAGGAGGATCCCGGTCAGCAGCAGGCTGCGGGCGAAACCGTTGAGCAGGGTGACTTCCGCGCGGCGCAAGAAGCGGCTGCCAAAGGCGTAGGTGTCGACTTCCAGTTTGAGGACGCCGAGGGATTCGTTGGGCAAATGGTCGAGGTACAGGCGATCTTCGAAATGACGCTTGGCGCCGAACAGGAAGTCGCTGATCAGCCGATAGCTGCTCTGCAGTTCCGGGCGTTTGACGTTGGCCAGGACGGTCTCGTTGTTGTCGATTAATTGCGCGGCGATGATCGCCGGCGAGCGCAGCAGGCCGAGGGTGAGCTCCTGCGCCAGTTCGGCATCGATGTTGTAGGCGATGCGCGAGGCCGGATTGTGGCTGATTTCCAGCAGTGCGAGGATTTCCCGGTTGATGGAAGCGTCTTCGCTGGCATAATCGATGCCGATCTGCAGCAGACTGAGCAGGGTGCCCAGAATGAACCCGACCAGCACGGTAAGCCTGGCTTGCTTGTAAGACAGCCGGTGGGTGAATTTGATATCCATGGGTTGTTGAACCACTTCCGTTTCCCTTCGCTGCTCAAGCATAGTCGATCATGCAGGGATACCGAGGTTCCCGAATCGCCTTGTAACAAGGCTTGCTGAGGCGATTTTATCTGTGTGTCGTCGCTGGATCGTCATCATCACTGTGAAAGTGCCCGAGGAGAAGACGTGGATTCCCGATTGAATGCTTTTCTTGAACGCGCCGAGTCGGTTCTGGCGCGAATCGAACCACTGTTGCCGGCACCGCGCCCCGTCATTGACTGGAACACATGCCTGGCAGCGCGCTGGCAGCGTGACGGTCGCAGCGGCTACCTGTTGCCGCTGGAAGTCAGCCTCGACATGCGTCTGTCCGACCTGATCGGCGTCGACCGGCAGTTGGAGCAGTTGGGGCGCAACACACAACAATTTCTTGATGGCATGCCGGCCAACCACGCCTTGCTCTGGGGTTCGCGCGGTACCGGCAAGTCTTCGCTGGTGCGTGCGTTGCTGGCCGAGCACGCCGGTGCCGGCCTGCGTCTGATCGAGATCGAACGCGATCACTTGGCTGACCTGCCACGGGTGGTCGAGCAAGTCGCCAAATTGCCGCAACGTTTCGTGCTGTTCTGCGATGACCTGTCGTTCGAATCCGGCGAAGGCGACTACCGCGTGCTGAAAAGCGTGCTCGACGGTTCGCTCGAGCAGGCCCCCGACAACGTCTTGCTGTACGCCACTTCCAACCGCCGCCACCTGGTGCCGGAAAAGGAAAGCGACAACGAAAACTGGAAGCGCGTCGACGGCGAACTGCACCCGAGCGAAGCGGTGGAAGACAAGATCGCCCTGTCCGACCGTTTCGGTCTGTGGCTGTCGTTCTACCCGTTTACCCAGGAACATTTTCTAAACGTCGTCGAGCACTGGATCGGACAGTTGGCCGCCAAGGCCGGCCTGAGCTGGCAGCGCGACGAAGCACTGGACATCCTCGCCGTGCGCTGGGCCACCGGCCGCGGTAATCGCAACGGACGTTGCGCGTATCAATTCGCCCGTTACTGGGTGGGACTGAAATTGCTGGAGCACAAGGCATGATTGATTTGCAACAAAGCGGCCAGGGCCTCGAAGGCTACGGTATGTTGGCCGCGCAACTGGAATCGCTACTGGCGGACGAACGCGACTTCATCGCCAATGCCGCGCAGTTTTCCGCATTCCTGTTCAACCAGCTCGATGATCTGAACTGGGCCGGTTTCTACCTCAATCGCAACGAAGAGCTGGTGCTCGGCCCGTTTCAGGGTCAGATCGCTTGCGTGCGCATCCCGTTCGGGCGCGGTGTTTGCGGCGCTGCCGCTGCCAGCCTGCAAACCCAGCGCGTCGAGGATGTACATGCCTTCCCGGGCCACATCGCCTGCGACAGCGCGTCCAACAGCGAACTGGTAGTGCCCTTGGTCAAGGACGGACGCCTGATCGGTGTGCTCGACCTCGACAGCCCGAAGCTGGCGCGTTTCGGCGCCGAGGATCAGTCCGGCATCGAGCAACTGGCGGCGATTTTCCTGCGCCTGACCGACTGCTGATCAACCGCTGAGGCCAGCCTTGTGCAGCAGGCTGGCCGTATCCACGCTGTCGATTTGCGCGGGATCAAGAAACCGCGTCGCGTACTGCATGTACACACCCTCATTGATGAACAGGCCGAACAGCGGCGTATCGATGTGCGCTTCACGGCACATGGTCGCCATGATCCCCAGCGCCTCGCTCAACGACTTGGCTTTCTTGTAAGGGCGATCGGCGGCGGTCAGCGCTTCGAAAATATCGGCAATCGCCATCATCCTCGCCGGCAGGCTCATCTCCTCGCGTTTCAGCCGTTTCGGATACCCGGTGCCGTCCATTTTTTCATGATGACCGCCGGCGATCTCGGCAATGCTGTCCAGGTGACCGGGGAAGGGCAGGTGGCTGAGCATCATGATCGTCTGCACCATGTGATGGTTGATGATGTAGCGCTCTTCGCGGGTCAGCGTGCCACGGGCGATCTTCAGGTTGTACAACTCGCCGCGGTTGTACTTGTACGCGGGTACATCGAGTTTGAAGCCCCAGGGGTTGTCCTCGGGGATCAGCTCGTTCTTGTCGCGTTCGATCAGATGCTCGGGTTTGTCGGCCAGCAGTGTTTCACTGAAGGGCAGTGTCGGCGCCGGTGTTTTTGCCTGGCGGCGGTTTTCTTCCCATGACACACCGAGGCGATCATCCAGTGTGCGCAGCCATCTGCGTTGCGCGACTTGCTCGAGGCGCAGCAGATCGGCCTCGGCCATGGCCTCGCCACCGAGATTGCAGCGGGCGACAAAGGCGAAGTCGTCGTCGAGCATCAGCAACTCACTATCACGGGCGCGGGCCAGCGCCGCTTCATCTGCACCGTTCGCCAACGTCTGCCAGTAATTGATCCACACGTCACGCTTGAGCACCTCGAAGCGGGTGCGGATTTCGTGGATGCGGTCGTTGATGGTTTCGAGTTTGGTGGCCTTGTCGACTACGTATTCCGGCGTCGTGACCTTGCCGCAATCGTGCAGCCACGCTGCGATGTGCAACGCCTCCCATTCATCCTCGCTCGGTTGGTAAGCGCTGAACGCCGGGTCCTGGCTTGCCGCAGCAGCCTGGGCGAGCATCAGCGTCAATTCCGGCACTCGCTGGCAATGGCCGCCGGTGTAGGGGCTCTTGGCATCGATCGCGCTGGCGAGCAGTTGAATGAAGGCGTCGAGCAGTTGTTTCTGCCGCGCTTGCAGACGCTGACTTTCGATGCTCACCGCCGCCGCGCCGGACACCGCCTGCAAGAAGGCGATACGGTCGGGGCGCAGCTTTTCCAGGTCGCCCGGCGCGCCGCTGTCATTGACCAGCAGAATCAGCAGGCCGATGGTTTCATCGTGCTGGTTGTGCAGGCGGATACCGATCAAGTGGATGCGCGGTGATTCCATGGCCAGGAGGATTTTCTGCAAGTCGCCGGCCTGATCGAAGCCCAGATGGCTGACGGTATTGTTGGCGCTGGCCAGTTGCTCGAACCACGCCGGGCCGGTGTTTTTGTGCAGCTCACGTCCCTCAATGTCGAACGCCTCCAGCTTCTGCGGCACGCCATCAATCACCAGTCCATAAGGCTCCATGCGCGCGCCGTCGGCTTCGCGCAGGTAGATCAGACCGGCCTGTGCCTGAGCGATCTGCACGGTTTCGAACAGCACGCGTTCGAGCAGCGGGGCAAAACGGGTTTCGGCGCAAAGGCTGTCGGTGATGCGGAAGAAACTGCCCAGGGTTTCTTTCATCCGCGCCATCGACAGGCTCAATTGATCGACTTCCAGTACGGGCGAGCGGCGCGCCAGCGGAGAACTGAAGTCGAAGCTGCGGATCGCGTCGGCTTCCTTGACCAGGGCATGCAGCGGCTTGACCAGAATCCGCGAAATCACCCAGCCCAATGGCAGGCACAGCAACAGGATGGCGAGGGTGATCAGCGCGCCTTGCCAGCGCATGCGGAACGCGTCCACCAGCAATTCGTCTTCCGGCACCAGCAACGCCAGTTGCAAACCTTTCGGCCCGCCTTCCTCGATGCTGGTGCGCGCGACGATCCATTGCCGATCGTTTACTTGCAGACGCTTGCCGATAGTGTCGGAGCTGAGCAGCGCGTTCAGCTCAGGGCTGAGATCGGCCGCTCTGGCCAGACGCGCAGTGCGGTCATCGACGATCAGGCGATGGCTGTCGTGATAGGCCACGGCGTTGCCGTCGGTGTCGTACAACGCGATCTCTGTCGAAGGCGTGACCCGGTGCTTGCCCAGGGCGGTCGACAGCGAAGCGAGGGTCAGATCGGCGCCGATCACCGCGTTCTCGCCGCTGCGCCGGGCCAGCGTGGTGCCGACATTGTGGGTCGAGAAAAATACATAGGGCTCGGTGGTGATCTGCCCGGCCTGTTGCAGGGCGTCGCTGAACCAGGTCCGGCTGCGCGGATCGTATGGCTCGCCTGGATGATCGCGGCGGCTGAGCGGCGTCAGCGCCTGATCAAAGAACAGTGATTGCGAGCGTACAGTGCCTTGCGGCTCGTGCTCGATGCTCCAGACCTGATAGGCCGCCGCTTCCGGCGCCTGAAGCTGTGTCTTGAGTTCCGCCGTGCGCAGCGCGCGCACCATGAAGAAATCGCCATTGGCGTAACCCAGATACAGCGACGCCAGCGCCGGGTTGTCGGTCAGCGACTGGCTGAAGGGTTTGAGCAACGGCAGGCGTTGTTGCAGATCGCTCGCGTGGGCCGCCGGGGTGTCCGCCAGCAGGCTCAGCAGGTTGCGGATCGGCTGATAGGTTGCCTGCAGATCGAGGCGTACATCCTGCTCGATGCGGTCAAACAGCTTTTCGCTGCTCGACAGGATGATCTGCGTGGTCTGGTGGTAATTGAACAGGCCCAGCACCACGCCCGTGAGCAATAAAAGAAAGGTGAACATGACGCTGATGTGCACGTGCAGCGGCAACCGGCGTTGCTCGGGGCGCAGTGGGCTGTGCATTGCTGGCTCTCCATGAATGTTTAACTCACTGCTCAGCGTCCAAGCATAGTTAAGACTCGCTGACTGTGCCTTGATCGGCCAGGGTCAATTGCTGCTGCAGGGCCTGCGCCAGTTCGAGCATCGCCTGGCTGGTTGCCGCCCAGCGACGGGCAATCTCCTGTGATGCGAGCGCTTGCTCGCAAGCGGTCTCAAGCTCATCGCAACATTCAATCAGCCGCGAGGCCTGCGCGATGCGTGCTGCGCCCTTGATCTTGTGCGCAACCACCGCCAGCGCTTCGCGATCATCCTCGGGCGACAGCCTGAGCAGTTCCTCGCGGTCGAGGCGGCTGCTCTTGAGCAGCTCTACCAGCATGCGTCGGGTCTGCGCCGGGTTGTTGCCGGTCAGCAAGCTCAGACTTTGCAGATCGAACACCGAGGCCGGTGATGCCGGCGTGATGCCGTCGATCCACTGTCCGAGCAGGGTCAGACTCAACGGTTTGAACAGGCAGTCGTCCATGCCGGCGAGCTTGCAGCGCTGGACTTCTTCCGGCTGGGCATTGGCGGTGAAACCCAGCACGGTGCACGGCGGGCGATGGTTTTGCAGTTCAAGCTGGCGAATCCCACGGGTCATCTCGTAGCCGTTCATCAAGGGCATGTTGCAGTCGACGATCACCAGATCGAAATGATCGGCCTTCCACCGCTCAAGGCCGCTGCAGCCATCTTCGGCAATGCTGAAGCGATGTCCGAGAAATTCCAGTTGCTGACACATGAGCAGACGGTTGGCCGGATGGTCGTCGACAACCAGGACATGTAACGGCGTTGTCGCAGGCTTGATCAACGGCTCGCTTTTCGGCGGATTCGCCTTTGCCGGCAGGCTGTCCAGCGGTAGCGATATGCACACCTGAGTGCCGATGCCGGGCTGGCTGCTCAACTGCAGTTGTCCGCCCATCATTTCGCACAGGTTGCGACTGATCACCAGCCCCAGTCCGGCGCCGTTTTTTGCCTGCCGACTGCCGTTTTCCGCCTGCGAGAATGGCTCGAACAAGCGCTGTTGATCTTCGGCGCTGATGCCTGAGCCGCTGTCCTGCACGGTCAGCTGCATCAATGTTCGACCAGCAGCATCTGCCGGGATCAGGTCGAGGGTGATCCGCACGTGGCCGCTTTCGGTGAACTTGATAGCGTTGCTGACCAGGTTGGACAGCACCTGCTTGAAGCGCAGCGGATCCAGATGTACATCCACAGCCGGGTGCGGCGGGTTGAAGACGACTTGCAAGACAAGGTTTTTCTGCCGCGCGAGGCCGTCGAAGATGCGTGCAACGGAGGTCACCGTGTCGACCAGATTGATCCACTCCGGGGACAGGCTCAGACGTCCCGACTCAATGCGGGCAATGTCGAGGATATCGCCGATCAGCCCGAGCAGATCCTTGGCCGAATGGTAGGCCGTGTCGATCGATGCGCGATCGGGGTGTTGCGGATCGATGCGTCGCAGGGTCAGTTCGAGCATGCCGATTACGGCGTTCATCGGCGTACGGATCTCATGGCTCATGGTTGCCAGGAAGGTACTTTTGGCCCGGTTCGCCTCGTCCGCCTGTTCTTTGGCTGCACGCAGTTTCTCAAACAATTGGCGGCGTTCACTGATGTCTATCCAGCCGCCGATAATCCCTTGAACGTCACCGCTGGAGTCGCGGTAGGGAAGAATCCAGTGGTAAATCGTCAAACGGCGGCTGCCGATGTGCAGGGGCCGGTCGAGGATCAACGGAATGCCTTCGGCAATGACTCTCTGGTAATCGGCCTGGAATGCCTCGGCCTCGCATGCGTTGCTCAGGGTGCCCTGCATCACGCCTTTGCCGATGATGTCCTCGCGTCTGGCGTTGAACGCTTCGAGATAACTGTCGTTGCAACTTTGCAGCAGACCCTGGCGATCTCGCACGTAGATCGGGTGCGGCGTGCCGTTGACCAGCGAGCGCATGAACTCCAGTTGATCGTTCAGCGCTCGTTCGGCAGCCTGGCGTTGCTTGATCTGGTGGCGCATGTAGGCGTTCCAGGTCAACAACAGCAGCAGGATCAGACCGGCGGCTGCGACCACTTGGTAGAACAGGCGCTGGTAGTTTTGCCAGATGTTCTGTGATGCCGTGGAATAACCGCGCCAGCGGCCGTTGATCACGCCGAGCTCCTCGGGAGCGATGCTCAGCAGCGCCTTGTTGATGATCGAGGCCAGTTCGGTGTTGTCACGGGCGGTCGCCAGCGAGAAGGCTGCCTGACTGGTGCCGATCGTGGTGGTGATTTGCAGTGGCCGATCGAATATGCGCGATGAGATGAAATAGTTGGCGATCACCAGCGAGTTCACCGCACCGTCGACATGGTTGTCGGCCAGCATCGACACGGCGCTGAACGTGTCGGGGGTTTCGATCAGTTCGATGCCCGGGAAATTCTCATGCAAGTAGGCGACCAGCGGATTGCCTTGGGCGATCGCCAGACGCTTGCCTTTGAGTTGGCCCAGATTGGTCGGGCTGTCGGCGCTTTTGCGGGTCAGCAGCACGTAGGAATTTTCCAGATACGGGCGACTGAAGCTCAGGTTTTTTTCACGTTCGGCGCTGGGCAACAGTGCGGCAATCAGATCGGCCTTGTGGTTGTCGATCTGCCTGATCATTTCCGCATCGTTGCGGCTGCGCTGGACCTCGAAACGCAGGCCGGTACGCAAGCGGATCAGCTCGAGCAGGTCGGCGCTGATGCCGCGGAAATTGCCGGCGCTGTCGAAGAAGGTCAACGGTGCGTAAGCTTCATTGACCACCACGCTGACGACGGGATGCTGCTTGAGCCACTTTTCCTCACGATCTGTCAGCTGCAGTTTTCTGTCAGTGAGCAGCAGGTCGCTGCCGGCGCTCCAGCGCTTGGCGATGTCGTCGCGCTGACTGCTCGGGATCGCTGCGAGCACCGTGTCGATGATGCCCAGCAGCTGCGGATTGCTGCGCCGCACGGCGAAGCTGAAGCCATGGGCTTCCTGCTTGCCGAAGTTGGCCATACGGACATTGTTGAGATAGCCCTTGTTGATCATGTAATGGGTGGAGAGGGTGTCGCCGAGAAACACATCGGCCTGGTCGAAGGCCACCGCGTTGATTGCGTTCTGGTAGGACGGATAGCAAGTGATCAGCGCTTTGGGATACAGCGCTTTGATCTCGGGCACCGGCAGGTAGTGATACACCATGCTCAGGCGCAGGCCGGCGAGGCCTTCGGTCAGCGAGCGGGTTTCGTCCTCGCGGGTTACCAGTACCGGCTGATCGACCGCATAGGGTCTGGAAAGCGCGAGGTTGGCATTGCCTGCTTCGTAGCCGTTGGCTGTGCCAAGCAGGTCGATCTGGCCATCGATCAAGGCGCGAATTGCAGCCTCGCGCGAGGGAAAGCGTTGCACGCGAATCGGCAAACCGGTGGCCTGACCGAGAATCCCTGCGTAATCGGCGGTCAGTCCCTCGTAGTCCTGGCCACTGACGGTCATGTCGAATGGCGGGTAATCAGGTGCGGAGGTACCCAGTTTCAGTTCGCTGCGAGTCTGCAGCCATTGCCGTTGTGACGGCTGCAGGACAGTTTGCACGGCCTCGGTGGCCGAGCGGCTGAGCAATGCATAGTCCGGTGAAGCGCTTGGCGCGGCGAGGGCATTGGCGCTCAGGTACAGAACAGCGCTCAAGGCAATCAGGTAGTCCTTTACACGGCTGGGCATGCGGAGTCTCACACGAGTGCGTTACGTTTGGCCATCTCGATAAGTTCTACAAGGGATCTGGCTTTGAGTTTTTGCATCAGACGCTTTTTATAAGTGCTGACGGTCTTGTTGCTCAGAAACATGCCCTTGGCTATTTCCTTGTTGGTACGTCCCTGAGCAAATAACTGCAATACCATCAGTTCGCGGTCATTGACGGATTTGAACAGTTCAAGTTCAGCGTATCGAGTGTCGTCGGCGCGCACCGGATTAAGCGCTTGACTGGGGAAATAGTTATAACCGGAAAGTACCGCTTTGATTGCGCTGACCAATTCGCTCAAGTCTTCCTGCTTGCAGACATATCCCGATGCGCCGGATTGCATGCAACGAATGCCGAACAGCGTAGGACACTGCGCCGTCAGAATCAGAATCTTGAAATTCGAACCCATGGTGTTGAAGCGGGCCAGCACTTCGAGGCCGTCCAGCTTGGGGATGCTGATATCGAGAATGACCAGGTCGGGCATGCACTCACGGACCATCTGCATGGCATCGACACCGTTATCGGTCTCGCCGACGACCTTGTAGCCTTCATGTTCCAGGAGCATTCGCACGGCGAGGCGGATGACCGGATGATCGTCCACAATAAAAACGGAGTTCATAAATAGAGTCCCATGCAAGCATGAATAAAGCGCGCACCTTAGCTCAGATGCATGAGCACTCGCATGGACTGGTAGTGTCGCGACTACGTTATCGGATTAATCCTACGCGTAATGAGGAAAGAGACTACGTTGAAATTAGGTTCGGCGTAAGGAAGGGCGAGCAATCAATTGGCCGAAGATTGAAATGATCCGAAGGCCAATATTGATATTCAATTATTTGTCGATGTTTAAAGTTGCGTTTAATCAGCGGTGTTTATTTGATCGGGTTAATGGGTCAAGCGTAGTTGAATCTCACCTGGTTCACAGGGGCATTCAGCAAAACTCTCATGGTGGTCAGCCGGTCAGATCAGTGACCGGCTGCCCCCTCAAGACTCAGTGACTTGAACGCCCGGTCATTTCCAGTGCCATGTCACTGGCGTAACTGTCGGTCATGCCGGCGATGAAATCGATCATGCGCAGAAACGAACTGTGCAACGAACCCTGCGGATCCGGCGCATTGTTGCCAAGCAAATCGAGGATGCGCCGGCTCTTGAACGACGGCGTGCGACCGTTGTGCTGCTCCAGCGCGGCGCCGCAGAACGAATTGAGCAGGATCTCCAGCGTCGTGTACGCGCCGATCTCATGCAGGGTCTTGCGTTTGTCCTGAAAGATTTTCTTGCGCGCGATGTCCTTGGCGTTCAACACGCAGCGCTTCGCCGGCCCGTGCATGTGTTCGACCAGATCGCCGTGCAGCGTGCCGGCGAGCAGAGCATCCTGCTGTTCGACAAATGCCCGCGCCGCCGCGTTGGTCAGGTGCTCGATGGCCTTGCCGCGCAGGATCGCCAGTTTACGCCGGCGGGAATCCTGCGGGCCGAGCTGGCGATAGGTTTCCGGCAAATCGTCGCCGACCAGACCGAGCAGCAGTGACTCGACTTCGGCGTATTCGAGCAACTCCATTTCCAGACCGTCTTCGAGATCGATCAGCGCATAGCAGATGTCATCAGCGGCTTCCATCAGGTAGACCAATGGATGGCGTGCCCAGCGCTGGTCTTCGATTTGCGGCAGACCGAGTTTGTGCGCGATCTGTTCGAGCAATGGCAGCTCGCTCTGATAGCAGCCGAATTTGTGTTTCTTGTAGCCGAGGGAGTCGGCGTGGCGCGCGGTCCACGGGTACTTCAGATAGGTGCCCAGCGTCGCGTAGGTCAGGCGCGTGCCGCCGTCGAACTGGTGATATTCCAGCTGCGTCAGCACGCGAAAGCCTTGAGCATTGCCTTCGAAATTGAGGAAATCACCACGCTCGGCCTCGCTCATGCCGTCCAGCCAGCCACGCCCGGCGGCTTGTTGAAACCAGTGGCGGATGGCGTCTTCGCCGGAATGGCCGAACGGCGGATTGCCGATGTCATGCGCCAGGCAGGCCGATTGCACGACCATGCCGAGGTCGGCCGGGTCGCACCAGTCTGGCAGCGCGCTGCGCAAGGTTTCACCGACACGCATGCCCAGCGAACGGCCGACACAACTGACTTCCAGCGAGTGGGTCAGGCGGGTATGAATGTGATCGTTGCTGGTGACCGGGTGCACTTGGGTCTTGCGCCCGAGGCGGCGAAAGGCACCGGAGAAAATGATGCGGTCATGGTCTTTGTGAAAAGGGCTGCGGCCGAGTTCTTGCGGGCTGTGCAGCGGTTTGCCGAGGCGTTCGCGGTTGAGCAGGGTTGGCCAATCCAAGGCTGAATCTCTCCGTCTGGTGACTGATCGTCCTAGCTTCCCGGTTCGGCCCTGTGCCTGCAAGCAGAACTACAGGCCTGCTGCGTCGATATCGATCAACAGCAAGCGTTCACCGTTATCGAAAAACTGTCCGGCAGTCAGGCAATACTGGTTGCTGGTGGCATCGCGATAGGTGTTCGACAGGGTCAGGCGGCGTTCTTCCCAGCCTTCGGCCAGCAGATGATAGAAATACGGTCGCCACGACCAGTTGTGCCCCAGATAGCGGTCATCGGCAAACCAGCCGTCATGGCGCCATTCGAGGTTGGGCGTCAGTTGCGTGCCGTGGCGATCGCACTGATAAAAGCGCAGCAGCCAGGGAAACGCCTGCAATTGCGGCAATGCACTGAGCGGGGCGCGGGCCTGGGCCCATTGCTGCAGAATCGCCATCAGTTCGCTGAGCTGCTGACGCATCTGCATCAGCCTTCCGCGCTCGCTGAGTTTCTGTTTTACGTAGCGCTGCCTGAGTTGGGCGAAATGCGCGACGAAAGCATCCGTAGCGAAGAAGTCTTCCTGCGCCCGGGCGAAAAGAAAACCTTGTACGTAGCGCGAGCCGCACTCCAGGGCGAAATTCAGCTGTGCTTCGGTTTCGACGCCTTCAGCGATGATCCAGCAGCCGGTTTTTTCGGCCATCTGCGCAAGTGCTTTGACCACGTCACTGCTCGGTCCGCCGAGGGCCGCAGCCTGAAACAGGCGCATGTCGAGCTTGAGAATGTCCGGTTGCAGGGCCAGTACCCGATCCAGCTGCGAATAGCCGGCGCCAAAATCATCGATGGCGATTCTCGCCCCTGCGTCACGGTAGCGCCCGACCACGTGGGCCAGGCGTTCGCTGTTACCGCCCAGTTCGGTGATTTCAAATACGATGCGCTGCGGATCAACCTGGTGTCGCGCCAGTTGCTTGAGGCTTGGCAGCGCTTGATCGGCGCGCAGGCGACTGATCCAGCGTGGCGACATGTTCAGGCTGAGGAACCACTCCGCCGGCGCTTCATGCAGGCGGCTGAGGGCGTGGTCACGGATCTGCCGATCGAGACGGCGCAAGGCGGTGGCCGGGGTCCGTGGGTCGGCGAACAATGGCCCGACCGAGGTCAGTTGACCATCGCTCTGGCGCAAGCGACCGAGTGCTTCGACACCAGCGATGCGGCCTGTGGCGGTATCGATAAAAGGCTGAAAACAGGCGAGCGGTTGCCCGTCGATCACGGCAAGTCCTTAATCTTGTTTTTGGTTTGGCCGCGCTTGCCGGATAGGCACGCGGGATGGAATCTCCCGATAAGGAGATTCATCCCGGCGCTATTGCAAGAATGTAGCCAGAAGGGCGCTTCAGCGTTTGCCCGAGCTGTGCATTACCAGTCTGATCAGCGGCCCGAGCGTCGTGCCCAGACGCAGCAGTCGCGTCAAACCGCCACCACTGCTGCGTTTCGAGCCTTTGCCGGTGAGGAAACCCAGCAGCGTCACCGCCGCCACGCCCCACAACGGCGCGTGCTTGATGCCAAAACCATCCTGCACGTTCTGCTTCATGCCACGCATGCGCTGCAACGGTTGCAACACTTGCGCGGTCTCGTGGCGGATTTCCTGACGATGCATTTCCATGCGCAGGCGGATCAGCGCCTTGCGCATTTCCCGGCGTGAGCTGTTGTGCGGAAGTTCAGGCAGGCTCATGGCAGCAGGCGCTCCCGGTCGTTGGCCAGCTCTTCGAGCGTGCCGTGGAAAGGCGAGGACTCATCGAAAATCGCCGCTTTGAGACGCAGGCCGCAGAAGATCGACGCCAGCGTGTAAAACACGCACAGGCCGATGATCGCTGCCAGGCGGTAGGTGTCCCAGAAGATGATCATCACCAGCGTGGACAGACCCACCAGCAACAGCAGGGCAAACACCAGCGCCAGGCCGGCGAACAGCAGCAGGCTGACAGTGCGTGATTTCTGCTCCTGCAGTTCGATGCCGAACAGTTCGACATGACTGTGCAGCAGTCCCAGAACGGCAGCGCCGAGGCGACGTGTGGAGGAGGCGGTGCCCGCAGTCGGGCCGGATTCACCGATCGACATGATCAGCGCCGAGTTGCCAGCAGGCCGATCAGAAAGCCGACGCCGGCAGCGATGCCCACCGATTGCCATGGGTTGGCCGATACATAGTCTTCAGTAGCGGTGACCGCCGCCTGACCGCGTTCGCGCAGGGTGTCTTCAGTCACTTTCAGGGTTTCCCGGGCACGCAGCAGGCTGTCGTGAATCTGGGCACGCAGCTCATCGGCCTGATCACCAGCGAGGGTCTTGGTGTGCTCGAGCAGGCGTTCGGTGTCGGCGACCAGAGTCTGGAAGTCGTTCATCAGGATTTCTTGAGCAGTCTTTGCCTTGATGCTGGCCATGGGTGGATCTCCGTAGGTGGCTTTGAAGCGTTCGAGTATGAGCCTTGCGCGAAGGTTCAGTGCAAATGCCTGGTACAACTTTTGCTGTGTCGTGGTGCGTCGCTCCGCGTATGTGCGCTGTTGCCGGGCGTCCGAGCAGAAAAACTCTAATTCATTTGCTAGCCGTTTGTGATCGGGCATCGATATATGCGCCAAATCAGTTCATCAACCCTGCGGTTGTATGACTGATGAGTCGTAATTTGGTGCATGAAATGCCCGCATGAACCGCTTTGGTGCCTTTTAGCCTTGGGTCTGCCTCTTCATGGAAAATCTGCAAAGCGCTGTGGACACGCTGGTTCACAGCTCCAACACGTTGTTCATTCTGATCGGTGCGGTGATGGTACTGGCGATGCACGCCGGTTTCGCCTTTCTGGAGGTCGGCACGGTCCGGCAGAAGAACCAGGTCAACGCACTGGCGAAAATCCTCAGCGACTTTGCCGTCTCGACCCTGGCCTATTTCTTTATAGGCTATTGGATCTCCTATGGCGTCACCTTCATGCAACCGGCAGCGGTGCTCACGGCAGACCATGGCTATGGACTGGTGAAGTTTTTCTTTCTGCTGACCTTCGCTGCCGCCATCCCGGCGATCATTTCCGGCGGCATTGCCGAACGCGCGCGTTTCGTCCCGCAGTTGTGCGCGACGGCGCTGATCGTGGCGTTTATCTATCCGTTTTTCGAAGGGCTGATCTGGAACGGCAACTTCGGCTTGCAAGGCTGGCTGACGGCGCAGTTTGGCGCGGCATTCCATGATTTCGCCGGCTCGGTGGTGGTGCATGCCGTGGGCGGTTGGCTGGCGTTGGCCGCTGTTCTGCTGCTCGGCCCGCGCAATGGTCGCTACCGCGATGGGCGCCTGGTCGCGTTCGCGCCGTCGAGCATTCCGTTTCTGGCGCTGGGCTCGTGGATCCTGATTGTCGGCTGGTTCGGCTTCAACGTGATGAGCGCGCAAACCCTGCAAGGTGTCAGTGGCCTGGTCGCGGTCAACTCGCTGATGGCCATGGTCGGTGGCACCGTCGCCGCGTTGATCGTCGGGCGCAATGACCCGGGCTTTCTGCACAACGGCCCGCTGGCCGGGCTGGTGGCGATTTGCGCCGGCTCCGACCTCATGCATCCGGTGGGTGCGCTGGTAACCGGCGCGATCGCCGGAGCCTTGTTTGTCTGGTGCTTTACCGCTGCCCAAGTCAAATGGCGCATCGATGATGTGCTGGGCGTATGGCCGCTGCATGGTTTGTGTGGCGTGTGGGGCGGGATTGCCTGCGGCATCTTCGGTCAGTCTGTGCTGGGTGGCCTGGGCGGTGTCAGCCTGATCAGCCAGTTGATCGGCACTGCGCTTGGCGTCGCGGTCGCGCTGGTCGGCGGTTTCGTCGTCTACGGCACGATCAAGGCATTGCATGGGCTGCGCCTGAGTCAGGAACAAGAGTATTACGGCGCCGACCTGTCGCTGCACAAGATCGGCGCGGTGAGTCAGGACTAGATTTCCTCATCATTGGCTCCGGGATAGAAACCGTGGAGCAGGCGATAGCGATCGATACGCACTTGATCGACCTTCTCCTGCACTTTGTGCGCGGGCAGGCCGAGCATGATCAGCGCATGTGAAGCGAGCATCAGGCTCGACTCCAAAAGCTCCGGCACCACCTCGGTGGCACCGGCGGCTCTGAGTTCCGCCGATTGGCTGTCGTCACGGGTGCGTACCAGAATGGGCACCTGTCGGTTGAGTCGGCGGGCTTCGCGCAGAATGCGCAACGCCACGTCGCTCTGATCTACAGCAATCACCAGCAGCCTGGCGCGCAACAGGCCAACCGCAGTAAGCAGATCGCCACGCGCCGAGTCGCCGTAATGCACGTCGCTTTCCGCAGATGCGGCTTCCTGCACCCGCACCGGATCGTTGTCCAGCGCAACATAGGCTTGCCCGGCGTTGCCCATGAAGCGGCCGATGGATTGGCCGACGCGTCCGTAGCCGCAGATCACCACGTGCTGGTCGAGGTCGGCGTTGAGCGCGCTGATCTGTTCGATCTGCGCTTCCTGATTGGGCTTGCGGTGCAGCACGGCGGCGATGCGCGGCGCCGCACGCAACAGCAGTGGCGTGAGCAGCATCGAACAGAAGGTCGCCGCGAGCAGCAGGGCGCCCGGTTCGGCCGGCAACAGGCTGTTCTGCTGCATCTGCGCCATCAAGGCAAAACAGAATTCGCCACCCTGGGCCAGGGCCAGGCCGCTGCGCCATGCGGTTTCGCTGTCACTGCCGCGCCACTTCACCAGCAGCGCGACCACGATGCCCTTGATCAGCATCAGGCCGAGCGTCAGGCCGATGATCAACAGGCTGTGACTGACGAACAATTGCAGGTCGATCAGCATGCCGATGCTGACGAAGAACACGCCGAGCAGAATGTCGCGAAAGGGCCGGATGTCGGCTTCGATCTGGTGCCGGTAATGGCTTTCCCCGAGCAACATGCCGGCGAGGAAAGCGCCGAGTGCAGGCGACAGCCCCAACAAGTGCGTGAGCCAGGCAGTCAGCAGCACGATCACCAGCGCCAGCAGGACGAACAGCTCCGCAGAGCGCGAGGCCGCCACCTCATGAAACAGCCGTGGCAATAACCAGCGACTGGCGAGCAGCAGGCCGAAGAACAGCACCACGGTTTTGCCCAGGGTCAACGGCAGGGCCCAATACCAGGCCTGCTCGCTGGTGCCGGCGAAGACCGGAACCAGTGTCAGCAGCAATACCGCGACAACGTCCTGAAACAGCAACACGCCGACCGCGTTCTGGCCGTGGCTGCTGAATACTTCACCAAGACTGCCCAGCTCCTTGGTCACGATCGCCGTGGATGACAGCGATAACCCTGCGCCGAGTAACAGCGCCGGCATCAGCGGCATGCCCAGGCCCATCAACAGTGTGCCGAGCAGCGCTGTGCTGATCAGCACTTGCTGACTGCCGAGGCGAAACACCACCTGACGCAGCGCAATCATCTTCGACAGGGAGAACTCCAGACCCAGCGAAAACAGCAGAAACACCACGCCCAGCTCGGCGACATCGGGCAGATGTTCGCTCTCGTTGACCCAGTCGAATGCGTTCGGCCCGACCAGTAATCCCACGCACAGGTAACCCAGCACCGGCGGCAGTCGCAGGCGCCGGAACAGGGCAATCACCACCAGGGATGAGGCGAGGATGATCAACAGATTTGCAAACACGGGACACTCCGCTGTCAGGGCGTTGGCCTCTGAAGCGTAGAGGCAAAAAGTCCGCGAGGATGACGCATTTGCAATTTGCGCTGAATGATTTGCGTCAGGATTTTGCGCCGGGAGCGCTGGGTCCTTTGGGCGCCGCCGGGTCGACGAGGGTTTAGTGGCGTCCTAGAATGGGCTCACTTGTTTTCCGGTAATGCCGTCATGCCTCCTGAATGTCAGCTGTTCGGCACCCTCGGGTGTCACCTGTGTGAAGTCGCCGAAGCCGAGCTGATGCCCTTCGTCGAGCATGGTCTGCTGGTTGAACTGGTGGACATCGCCGAAGACGAATCGTGGTTCGAAAAATACAGCTTGCGCATCCCGGTACTGCGGCGGGTCGACACGGGCGCGGAGCTGGATTGGCCGTTCAGTGGCGATGAAATCGCGGCGTTTTTACGATGATGAGTTTCACTACCGTTCTCCCGCTGGTCGCAGCAATACATCCTTGCGTTGGCGCTCGCGGAATTCTTCGGTTACTGTATGTCCATACAGCAATCGAGTCAGAGGGATGAACCGTGGTCAATGTCGAACAGTTGAAGAGCAGCGTTAACCGGATGTCGGTGGACGTGGTGCGCGAGGCCGTCCTCGAATTGCGCCTGGACGGGCTGGTCACGGAAGGCAAGACGCCATTCAACAAGCTGCATTTCAATACCTGCTTTGCCGAAATCGAAGCCCTTTTTCAACGCGCCGGTTATCACAAGCAGCTGGATGTGGTCGGTTATCAGGGACTGTTATACGCGTTGTACGATCCGGGGCGCTGGGAGGCGGTCGATGTCTTGCGCTGGCTGAAGGAGTTCACCGAAGCGGCGGCCCTCAAGTCGATTCCGGCCTGATCAAACTGCGCTAGGTGGCTTTGCCTCACTGTTGGATAATGCCGGCCTGCATTGAGGATTTCTGTTTCGTATGTCCAGTCCCGTATTTTCCGCTGCGCACAATCAGGCCAGCACCTTGTATTTGCCGCCCGGTCCCTGGCTGACGGTACTCGATTGCCTGTGCGAGCACTTCAGTGCCATCGGCCGCGAACAGTGGCTTGACCGGATTGCTCGCGGACGGGTGCTGGATGCGCAGGGCCAGCCGATTGCGCTGGACTTGCCGTACAGGGAAGGGCTGCGCATTCATTACTTTCGTGAGGTGCCGGACGAAAAGCCGATCCCGGTTCTCGAGTCGATTCTCTATGCCGATGAACACTTGGTGGTGGCCGACAAACCTCACTTTCTGCCAGTCACCCCGGCCGGAGAATATGTCGAACAAACCCTGCTGCGGCGGCTGATCCGTCGGCTGGACAATCCGCATCTGGTGCCGCTGCACCGCATCGATCGGCATACGGCGGGGCTGGTGATCTTCTCGGCCAATCCGCAGACCCGGTCGGCCTATCAGTCATTGTTTCCGACCCGGCAGATCGACAAGCGCTACGAAGCGATTGCCCCGGCATTGCCCGAGCTGAATTTCCCTCTGGTGCACAAGAGCCGCCTGGTCGATGGCGAGCCGTTCTTCCGCATGCAGGAGGGGCCTGGCGCCAGCAATACCGAAACGGCGGTCGAGGTGCGTGAGAAAAATGGTGATCTGTGGCGCTATGGCCTGTATCCCGTGACGGGCAAGAAGCATCAGTTGCGTGTGCACATGACGTCGCTGGGAGCGAGTATCTGCAACGATCCGTTTTATCCGACTGTGTTGAAAGATGTCGAGGACGATTACGCCAACCCGTTGAAGCTGCTTGCGCAAGGCCTGCGCTTCATCGACCCGGTGACCGGTGAGTTGCGGGAGTTCGAGAGTCAAATCACCTTGCAGTGGTAATGCTGAAACTGCTTTCCGAGCGCCCATGAAAAAGCCCGCATGACAATGCGGGCTTTTCTGTATCCGGTAACGACGCGGAGCCTTACAGCTCTTTAACGGTACGAACCTGATCCTTGTTGATGCGGGTCTCTTTGCCGTCCAGCTGCTGGAACTCGTAGAAGCCCGAATCATCATCGTATTTCGGGGTGTCGACGGCCTGGATTTCGCGACCGTCATTCAAGGTGATCACTGTTGGCGAGGAGCAACCTGCGAGGGTTGCCAGGCCCAGTGCGAGCATGAAAGTGGCGAGGGTCCGTTGAGTCATGAGTGTGTCTCCGAATGGGAAATCTTCTGGTTACTGAGCTTGAGACGTAAACAAGGCGTGAGAGTTCCTTGGATAGTGTCAGTCTGACACAGTGTTGTGCAGATGTAACAATTCCGGGGTGTTGAGGTTGGCCAGTCGCGGGTCGTTGTCAGGGCATTGCAATGCGACGGCGCCGAGGCTGCGCATTACCCGCCCCGGGCTGCGCTCGCCTGCATTCCAGGCTGCTTCGAATGCCGGCAACAGCGCCACGGGAATCACGCACAGCAGCGGTTCCCAATGCTCGCCGTGGCGCAGCATTAAAGGTTTTTCACGTTGCAGATTGGCAGTAATCAGCATGTCTTCGAGCAAGGCCTCGTCGATTCGCGGCACATCACATGGCAACACCAGCAGATGCGCATGGCGCGCCGCTTTCAGCCCGGCACGAATACCGGCCAGCGGCCCGGGGAAATCGCCTTCATCATCCATCACCAACTGATCGGCAAACCCGGCATAACGCTCGCGATTGCGGTTGCAGGAGATGATCAGATCGTCGGTCAACGGCCGTACCTTGCGCTGCAAATGCGCGATCAAAGGCTCGCCCAGCCACTCGATAAGCCCCTTGTCCTGACCGCCCATGCGCTGGCCGCGTCCACCCGCCAGAAGCAGGACGGAGCAGGGCGACAATTGACTGTTCGACGGCATGACGACTCTCCAGAGGGCGGCGGAAAAATGAGCCGCTGTGATATAACACCGGGCTGTTTCCCCTACAACTGGAAGAGCCTATGAAAGCCAAGGCTGATGTACCTTTCGTGCCGCTCAATATTGCGGTGCTGACTGTCAGCGACACCCGAACCCTGGAAACCGATACCTCCGGCCAGGTCTTCGTTGATCGCTTGATCGCGGCCGGTCACGCGCTGGCCGAGCGGGTTTTGCTTAAAGATGATCTCTACAAAATCCGTGCGCAAGTCGCCAACTGGATTGCCGACGATGTGGTTCAGGTTGTGCTGATCACCGGCGGCACTGGCTTCACCGGGCGTGACAGCACACCGGAAGCGGTGGCATGCCTGCTCGACAAACAGGTCGACGGATTCGGCGAACTGTTCCGCCAGATATCCGTGGCCGATATCGGCACTTCGACTGTGCAGTCCCGGGCCTTGGCTGGTCTGGCCAACGGCACGCTGGTGTGCTGCCTGCCGGGTTCGACCAATGCAGTGCGCACCGGTTGGGACGGCATTCTCGCTGAGCAACTGGACGCCCGTCATCGTCCCTGCAACTTCGTCACCCATCTGAAGCAGGCGGCGCCTTGTGAATCCCGTGGGTAAGCCGGGCAAGACCGGCAGTTTGCTGCCTGTCGAAACGGCGCTCGAGCGTTTGCTGGCCATGGCCGATGCGTCGCGCATTGTCGAGCGCGAGCACTTGCCGCTGGCTCAAGTCGAAGGGCGGGTGCTGGCGGAAGATTTGATCTCGACACTGGATCTGCCGCCATGGCCGAACAGCGCCATGGACGGCTACGCCTTGAACCTGGCGGATTGGCAGGGCGAGCCGCTGCCGGTCAGTCAAAAGGTCTTCGCCGGGCAATCTCCGCAATCGTTGGAACCAGGCACCTGCGCACGCATCTTTACCGGGGCACCGCTGCCGCCGGGCGCCGACTGTGTCGAGATGCAGGAAAATGCTGAAGTCCAGGCCGATGGCCGAGTGCGCTTCCTCGAGCCTTTGAAAGCCGGGCAGAACATTCGTCCGCAGGGCCAGGAAACTACGGTCGGCGAATTGGTGCTGCAAGCTGGAACCCGGCTCGGACCGATTGAGCAAGGCCTGGCTGCTTCGCTTGGCTGTGCCGGGGTTAACGTCGTGCGCAAGCCGCGGGTGGCGGTTCTGTCCACTGGGGACGAACTGGTTGAACCCGGTCAGGCATTGGGGCCGGGCCAGATCTACAACAGCAACCGCGTGCTTCTGTGCAGCTGGCTGCAGCGTCTGGGTTGTGAAGTGATTGATGGCGGAATTCTCCCGGACGATCTGGCCACCACGCGGGCGCGGCTGGGCGAATTGCAAGACGTCGATCTGATTCTGTCTACCGGCGGTGTCTCGGTCGGTGAGGCGGATTTCCTCGGCATTGCCCTGCGTGAAGAAGGCGAGTTGGCCCTGTGGAAGCTGGCCATCAAGCCCGGGAAACCGTTGACCTTCGGCCATTTTCGCAACGTGCCGGTGATTGGCCTGCCCGGCAATCCCGCCTCGACGCTGGTGACGTTCGCCCTGCTGACGCGGCCTTATCTTTTGCGTCGCCTGGGTGTGCAAGCCGTCGAACCGCTCAAGTTTGCAGTGCCAGCAGGTTTTGTCTGGTCGGTGGCCGGCAACCGTCGTGAATATCTGCGCGGGCGCTTGGAACAGGGGCGGGCGATCATTTACCGCAACCAGAGTTCGGGTGTGCTGCGTAGCGCCGCGTGGGCCGACGGGTTGGTGGAAGTCCGAGAGGGCCGCACGCTGAGCGAGGGTGATGAAGTGAGCTTCATTCCCCTCAGTGACCTGCTGGGGTAGCCGGTCTTGCCCATGCACGCGTCGGCGGGTAAGCACGGCGCGTGCAACAATTGATTCGGTCAGTTGCTGATCAACGTCACCAACTGGTCGAATCGGCTGTTGGCCACCCATCCCAGCAGTCCAAGGATGACAGCGGTAGCACCCGCCGAATACGCCAGACGGTGTTTGATCGTCCGCACATCATTGAGCACTTCGTCCATGTCGCGGCGCATGTATTTGAAGTGAGTCTCCAGCTCGCTGACTCGGGGTTCCATATCAAACTCTCCAGGGGTCTTGGCGCTGTTACAGAAGTCTGGTTTCTTGCTGGCACGACTTTCGGCGAGAGCGGCGACCGGGGTCACCGGTGCCTTGGTTTCATGGTTGCGCATGGAAGTACTCGCTGGTCGTAGCAACTGCACGCTTGCTGATTATTCCATTGCTCGATTCATGGAAATGAATCGCGGGGTATCCGTTCATTACCGGCACATCCTTGTGTTATTGAGTTGAAAGTTGGTGCTGCCGGCACACGGTGACCCAATGATCGGACGGGGTCAATTAAGCCGATTCCTCTTGTTCCGTACGAAAAAATACCGCTGTGTAGGACGCTGGCCGTTTGAAAAGCAATTAATTGCCATCCCTGCGGCTTTTTTAACGCGCGCAGTGGTCAAGATGTTTCAATCGATTTCAATTCTTGGAGTGACGTTATGAGTGAACGCCGGGCACTGCTGATCTTGCATGGCAAACAGGCACTCAACGAAGATGTCCGCGCTGCCGTCGAAGCCAAGCGTGAGCAAGGCTGGGAACTGGCTGTGCGAGTGACGTGGGAGGCTGGCGACGCCCAGCGTCTGGTTGAGGAAGCGTTGGCGGCCGGCTACAGCAAAATCATCGCCGGTGGCGGTGATGGCACGTTGCGCGATATTGCCGAGGCGCTGGCGCAGCATCCGCAAAAAGCCAGTCTCGTCCTCCTGCCGCTGGGCACCGCCAACGATTTTTCCCGTGCCGCCGGTATTTCCCTGGAGCCGGCCGAAGCCCTTGAGCTACTGGATGTTCAGCCCTCGGATATCGATCTGGGCGAGGTGGGCGGGCAGATTTTCCTGAACATGGCGACCGGCGGATTCGGTAGCCAGGTGACCGCCAATACTTCGGAAGACCTGAAAAAGGTCTTGGGCGGCGCCGCTTATCTATTTACCGGCCTGACCCGGTTCAGCGAACTGCATGCCGCTTACGGCGAGTTGCAAGGCCCGGATTTTCATTGGCAGGGTGAACTGCTTGCACTGGGAATCGGCAACGGACGGCAGGCGGGCGGCGGCCATG
Organism: Pseudomonas sp. CCNWLW23; assembly: GCF_037095675.1. Classification (NCBI taxonomy): domain Bacteria; kingdom Pseudomonadati; phylum Pseudomonadota; class Gammaproteobacteria; order Pseudomonadales; family Pseudomonadaceae; genus Pseudomonas; species Pseudomonas sp. CCNWLW23. The sequence goes on along the minus strand of NZ_JBAWKM010000005.1, from coordinate 26,438 downwards.
TGCTGTGCCCCGAGGCGCGAGTCGACGATGGTTTGCTGGACATCAGCATTCTGCCGGCACCGCAGGAGCTGGTCGGCACGCTGAAGAATCTGCTGAGCGAGGGCTTCGGCCTCGACAATATGTTTGTGCGGGCGCGATTGCCGTGGGTCGAGATCAAGGTCGCCGAAGGGCTGAGCATCAATCTCGATGGCGAGCCGCTGGAAGGCGACAGTCTGCGATTTGTTGCGAAACCTGCAGCGTTGCAGGTGCATCTGCCGAAGGACTCGCCGTTATTGGGCCAACAACCGTCGATCAGTCATCAAGGCTGATGATCTGTTCACGCACAGCGAACAGCACCAGGCCCGCCACGTCGTAGATTTGCAGGCGCTTCATGATCTGTGCGCGGTGGGTTTCGACGGTCTTGACGCTTAAGCCCAGGCCGTTGGCAATTTCCCGGGTCGATTTGCCGCGCACGATCAGGCGAAGGATTTCCAGCTGGCGCGCGGTCAGATTGTGCGAATCGGCGACGTCCGGCTGGCTTTTCTGGTTTCGCGTCAGTGCCTGATTGATCACCGTATGGGCAATGGCCGGGCTGAGGTAGCGTTCGTTGTTGCGCAGGGCTTCCAGCGCATGTTCGAGCTCGGTGGCCGTGGTGTCCTTGAGCAGGTAGCCGTGGGCACCGGATTCCAGCGCCTGCATGATCAGCGCTGGATCGGTGTGCATCGACAGGATCAGCACTTTGCTCTGCGGCCGCACACGCTTGAGGCGTTGCAGCGCTTCCAGGCCACCGGTTTCCCTCATCGAGATGTCCAGCAATACGATGTCGGGGCTCAGTTGCTCGACCATTTCGAGCAATTGCGAACCATCACTGGCTTCGCCGATTACCGCGTAACCGGGAATATCCAGAACCAGAGCACGCACGCCGGCTCTGATCAGCGAGTGGTCATCCACCAGAAGTAAGTTACAAGTCAACGCATAACCTTATTCGTACTGGCCCGTTCGAGCGCTCGCGGCGCCCACGGGAAAAGTGCTTCGATTCGAGTGCCTTTGCCCGGCTCGCTGATAACGCTCAATGTGCCGCCCAACTGTTCGATGCGCTCGGCCATTCCGGCCATGCCGCGTTGGCCTTCTCTGGCCGGGTCGGCCGCCGGGGCAAAACCCAGGCCGTCATCACTGATCAACAGCGTCAGACCTTGCGGCAATCGCTGTACCCGAATCAACAGGTTTTTTGCCTGTGCGTGCCGGAGGATGTTGGTCACGGCTTCCTGGGCAATGCGAAACGCCGCGACGGCCATTTCCTCGGGGATGCCGTTGAGCCGTTGCTGGCAATCGAGACTCCAGTTGACCGGCGTGTTGGCCAGTGTCTTGAGCAAATGCGCACGCAGGCTGGCTTCGAGGCCCAGGCTGGTCAATTGACGTGGATTGAGAATCGCCGAGACGTCACGCACCTTGGTCAGGGTTTCATCCAGCGTGTCGCAGAGGACCTTGCATTGTTCCTGCAGATCTTCCGGCAGGCGGCGTTTGAGCCAGTCACTTTGCAGCTTCGCGGCGGTGAGCAACTGGCCGATATCGTCGTGCAATTCACGGCTGAGGCGATGTCGTTCGTTTTCCTGGACTTGCAGCAGTCGATCAGCCAGCTCTTGTGGCTGAAACTTGATCGATTTGCGCGACAAGCGATATTGCACCCAGACGCACGCGGTGGCGGCGATGTCGAGTGCCAGCAACCCCAGTGGAATGTGCGCGGAAAAAACATAGGCCAGCAGACTGCCAATAGTCGCCAGAACACACAGCACTAGTGTGAAGCGCCGGGCGTTTTCCCGCGAGGGTGGCCATGTAATAAGTGACTTGAGACTGGCGTACATAACGGATGGAGCCAATGGATGTTCGCTGCGGGCAGACCGACCGGTGACTGGCGGATCTCTGTGTGGAAATACTGTCAATTATGTTATTGATTCATACCGCATTCGTTAAGCAATCATTGACCGGCAGTAACATTGCTAATGAAACGCTGAAGTCACTGTGCCATTAAACGGCAGGTAATTAACCGGCGGCATAATACCACTTAACATACCGTTGGTCGCGGTCGCTATATATGTCCATTCAGTCAGGAAATACCGGATCGTGGACGCAAGTTCCATATTGGAAAAAGTTGGGATTTTTGTAGTTGGACGACTTCGATTAGCCTGGAAGTGTCTCTGGGAGCACACAGGGAAAACCCTGATGGCGGCCTCTGGAAATCAGCCGTTGGTCGGGCAGATTATTTGACCCGGATTGTCGCTTTCAGGTACGAAGCATTCATTTACGACAATATTGCGGATTGCTGGCTTAAGCCTGATGCGCGGTAAAGGGCGCAGAGAGCAAACGTTTGCTCATCATCTTCGGCTCGAACGTGTCCTGGCCCATTTGTGCCGCGAAGGCCTCAAGCAGGGCTGTCTGCTCGCTGCCATCAAGGCTCAGTTGTCCGGTTTTATGATCGACCAGCTCAAGCTGCCATGCCATCAGGGTGAAACAGTCTCGCAAGGCATCGAGGGCCTGTTCGTGCAGGTCGACGTGATCCTGGGTCAAATTCAGCAGACTGTAGATGTGCAGGGAAAACTCGGAGATTGCTTCCAGCGCCAAGGCTTCGGCGCGGCCGGCCAGCTTCAGCAGAGTGCCGAGCATGCAGTCGATGGCATCCTTGTCATTGCTGATCAGTTGCAGATGGCTCAGGCATTCTTCGGACTTGGCGAGAAGCGTTTCGGCCTCGACCAGAAATTCGGGGAAGCGTTGCGCCCAGTCTTTACGGTCGATTGGCATGTTCATCTCCACCACGTCGTGTTGGTTGACGGATGGCCGTGTGTGGCGACGATCGTGAATCGTCGGCAGATCGCGCCCGGCGGTGCAGGTGCACGGACCGAGGGGTTCCAGAGGGTGGGTTGCCACTGAATTGCGATCGCACACAATAGCCTGACTCCGTTCATGCAATGAGAATGGCGTCACAGTAATGGCTATTGGAAATGGCGAATATCAGGTTGGGCCTGATTGACCCTAGGGGAATCCCTTAGTCGCGGGAACCTAACGTGCAAACCGAGGTCGCGCCGCAATGAATCTAGCAGATGAAATCACGATTGCCAGTAAAGCATGATGTCAGTGTGACATCAATGGCCGTTTATGGCATTTTTAGCGGCGCGCTTTACAGCAATCAAGATTAGCTGAATGCAGCCGATAAACCCCCATAGTGAATTCATCAGAACAAGCCCAGGAGTCATTGATGGCCGGCATTCTCGACACGGTAGACCAACGCACGCAACTGGTGGGTGAGAATCGCCTGGAAATCCTCATGTTTCGCCTGGCCGGACGCCAGCTGTTCGCGATCAACGTGTTCAAGGTTCAGGAAGTGCTGCAACTGCCCAAGCTGACCCTGATGCCGCAGCGTCATCCTTTCGTCTGCGGCGTGGTCAATCTGCGCGGACAGACCTTGCCGGTGATCGATCTGTCCCAGGCAATCGGTATGCGCCCACTGGTGCCGGGCCCGAACAGCACGATCATCGTCACCGAATACAACCGTTCGGTGCAGGCCTTCCTCGTCGGCGGTGTCGACCGCATCGTCAACATGAACTGGGAAGCCATTCTGCCGCCGCCGACCAGTGCCGGCCGCCAGCATTATCTGACCGCGATCAGCAAGGTCGACGATCAACTGGTGGAGATCATCGACGTCGAGAAAGTCCTCGCTGAAATCGTCCCGTACAACGCCAAGGTCTCGCGCGAGAAACTCGACGATCCGGTACTGGAGCGCGCCCGTGGCCGCGAAGTGTTGTTGGTGGACGATTCCAACGTAGCGCTATCGCAATTGCGCGATACCCTCGGCCAGCTCGGGGTGAAAATGCACATTGCCAGCGACGGTCTGAAAGCCTTGAACATGCTCAAGGCCTGGGCCGATACCGGCGTGCACATGACCGACAAACTGCTGATGATCTTCACCGATGCGGAAATGCCGGAAATGGACGGCTATCGCCTGACCACGGAGATCCGCAACGACCCTCGCCTGCGTGGCCTGTACGTCGTACTGCACACCTCACTGTCCGGCAGTTTCAACGACTCGATGGTGAAGAAGGTCGGTTGCGACAACTTCCTCTCCAAATTCCAGCCGGACAAACTGGTCGACGTGGTGCGCCAGCGTCTGATGCTCGACGCCGTGCCGGCCTGACCGCACACCCATTATAGGAGTGAGCCTGGTCTTTGATTCCAGATCGAGCTCGTATAGGGTGGCGTTTTTCCTCCAAGGAAGCTGGCCATGCTGCGTCTGAGCGCGCTTTATCGTTACCCGTTGAAATCCGGCAAGGGCGAAATGCTGCAAAGCATCGAGCTGGACAAGCTCGGGCTGGCGGGCGACCGACGCTGGATGCTGGTGGACGAGGCCAGCGGGCGCTTTCTGACCCAGCGTGCCGAAGCGAAGATGAGTCAGTTGTCGGCGTTATGGAATGCCAGCGGCGGTCTGACCCTCAGCGCTCCCGAGCAGGGATCTATCGAAGTCGCGCTGCCCGCTGCCGACGCCGAGCTGCGCGGTGTGACGATCTGGCGTGACACGCTGCGGGTGCCGGACGCCGGTGATCAAGCCGCGCGGTTTGTCAGCGACTTCCTCGGCAAGCCGACACGTCTGGTGCAGATGCCGCTGGAGCGGGCACGCACCACGCAGTCGGGTTTCGGCAAGGACGACGATCAAGTGGCGTTCGCCGACGGTTATCCATTGCTGCTGATCGGCGAAGCTTCGCGGCTGGCGCTCTCGGAAACGGTAGGGCGAGAGCTGGAGATGCTGCGCTTTCGTCCGAATCTGGTCATCGAAGGCAGCGAGGCTTACGCCGAGGACAACTGGAAACGCATTCGCATCGGCGATATCGAATTCCGCGTGGTCAAGCCATGTGCGCGTTGCATCATGACCACTGTCGACCCGCAAACCGGTGAGCGCAGCGCCGACCGCGAGCCGTTCGCGACGTTACAGAAACACCGCAGCACCGCCGATGGCGCGATGTTCGGGCAGAATCTGGTCAACGACGGTAACGGTCGCCTGGAAGTCGGCATGCCGGTGGAGATTCTCGAATAGGCTGTCGCTGAAACGAAAAATGCCCGGGTCTTTTGGACGCGGGCATTTTTTTGCGCGGTGAAACCGGCGGGATCAGCCGCGGTATTCGCACAGGTAAGCGGTATCCACTTCGACTTTCAGTTGGAACTTGCTGTTGGCCGGAACGTTGAACTGGCTGCCGGCGGCGAAGGTTTCCCAGTCGCTGCTGTCTGGCAGTTTTACGCTCAGCGCGCCGGAAACCACGTGCATGATCTCGCGCTGGCTGGTGCCGAATTCGTATTCGCCCGGGGCCATGACGCCAATGGTCGCCGGACCTTCAGCGGTGCCAAAGGCGATCGACTTGACGGTGCCGTCGAAGTACTCGTTGACTTTAAACATGGGCGGATTCCTCGAAAAGGGCTTAAAAGGGGGCGGCCAGTATGCACAAGGCTTTTCGCGCCGTCACGCGTCTAAAGCGGCAGGACCAGCGGCAATAACCGTGCAGTATTGCGGGCATCTTCCAGCGCGCGATGTTGTTGGCCGTTGAACTGCATGCCCGCCAGTTGCAACGCGCCGTTGAGCCCCAGCGGTCGTTCCAGGCGCCGAGCCTTGGCGAAGCGCTGTTTGAGGTTCATGTGCGGGACTTTGCCCAGGCCGCTGTCGATGTTCAGGCGTTGCCACTCCTGCAGCAACTGCTGGCGATCATAACCGCCCCAACTGGCCCAGCCTTCCAGACGGGTTTGATGCTGCGCGAGCCAACGCTCAAAGGCCGGCCAGACCTCGCTCAGCGGTTGCGCCGAATCGATGTTGGCCTGGGTGATGTGTGTCAGCTCCCGACAGAACGGCGTCAGCAATGGCCGGCGGGTCGGTTTGACGAAGCGCTGGAAGTGATCCTGCTCGCGCCCGGCGCGGTCGACCAGGGTCGCACCGATCTCGATAATTTCCATTTCCGTGACCGGCCAGCCACCCTCGTCTGTGGTGGCTTCCAGATCTATGACCAGCCAATGGGGCATCGCAGGGTTCCTGATTTCCGCGTTCTGATTTATCAGAGCGTAGTCAAACCCCGCGCTTGTGCCCGGGCGACTACTCGACCTGCAACAGAACCTGACGATTTTTTACCTGATCGCCGACCTTCACTTGCACCCGTTTGAGCACGCCATCGATGCCGGCCTTCAACGGATGCTCCATTTTCATTGCCTCCAGTACCACCAGCAATTGACCCTTGCTGACCGTACTGCCCTCGCTGACCAGCACATCGACAATGGCACCGTCCATCGGGGCTTTCAGGGTGCCGGAGGCGACGCTGGTCTGACTGTCGATCGGCGCATGAGTTCGATCCTCCAGGCGCAGGCTGCCCGGATGGGTGAACAGCCACAGCTGCCGATCGTGCAGACGATAGGCGTGGCGCTGGCGCAGACCGTCGACTTCGATGGTGATCGATTGCGCGGCGTGCTCAATGATTTTCACCGCCACAGTGCTTTCGCCAGCCTGCACGACCAACTCGCCGGGTTTGCGCGCCAGCACCGCCAGCGTCCAGTCCTGCTCGTCACTGCCCAGTCGATAGTGCAACGGCACGCTGGCGTTGTTGCGCCAGCCGTTCAGCGGGGCGCGATGGGGCAGGGCGCTGGCCTGATAGAACAACACCACGGCAATCGCCAGTTGCGCCGTCGTCGGCACATAAGTGTTGAGGCAGGCATGGCTGGAAAAATGTTCCTGGATGAAGGCGGTGCTGAAATCGCCACTGATGAACTGCGGATGTTGCAGCAGGCCTTCGAGCAAGCGTTGGTTGCTTTGCACGCCAAGCAGCACCGTGTCCTGCACCGCCCGCAACAATTTGCGCCGCGCCTCTTCGCGGGTTGCGCCGTGGGCGATCAGTTTGCCCAGCAGCGGGTCGTAGAACGGGCTCACCGACTGGCCTTCAAGCAGACCGTGATCGATCCGCGCCCCGTGATCCGAAGCCGGTTGCCATGCGGCAATTCGGCCGGTTTGCGGGAGAAAATCCGCAGCGGGATCCTCAGCGTAGAGGCGCACTTCCATGGCGTGACCGTCGAGGCGGACCTGTTCCTGCGTCAGCGGTAACGGCTGGCCCTCGGCAACCAGCAGTTGCCACGCGACCAGATCGAGGCCGGTGATCAATTCCGTCACCGGATGCTCGACCTGCAGACGGGTGTTCATCTCCAGAAAGTAGAACTGGCCGCGTGCGTCGAGGAGGAACTCCACGGTGCCGGCGCCGACATAATCCACCGCGCGCCCGGCCTTGAGCGCCGCTTCGCCCATGGCCTGGCGCAGCTCGGCGGTCATCACCGGGCACGGCGCTTCTTCGATGACTTTCTGATGGCGGCGCTGGATCGAGCAATCGCGTTCGCCGAGATAGACCAGATGGCCGTGCTGGTCGCCGAACAATTGCACTTCGACGTGGCGCGGTTCGATCAATGCCTGTTCGAGAATCAACTCGTCGCTGCCGAAACCGTTCATTGCTTCGGACCGCGCGGTGCGCAGTTGCGCCGCCAGTTCGCTGGCCTCGTGCACCAGGCGCATGCCACGTCCACCGCCGCCGGCGCTGGCCTTGATCATCAGCGGATAGCCGATGCGCTCGGCTTCGGCCAGCAGCGTCGCGTCGTCCTGCGCTGCGCCTTGATAGCCGGCAATGCACGGCACGCCCGCGTCGAGCATGGCGATTTTCGACAGGCGTTTGCTGCCCATCAGTTCGATCGCTTCGGCGCTGGGGCCGATGAAAATCAGCCCGGCTTCGGCGCAGGCGCGAGCGAAATCGGCGTTTTCCGAGAGAAAGCCGTAGCCCGGGTGAATCGCGTCGGCGCCGCTGCGGCGGGCGGCGTCGAGGATCGCCGCAATGTTGAGGTAGGACTGCTGCACCGGCGCCGGGCCGATACGCACGGCTTGGTCGGCCATTTGTACGTGCAGCGCATCGGCGTCGGCGTCGCTGAAAACGGCGACGGTGCGATAACCCAGCGCCTGGGCCGTGCGCTGGATGCGGCAGGCGATTTCACCGCGGTTGGCGATCAGGATTTTGTGGAGGGTGGGCATGGGCTATTTCCTCAGAAGTTGCGTCGCAGGTGCTGGCCTCTTCGCGAGCAAGCTCGCTCCCACAGAGATTTGTAAGTGATCCAGATCCAATGTGGGAGCGAGCTTGCTCGCGAAGCTTTCAGATAGCCCACCGCGGTTTACGCTTTTGCATAAAGGCCAAGGTGCCTTCGATCCCTTCGTCTCCAGTCACTGCCGCGCTGAACCACTGCGCCGCGTCATCGAGCAATTCATTCGACGGCTGCCCGGCACTCGCCAACAGCAATTTCTTGGTCATCGCATTCGCTTCCGGCGCGCAGCGCAGCACCTGTTGCAAGACCTCATCCAGTCGCTCGGCCAACGCCTGCGCATCCTGTTCAACGAAATGCACCAGCCCCAATCGCTGCGCCTCGGCGCCATCGAAACGCGCCGCCGTCAGCGCCAGTCGCCGGGTTTCGGTCAAGCCGATCCGTTGCACCACAAACGGTGCGATTTGCGCCGGGATCAGGCCGAGGCTGGTTTCCGGCAAGCCGAACTGCGCCTTGTGATCGCTAATCGCAACATCGCTGACGCAAGCCAGGCCGAAGCCGCCGCCGAGCACGGCGCCTTGCAGCACGGTGATCAGCACCTGCGGCGTATGCTGGGCTTCCTCCAGTAACGCACCGAACGCCCGGTTCAACTCGCGGTAAGCGTCTGCGCCCTGCGACCGTGCGCTGGCCATGTCCTTGATGTCGCCGCCGGCACAAAAATGCCCGCCGGCACCGCTGAGCACCAAGGCCCGCACTGTGCGGTCATCGCGCACCGCCGCCAGCAGCGCGCGCAGTTCGGCGACCATTTGCAGGCTCATCGCGTTGCGGCTGTCCGGACGGTTGAGGGTGATGTGCAGCACGCCGCCATGCAGTTCCAGCAACAGCGTCTGGCAATCGGGCAGGCGGCTCATTTCTTTTTCCCCGGCAGGATGCCCATCAGTTTGCAGATGATCCCCAGCATGATTTCGTCGGCGCCGCCGCCAATCGACACCAGGCGCACATCGCGATAGGCGCGGGCCACCGGGTTGTCCCACATGAAGCCCATACCGCCCCAATATTGCAGGCAGCTGTCGCTGACTTCCCGGCCGAGACGCCCGGCCTTGAGCTTGGCCATCGACGCCAGGCGCGTGACGTCCTGGCCTTTGATGTACTGCTCGGTGGCCTGATAGACCAGCGCGCGCAGGCATTCGATTTCGGTCTGCAATTCGGCGAGGCGGAAGTGGATCACCTGGTTGTCGATCAGCGCGTTGCCGAAGGTCTTGCGCTCCTTGCAGTACTCGATGGTGCTGTCGATGCAATATTCCAGGCCCTTGATCATGTTCGCCGCGCCGAACAGGCGTTCCTCCTGGAACTGCAGCATCTGCATCATGAACCCGGCGCCTTCATGGCCGATGCGGTTGCGCTGCGGCACGCGCACGTTGTCGAAGAACACCTGCGCGGTTTCCGAGCTGCGCATGCCGAGCTTGTCCAGGTGCGAACTGAGGCTGATCCCCGGGGTGTTCATCGGCACCATGATCAGCGACTTGTTGATGTGCGGCTTGTCGTCGGAAGTGTTGGCGAGCAGGCAGATGAAATCGGCGCTCGGCGAGTTGGTGATCCACATTTTGCTGCCGTTGATCACGTAGTCATCGCCGTCCTTGCGTGCCGTGGTTTTCAGCCCGGCGACATCGGAGCCGGCGCCGACTTCGGAAACGCCAATGCAGCCGACCTGTTCGCCCGTGATGGCCGGGCGCAGGAATTCTTCGCGCAATTCATCGGAGCCGAAGCGGGCGAGGGCGGGTGTACACATGTCGGTCTGCACGCCGATCGACATCGGAATCCCGCCGCAATGAATGGTGCCGAACTCTTCAGCGGCGACGATCGAATAGCTGTAGTCGAGGCCCATGCCGCCGAATTTTTCCGGCTTGGAAATGCCCAGCAGGCCCAGCTCGCCGGCCTTGCGGAAAATCTCGTGGATCGGAAAGCGCCCGGCTTTTTCCCACTCTTCGACGTGCGGGTTGATCTCGTGCGTGACGAATTGGCGGACGGTGCGGCGCAGGGCTTCGTGTTCCGGGGTGAAGATCATTGTTGTTCTCCGTAGGATCCGTGGCGGTCAGAAGCGGCTGACGCCGAAGCTGTTGGGTTGCAGCTTGCGCGTGTCGGCTTCGTGGCAGATATCCAGCAAGTAACCGAGCAGGGTGCGGGTGTCGCGCGGGTCGATCAGGCCGTCGTCCCACAGATTGGCGCTGCCGTACAGGGCGGTGGATTGGCTGTCGAGTTTCTGCGCGGTCATCTGTTCGAGCATGTCGAGCATTTTCGGATCAGGCTCGATGCCGTCCTTGAGCTGTTTGGCCTCAGTGACGATGCGCAGAACCTTGCCGGCCTGCGCGCCGCCCATCACTGCCGTTCGGCTGTTGGGCCAGGCGAAGATGAAGCGCGGATCGAGCCCGCGCCCGCACATGGCGTAGTTGCCGGCGCCGTAGGAACCGCCGACGACGATGGTCAGTTTAGGCACCCGTGCGTTGGCCACCGCCTGGATCAGTTTCGAGCCGTGCTTGATCACGCCTTGCTGTTCCGATTCGGTGCCGACCATGAAACCCGTGGTGTTGTGGAAAAACAGCAGCGGCGTCTGGCTCTGGTCGCACAACTGGATGAACTGCGCCGCCTTGCTCGCACCTTGCGGGGTGATCGGTCCGTTGTTGCCAATGAAGCCGCAGGCGCGGCCCTGGATTTTCAATTGGCCGCAAAGGGTTTGCTGATCGAACTCGCCTTTGAATTCGAGAAAGTCCGATTCATCGGCAATCCGCGCGATGATTTCGCGCACGTCGTAGGGTTTTTTCGCATCGTCCGGGATCAGCCCGAGCAGTTCGTCGATGGGGTAAAGCGGTTCTTTGAATTGCGGCTGCGGCAGCCAGGGCAACTGCTCGTTCCAGGGCAGCATGCGCATGATGTCGCGGACCTGGCGTATGCCGTCAGCGTCGTTTTCGGCGAGATATTCGGCAGTGCCGGCGACCTGCGCGTGCATTTCGGCGCCACCGAGTTCTTCATCGGTGGCCACTTCGCCGGTCGCCGCTTTGAGCAACGGTGGGCCGGCGAGAAACAGCTTGGCCTTGCCGCGCACCACCACCACGTAATCCGACAACCCCGGTTGATAGGCGCCGCCGGCCGTGGCCGAGCCGTGCACCACGGTGATCTGCGGCAAACCCATGGCTGACATGCGCGCCTGATTGGCGAAACTGCGCGCGCCTTCGACAAAAATCTCCGCCGCGTAGTTGAGATTGGCACCGCCGCTTTCAGCGAGGGTGATCATCGGCAGTTTGTTCTCCCGCGCGATCTGTTGCAGGCGCAGGGATTTTTTCAGGCCGCTCGGCGAGATCGTGCCGCCCTTGATTGCGCTGTTGTTGGCGACCACCATCGCACGGATGCCGCAGACATAACCGATGCCGGCAATCAGCCCGCCACCGGCCGAGCTGCCGTCCTTGTCGTCATGCAATTTGTAGCCGGCGAGGCTGGCCAGTTCTAGGAACGGCGCGCCGGGGTCGAGCAGCAGGTTCAGGCGCTCGCGGGGCAACAGTTGCCCGCGTTTGCTGAATTTGTCTTTGGCTTCGGCGGCCTTGTTCAACAGGTTCTGTTCGAGCTGCTGCACCTGCTCGATGGCGGCGAGCATGGCCGCGCGGTTGCGCGCGAACGCTTCGCTGTGCGGATCGAGTTGCGACTGAATCTGCGCCATGGCTTATTCCTTGTCCTTGAGCACGTCGGGACGCAACACTTCTGGTAAATACGCGCGGTGAAAACCATTGAACGATTCGCTGTGGCTGGCTTTGTGCAGCGGCCAGGCGCGGCTGCCGAGGCTGGCGGCGCCGTCGATTTTCACCGTGGTGCCGCTGATGAATGCCGCTGCCGGGCTGAGCAGAAACACGATCGCCGCACTGACTTCCGATTCGGTGCCGATACGCTTGAGCGGCACATGCTCGCGCAGGGTCGGAATCACTGCTTTGAATGCGCCCTCGTAAGTGTCCATGCCGCTGGAGGCGATCCAGCCCGGCGCCACGGCGTTGACCCGGACCCCGGCGTAACCCCACTCGAACGCAGCAGTCTTGGTGAAGTTGTCCATGCCTGAACGCGCGGCGCCCGAGTGGCCCATGCCGGGCATGCCGCCCCACATATCGGCAAGCATGTTGACGATGCTGCCGCCGTGTTTGCTCATCGACTGGTTGAACACTTCGCGGGCCATCAGAAAGCCGCCGACCAGGTTGGTCCGCAGCACGGTTTCAAAGCCCTTCTGATTGATCGAGGCCAAGGGCGACGGGTATTGGCCGCCGGCATTGTTGACCAGACCGTGGATCGGCCCGTGTTCGGCGATCAGCTCTTTGACCAGTTGCTTGACCGCTTCTTCATCGCGGATATCGCAGGCCTTCCAGTGCGCGCGGCCGCCGTCTTCGGCGATTTCGGCGGCGACCTTTTCGAGTTTTTCCGGCTTGCGCCCGACCAGCAGCACATTGGCGCCAAGGGCCGCCAGTTCATGGGCGGTGCAGCGACCGATGCCGCTGCCGCCACCGGTGACAATCAGGTTCTGGCCGCTGAACAGATCGGCGCGAAAAATCGACGCGTAAGCCATGCACACCATCCTCTAGTCGAGCTGTTCGGCGATGCTCTGTGGCACCGGGATCTGGATTTCCAATAGTTGCTGGGCGAAGGCTTTGCCTTGCGGGTCGATGCGCAGACTGGCGACACCGCCACCGCCGAGGGCGTTTTCCAAAAGAAAGTTGAGGCTGTGGGTGCCGGGCAGATACCAGCGTTCGACACGCCCGAGAAGCGGATCGAGAACGTGGCGCATCCAGTCGACCACCACCGAGGTGGTGAGCGCCTCGGCGATCCATGGCAGGTAATCGGGATGGCGCGGCATCACGCCGATGTTGCTGTGGTTGCCCTTGTCGCCGGAGCGCGCCACCGCCAGTTTCACCAGCGGCACACTGGCATCGGCGCGGCCCTGGGGTCTGGGTGGCTGATGAGCGAGCGGCAAATCGGCGCTGTCGAGGGCCACTGGGTCGGGGAGGGCGCACGGATGGCGCTCACCGGCCATGTCAATTTGTAGTGTGCAGGCATTTTTATCTACGAGAAATGAAAACAAGCGGATGACCGGGTACACGGTCGGACGTCCGCCGACGATGCCGGTCAAACCGGGCGCCATACCGGTCGCGGCCTGGGCGATCTCTTTGGAAAACAGCACCAGCGCGCGTTTGTCAGGATGGCGTACGGCGATTTTGATCACCACTTCACGGCTGTCGCGGCGCTGGCCGTGTGGGCCGTAGGTGGCTTCGCTGCCGAGCAATTCGACATGGGTTTCGCTGTACGGCGCCCAGCCGCGCAGGCTGAACATCTCGGCGGTCTTGTCGATGATCGCCTGACTGACCCGCCGCGCCTTGTCCACCGCGTCGATGCCGGCCATCAGGCAACTGGCGGTGCAGCGAAAACCATCCGGGTACGTGGCGCTGACCTTGTATTTGTCGCTGGGCGGCAGGCCTTTGGCACCGTGCACGTGCACGACGTTTTTGCCTTGTTGCTGAAGTTTGACCTGGCTGAAATCGCAGATAACGTCGGGTAGCAGATAAGCCTGCGGATCGCCGATTTCGTAGAGCATCTGCTCGCCGACGGTCAGCGGCGTGACCAGGCCGCCGGAGCCTTCGGGTTTGCTGACGAGGAACTGGCCATCGGCGCTGACCTCGACGATCGGAAAACCGATGTGCTCGTAATCCGGCACCTCGCGCCAGTCGGTGAAATTACCGCCGCTGCACTGCGCGCCGCATTCGATGATGTGCCCGGCCAGCGCGGCCTGGGCGAGTTTGTCGTAGTCATGCCACGACCAACCGAATTTGTGAACCAGCGCCGCACTGACCACGGCGCTGTCGACCACCCGGCCGGTGATGACAATGTCGGCACCCAGGCGCAACGCTTCGACAATTCCCGGCGCGCCGAGGTAGGCGTTGGTCGACACGCACATGCGCGGAAGCGGCGCGCCGCTGAACATTTCGCGGATATCGGCGGGGTTTTTGAGCTGTCCTTGCAAGTCGTCGCCGAGCAACACGGCAATCTTCAGCTGGACCCCGGCCTGGTCGCAGGCTGCTTGCAGGGCCGCCGCGCAAGCCTGCGGATTGACCCCACCGGCATTGCTGATCACGCGGATGTTCTGTTCGGCCAGTTGCGTCAGCAGCGGCGCCAGCACTTCGATGAAGTCGCCGGCGAACCCGGCCTGCGGGTCTTTCAGGCGCGCGCCGGCCATCAGCGACATGGTGATTTCGGCCAGATAATCGAACACCAGATAATCCAGGTTTCCGCCGGAGACAAGCTGGGCGGCAGCAGTGGAAGTGTCGCCCCAAAAAGCACTGGCGCAGCCGATTCGCACGGTGGTTGGCATTTTTATCTCCGACTCAGGGACCTGCGACAGAAGTGTCTGGAGGCTACCAAGCAAGCGCTTGGTTTGTAAACAGGCGAAACATTCTTCTGCCCAAGCGCTTGCTTGGTGCCCGCGCGCGGCTTAAATTGCGCGCAACCCTGCGGTTACAGGGGGCAACACACTGATCGACTGTAGGAGAGAACGGGTGGACGAGCAAAAAGCCCTGCGGGTCATGCGCGAACTGGTCGACCAGGGCCAGTTGACCGACCCGGACAGCGCCCGTGGCAAATTGCTGCAAGTGGCGGCTCACCTGTTTCGCAACAAAGGCTACGAGCGCACCACGGTGCGCGATCTGGCCAGCGCTGTGGGCATCCAGTCGGGCAGTATTTTTCATCACTTCAAAAGCAAGGATGAAATTCTCCGCGCGGTGATGGAGGAAACCATCCGCTACAACACCGCGCTGATGCGCGCAGCCCTGGCCGAAGCCGGCGACGTGCGCGAGAAAGTGCTGGCGCTGATTCGCTGCGAATTGCAGTCGATCATGGGCGGCAGTGGCGAGGCGATGGCGGTGCTGGTGTACGAATGGCGCTCATTGTCCGAAGACGGCCAGGCTAAAGTCCTTGCTTTACGTGACGTTTATGAAGACATCTGGCTGCAGGTTCTGGGCGAGGCCAAGGACGCCGGCTATATTCGCGGCGACGTTTTTATTACCCGACGTTTCCTTACCGGCGCACTGTCCTGGACCACCACTTGGTTCCGTGCCGGCGGCAGTTTGAGCCTCGATCAGCTCGCCGATGAAGCGCTGATTCTGGTCCTCGAAGCGCGTTGAACGGTTGTCGGACCGGCCGACAAACTGGCTAAGTCGGCGAAACCGCCTAGCTTGAATGCATTGATCGCTATTTTTTTCGGGGAGTGGGGTGTTTTGAAGTCTTCGCCAATTCGGACAGCCGCCGGGCTGATGCTCGCTGCGCTGGCTGCGTTATGGGTATTGCCCGCTCAGTCAGCGCAATTGGTCCGGGTCGGCGCCGCGCATTTCCCGCCCTACACGATTCGCCCGGAAAACGGCGCCGACACCGGCCTGTTGCCGCAATTGATCGAGGCGCTGAACCGCTCGCAGAGCGACTATCAGTTCGTCCTGGTGCCGACGTCGATCCCGCGCCGTTTCGGTGATTTCAAGCAGGGCCGCATCGATATGGCGATCTTCGAGAACCCCGAGTGGGGCTGGAAGGACATTCCCCACGACGACGTCGACATGGGCCTGGAAGACGCCGAGATTTTCGTCGCGCAACGCGAGGACGGCCGCCAGCAAAACTACTTCTCGAGCCTGTCAGGCAAACGTCTGGCGCTGTTCAGCGGTTATCACTACGAATTTGCCAACTTCAACGCCGACCCGAAATACCTCGCGCACAACTACAACGCCACGCTGACCTATTCCCACGACAGCAACCTGCTGATGGTCCTGCGCGGGCGCGCCGACATTGCCCTGGTGACCCGTTCCTATCTGTTCGATTACCTGCTGCGCAACGAGAAGGTCCGCGATGAGCTGTTGGCGTCGCAGCGTACCGATCAGATCTATCACCATTACGCGATTCTGCGGCCAAGCGCTCCGATCAGCGGCGACGCCTTCGGCAATCTGTTGCAGCGTCTGCGTGACAATGGCGAATTGCTGAAGATTTTCGAGCCTTACAAGATTGCCGTGGTGCCCGTGCCGCATCACTGAAGCGCTGTTTTCGTCCCGCGCTTAAATTTCCCTTCCCGGCTCACGTCACTTCGTTGAACTGTGACGATTACGTGAGCCCGACCCATGTCCAATCTGAATGACCTGACTGCCCTGGCATTGCCCTCGGGCAGTCGCTTGATCGCTGATGCTACCGAGAGCCGCTTGAGCCTGAGCCTGGACGGGCAACCGCTGATTCGGCTGCGCCTGGACCGCGAGGCCAATGGCCCGATCCAGCTTGATGAACGTTTTGCCCTGCCGCCCGGGCAAGCCTTGTGGGCCGCCTGTTATTGGTTGTTCGCCCGTGCCCCGGCGTGCCAGCAATTGACCTGGCAACTCGATCAGCCACCGACCGAAGCCTTGCGCAGTGGTCTGCTGATCAATACCGAAGTCGCCGGTGAGTATCGCTGCGAGCGCACGCTGTTCTGGCAACTGCCGCAGCCGTGGCTGGGCACTTCACTGACCGGCAGCTATCCGCAGCAAATGGTCATCAGCCATGGCAAGCGCCATCCGCTGCGACCGGTGAAGCCGCGCGGTGAAGTCTACCGGCGTTTCGATGCGCGGCTCGGCGCGTGGATTTCCTTGCGAACGCTGGAAATCGAGGAAGATCTGTCGCGCTTCAATCGCTGGCAGAACAGCCCGCGCGTGGCGAGTTTCTGGCAGGAGGAGGGCAGCCTTGAGCAGCATCGCGACTATCTCAACAAGCTCGATGCCGATCCGCACACGCTGACGCTGATCGGCTGTTTCGATGATCAGCCGTTCGCTTATTTCGAAGCCTACTGGGCCAAGGAAGATCGCATCGCGCCGTTCTACGATGCCGGCAATTACGACCGTGGCATTCACATGCTGGTCGGCGAAGAAAGTCATCGCGGCCCGCATAAAGTGGCGAGTTGGTTATCGGCGCTGGTGCATTACCTGTTTCTCGATGATCCACGGACCCAGCGCGTGGTCGCCGAGCCACGTGCCGACAACGCGAAGATGATCGGCCATATGCACAACCAATGCTTTCACTGCGAGAAGGAATTCGATTTCCCGCACAAGCGCGCGGCGTTGATGATTCTGGGACGGGAGCGGTTTTTTGATCGGTGCCGGTTGGCCTGATGTATTCGGCCTCGGAATTTCGTTGGGTCTGAGGCCGCTTTCGCGAGCAGGCTCGCTCCCACACTGGATTTGTGTCGTTAATCAAACCCTGTGGGAGCGAGCCTGCTCGCGAATGGCTTGACGCAAAATCCGGATCCTAACGACGCCCCGCAATCACCGCATCCCGCCGACTGCCCGAGACCTTGCGGCAGTGCACCAGCGCATCACGAATCATGAAGTTGACCAGGGTGGGTGATACGCCCAGTTCCTTGGCGATGTCTTTCTGCGGCACGCCGTGCAAGCGGTACATCTCGAAGGCATAACGGGTGCGGCTGGGCAGTTCGGTCAGCGCATCGGCGATGTGTTCGAGGGTCGAGAAGTTGATGTGCGAAGTTTCCGGCGAAGCGCCCTGAATCACCACGTTCAAGCCTTCCTCTTCCGGGCCTGAGTATTTCTGTTCGAGCGCCTGCTTGCGGTAGTGATCGATGGCGAGGTTGCGCACGATCTGGAACAGGTAGCTCAGCTGAGCCTTGATCGACGACGTGATCGGCGGCGCCGATTGCAGTCGGAAAAACGCATCCTGAACCACATCTTCGGCACGAGACCTGCAACCGGTAATGCGGGCTGCAATCTTGACCAGAATCAGTCGATTGTCGACGAATGCCTGAAGTAGCGGTGAATCGCACCTGCTTGTGGATACTTGTTCCGTCATGGAAATCACCTTGCTGCCAATAGGTTAGTGGGAGGGCCTCGGGGGACGGCGCCGTCCTACACATCGAGCGACAAATTATGTTGAATGATAATGATTGTCAAATGAGAAAGAGAGGTATTGCTGTAAGGCGATGTGTTTTGCCAACTGCGACACGCCGCCGCACCCCAGCCCCGCTGGACGTCGCGCCTGCCGACTAATTATTTCCCCACTCCATCCGTTCTCATTGGTGAATGGCCCGGGTGCAGATCCCCGGCCTCAGCGCATTCCGATGCCTTGCGCGGTCGGCACAGACCGCGCCCCGCACGCCTCTCGACAGGTGTGACGCAGCCACCCGATTCCACTTGCAAGCCGAATTCAGGCAGGAAATCTCATGACCGACGCGTTCGAACTCCCCAGCACCCTGGTCCATGCCCTCAAGCGTCGCGCGGCCCTGACGCCGGACCGACTGGCGTTGCGCTTTCTCGCCGAAAACGCCGATCAGGCTGTGGTGCTCAGCTATCGCGAACTGGATCAACGCGCGCGCACCATCGCTGCTGCGTTGCAGGCTCAGGCTGGATTCGGTGAGCGTGCGGTGCTGCTGTTTCCCAGTGGCGCGGATTACGTCGCGGCTTTTTTCGGCTGCCTGTATGCCGGTGTGATTGCGGTACCGGCCTATCCGCCGGAATCCGCGCGTCGTCATCATCAGGAGCGTTTGCTGTCGATCATCGCCGACGCCGAGCCCACGCTATTGCTGACCAGCGCCGACCTGTGCGATGCCTTGCAACAAATCGACGGCGCGCCGCCGCTATTGTGTGTCGACACCCTCGACAGCGCATTGGCCGAACGCTGGATTGAACCGAGCCTGCCGCCCGAACACATCGCCTTTCTGCAATACACTTCCGGCTCCACCGCGCTGCCCAAGGGCGTGCAGGTCAGCCATGGCAATCTGGTCGCCAACGAACTGCTGATCCGTCACGGTTTCGGCATCGACGTCAACCCGGACGACGTCATCGTCAGCTGGTTGCCGCTGTATCACGACATGGGTTTGATCGGTGGTCTGCTGCAACCGATTTTCAGCGGCGTGCCGTGCATTCTGATGTCGCCGGCCTACTTCCTCGGCCGGCCGTTACGCTGGCTGGAAGCGATTGCCGAATACGGCGGCACCATCAGCGGCGGCCCGGATTTCGCCTACCGTTTGTGCAGTGAGCGGGTCAGCGAGTCGGCCCTTGAGCGCCTCGATCTGAGTCGATGGCGCGTGGCCTATTCCGGTTCCGAGCCGATCCGTCTCGATACCCTCGAGCGCTTCGCGGAAAAATTCGCTGCTTGCGGTTTCAGCGACAACAGCTTCATGGCTTCGTACGGTCTGGCCGAGGCGACCCTGTTTGTTGCCGGCACGCCGCGTGGCACCGGCATCCCGGCGCTGCGCGTGGACGATCAGGCGCTGGCGCAAAACCGCGCCGAGCCGGGCGACGGCAGCGCGATCATGAGCTGCGGCATCAGCCAGCCTGAGCACGCGGTGCTGATCGTCGAACCGAATACGCTCGAAGAACTCGCCGACAACGCCGTCGGCGAAGTCTGGGCCGCCGGCCCGAGCATCGCCCACGGTTACTGGCGCAACCCCGAAGCCAGCGCCAAGACTTTTGTTCAGCATGCCGGCCGCACCTGGTTGCGCACCGGCGACCTGGGTTTTATCCGTGACGGCAAGTTGTTTGTCACCGGGCGCCTGAAAGACATGCTCATCGTCCGTGGCCATAACCTGTATCCGCAGGACATTGAGCAGACTGTCGAGCGCGAAGTCGAAGTGGTGCGCAAGGGGCGTGTGGCGGCGTTCGCGGTCACTCACAACGGCGAAGAGGGCATCGGCATCGCTGCGGAAATCAGCCGCAGCGTGCAGAAAATCCTTGCGCCAGATGCGCTGATCAAAGCCATTCGCCAAGCCGTGGCCGAGGCGTATCAGGAGGCGCCAAGCGTGGTAGTGCTGCTCAATCCGGGCGCGTTGCCGAAAACCTCCAGCGGCAAACTGCAGCGCTCGGCGTGCCGCAACCGTCTGGCCGATGGCGGTCTCGACAGTTACGCGCTGTTCCCTCCGATCACAGCCGCAACGGAAACCGCGACCAGCAGCACTTCGGATCTTGAAGCGTTGATCGGGCAAATCTGGGCCGAGCAACTCAACGTCAAGCAGGTCAGTGGCGACGATCACTTCTTCCTGCTCGGCGGCAACTCGATCGCTGCCACGCAAGTGGTGGCGCGGGTTCGCGAAGCACTCGGTGTCGAGCTGAGCCTGCGCCTGCTGTTCGAAGCGCCAACCCTCTCCGCTTTCGCCGCCGCCGTGGCGCAGCAGCAACAGACTGGCGGCAGCGCCCAAGATGCGATCAGCACGTTGTCGCGCAGTGAGCCGATGCCGCAGTCGCTGGCACAAAACCGTCTGTGGATCACCTGGCAACTCGATCCACAGAGCAGCGCCTACAATATTCCCGGCGGCCTGCGCCTGCGTGGTGAACTCGACGAAGACGCCTTGCGCAGCAGCTTCCAGCAACTGATCGAACGCCATGAATCACTGCGCACACGTTTCTTCGAACGCGACGGTGTGGCATTGCAGCAAGTGCTCGCCGCTGCCGAATTCAACCTGCATCTGATCGACATCAGCGACCTGCCAATGGCCGAGCGTGGAGCCCGTGCCGAGCAGATTCGCGAAGACGAGGCGCGCACTCGGTTCGATCTGGAAAAAGGCCCGTTGCTGGCGGTGACACTGGTGCGTCTCGATGACGAAGAACATCAACTGCTGATGACCCTGCACCACATCATCGCCGACGGCTGGTCGCTGAATATTCTCCTCGACGAATTCTCGCGTCTCTATGCCGCCGCTACCCAAGGTGCAACGGCGACGCTGGCAGCGCTGCCGGTGCAATACGCCGACTACGGCAACTGGCAGCGGCAATGGCTGGCGCAAGGCGAGGGCGAGCGGCAACTGGCGTACTGGAAAGCGCAGTTGGGCGAAGAACATCCGCCACTGGAACTGGCCACCGATCACCCGCGCTCGGCCAGACACAACCACAGCGCCGCGCGCCACAGCGTGCGCTTGAGTAGCAAACTCAGCGAGGCGATTCGCCAGACTGCGCAGGCCCACGAAGCCACGCCGTTCATGCTTCTGCTCGCTGCCTTGCAAAGTTTGCTGCACCGCTACAGCGGTCAGCGCGACATTCGCATCGGCGTGCCCAACGCCAACCGTCCGCGCCTGGAAACCCAAAGCCTGATCGGCTTCTTCATCAATACCCAGGTGTTGCGTGCGCAAATCGATTCGCGTCTGACATTTGCCGAGCTGCTGAACCAGACCCGCCAGGCCGCGCTCGGCGCTCAGGCCAATCAGGATCTGCCCTTTGAACAACTGCTCGAAGCGTTCCCGCAGGCCCGCGAACAGGGACTGTTCCAGGTCATGTTCAACCATCAGCAGCGCGACCTCAGTGCACTCAAGCGTCTGCCCGGTCTGCTCGCCGAAGAACTGCCGTGGCACAGCCGCGAGGCCAAGTTCGATCTGCAATTGCACAGCGAAGAGGATCGCAACGGTCGTCTGAGCTTGGCGTTCGACTACGCCAGCGAACTGTTCGATGCTGCGACCATCGAGCGTCTGGCCGAGCATTTCCATAATCTGCTCAGCGAGGTCTGCGAACAGCCACAGCAGGCCATCGGCGATCTGCGCTTGCTGGCCGCCAGCGAGCAGAATCAGCAGAAGGACTGGAGCGTCGCTCCGTGCACCCCGGCGCAACAATGGCTGCCGGAACTGCTCGAGCAACAATTGCGCAACACCCCGCAACGCACCGCGCTGGTGTGGGACGGCGGTAGTCTGGATTTTGCCGAGCTGCACGCGCAAGCCAACCGGCTCGCCCATTACCTGCGCGACAAAGGCGTTGGCCCGGACGTGTGCGTGGCCATTGCCGCCGAGCGTTCGCCGCAACTGCTGATCGGTCTGCTGGCGATCATCAAGGCCGGCGGCGCCTATGTGCCGCTTGATCCGGATTATCCGGCCGAGCGTCTCGCGTACATGCTCCGCGACAGCGGCGTCGAACTGCTCTTGACCCAGACGCAATTGCTCGAGCGTCTGCCGGCCAGCGATGGCGTCAGCGTGATCGCCATGGATGCGCTGCACCTGGATAAATGGCCGAGCCAGGCACCGGGACTGCGACTGCACGGCGACAACCTCGCCTACGTGATTTACACCTCGGGTTCCACCGGGCAACCGAAAGGCGTCGGCAACACCCACGCCGCGCTGGCCGAGCGCCTGCAATGGATGCAGGACACTTACCGCCTCGACGAAACCGACGTGCTGATGCAAAAAGCGCCGATCAGTTTCGACGTCTCGGTGTGGGAATGCTTCTGGCCGCTGATCAGCGGCGCGCGTCTGCTGCTTGCCGCCCCCGGCGAGCACCGCGACCCGCATCGCATCGCGCAACGGGTCCAGCAATACGGCGTGACCACGCTGCACTTCGTCCCGCCGCTGCTGGCGCTGTTCATCGACGAGCCGCTGAGTGCCGAGTGCACCAGCCTGCGCCGGGTGTTTTCCGGCGGTGAAGCCTTGCCCGCCGAGTTGCGCAACCGTGTGCTGACGCAACTGCCGGCGGTGCAATTGCACAACCGTTATGGCCCGACTGAAACCGCGATCAATGTCACCCATTGGCACTGCACAACTGCCGATGGTGAGCGCTCGCCGATTGGCCGGCCGCTGGGCAATGTGGTCTGCCGCATTCTCGATGCCGATCTCAATCCAGTGCCAGCGGGCGTGCCGGGCGAGTTGTGCATCAGCGGCATCGGTCTGGCTCGCGGTTACCTGGGTCGTCCGGCGTTGACCGCCGAGCGTTTTGTCGTCGATCCACTGGGCGAGCAGGGCGCCCGCTTGTACCGCACCGGCGACCGTGCGCGCTGGTCCTCGGATGGCTTGATCGAATACCTCGGTCGCCTCGATCAGCAGGTCAAGCTGCGCGGCTTTCGCGTGGAACCGGAAGAAATCCAGGCGCGACTGCTGGCGCAAAATGGCGTGGCCCAGGCCGTGGTGCTGGTGCGCGAAACCGCTGCCGGCGCGCAACTGATCGGCTACTTCACGGCGAGCGATGCGCAGGAAAATGCCGACCAACAAATCGCTCGACTGAACAACGCCTTGGTCGCTGAGCTGCCGGAATACATGGTCCCGGCGCAACTTTTGCGCGTTGATGCGATGCCGTTGAGTCCCAGCGGCAAACTCGACCGCCGCGCCTTGCCCGAGCCGCAATGGCAGGTGCGTGAACACGTCGAGCCGGTCAGCGATCTGGAGCAACAGCTCGCCGCGATCTGGCGCGAAGTGCTGGGTCTGAAGCAGATCGGCCTGCGCGATGATTTCTTCGCCCTCGGCGGTCATTCGCTACTGGCCACGCAAATCATTTCGCGCACACGTCAGGCCTGTGACGTCGAACTGCCGCTGCGCACCTTGTTCGAGCACAGCGAACTGGGCGATTACGCCGAACAGATTCGCCTGATCCAGGCCAGCGGCCGCACCAATCAACAGTTGCCGATTGCAAAAATCGACCGCAGCCAAGCGGTGCCGCTGTCCTATTCGCAGCAGCGCATGTGGTTCCTCTGGCAGATGGAACCGGACAGCCCGGCTTACAACGTCGGCGGCATGGCGCGCTTGCGCGGCGTGCTGCATGTCGAGCATTTCGAGGCGGCGTTGCAGGCGCTGATCCTGCGCCACGAAACCCTGCGCACCACATTCCCAAGTGTCGATGGCGTCGCCCGCCAACAGGTGCATGCCGAGACCGGCGTGCGCATGGGCTGGAAGGATTTCTCCAGCCTGCCGGCAGAAGTCCGGGAGCTACAAGTCCAGCAACTGGCTGATGCAGAAGCGCACCAGCCGTTCGATCTGGAAACCGGCCCGTTGCTGCGTGCCTGCCTGGTCAAGACTGCCGAGCACGAGCATTACTTCGTTCTGACCCTGCACCACATCGTCACCGAAGGCTGGGCGATGGACATCTTTGCCCGTGAACTCAGCGCGCTGTATGAAGCGTTCGTCGATGAGCGCGCCTCGCCGCTCGAGCCGCTGCCGGTGCAATACCTCGACTACAGCGTCTGGCAGCGTCAGTGGCTGGAGTCCGGCGAGCGCCAGCGCCAGCTCGATTACTGGACCGCGCAGCTCGGTCGCGAACATCCGCTGCTGGAACTGCCCGGCGACCGTCCGCGTCCACCGGTACAGAGCCATCAGGGCGAGCTGTTCCGTTTCGATCTGAGCGACGATCTCGCTGCGCGGGTGCGGGCGTTCAATGCGCAAAACGGTCTGACCCTGTTCATGACCATGACCGCCGCGCTCGCCACATTGCTCTACCGCTATAGTGGCCAGACCGACCTGCGCATCGGCGCGCCGGTGGCCAACCGTATCCGCCCGGAGAGTGAAGGGCTGATCGGGGCGTTTCTCAACACCCAGGTGCTGCGTTGCCAGCTCGACGGGCAGATGTCGGTCGGCGAACTGTTCGAGCAGGTGCGCCACACCGTGATCGAAGGCCAGTCCCATCAGGATCTGCCGTTCGATCATCTGGTCGAAGCCTTGCAGCCGCCACGCAGCGCGGCTTACAACCCGCTGTTCCAGGTGATGTGCAACGTGCAGCGCTGGGAATTCCAGCAGAGCCGCACCCTCGCTGGTATGACCGTCGAGTACCTGGCCAACGATGCGCGGGCGACCAAGTTCGACCTCAATCTGGAAGTCACCGATCTCGACCATCGCCTCGGCTGCTGCCTGACTTACAGCACCGACCTGTTCAACGAACCGACCATCGAACGCATGGCCAGGCATTGGCGCAACCTGCTTGAAGCGTTGATCGCTGATCCGCAGCAACGTCTCAGCGAACTGCCGTTGCTCGATAAGTCTGAGCAACAGCAGCTGCTCGACAGCCTTGGCGTCGAGCCGGGCGAACATCGTCTCGACCAGTGCATCCATCATCTGTTTGCCGAACAGGCACTGGCGCGCAAAGACGCGCCGGCGCTGACCTTCGCCGGGCAGACCCTGAGCTACGCCGAACTCGATGCCCGGGCCAATCGTCTGGCCTGGGCGCTGCGTGAGCGTGGGGTCGGCCCGCAGGTGCGGGTCGGTCTGGCGCTGGAGCGTTCGCTGGAAATGGTCATCGGCCTGCTGGCGATTCTCAAGGCTGGCGGCGCCTTTGTGCCGCTGGATCCGGAGTACCCGCTGGATCGTCTGCATTACATGATCGAAGACAGCCACATCGGTTTGCTGCTCAGCGATCGGGCGATGTTTCAGGCCTTGGGTGACTTGCCGTCAGACGTGGCGCGCTGGTGTCTGGAAGATGACAGCCCGGGATTGGCCGACTACCCGGCCAGCGAGTTGCCGTTTATCAGCCTGCCGCAACATCAGGCCTACCTGATTTATACCTCTGGCTCGACCGGCAAGCCGAAAGGCGTGGTGGTCTCCCACGGTGAAATTGCCATGCACTGCCGGGCCGTGATCGAACGCTTCGGCATGCGCCCGGACGACTGTGAACTGCATTTCTATTCGATCAATTTCGACGCTGCCACCGAACGTCTACTGGTGCCGCTGCTCAGCGGTGCGCAGGTGGTGTTGCGAGCGCAGGGCCAGTGGGACGCGGAAGAAATCTGCGGCTTGATTCGTGCGCATCGAATCAACGTCCTCGGGTTTACGCCGAGCTACGGCAGCCAGTTGGCGCAGTTCCTTGCCACGCAGAATGAAGTCCTCCCGGTGCGGATGATCATCACCGGCGGCGAAGCGCTGACTGGCGAGCATCTACAGCGCATCCGCGCGGCGTTCCAGCCAGCGCAGTTCTTCAACGCCTATGGCCCGACTGAAACCGTGGTCATGCCGCTGGCCAGTCTGGCGCCGCAGGTACTGGAAGAGGGCGCCGGCAGTGTGCCGATCGGTAGCGTGATCGGGTCGCGGGTCGCCTACATTCTCGACGCCGATCTGGCCTTGGTGCCGCAAGGCGCGACCGGTGAATTGTTTGTCGGCGGCGCCGGTCTGGCGCAGGCCTATCACGACCGTCCGGGCATCAGCGCCGAGCGTTTTGTCGCTGACCCGTTTGCCGCTGATGGTGGGCGCATGTATCGCACCGGCGACCTGGTGCGCCAGCGTGCCGATGGTCTGGTCGAGTATCTGGGGCGGATCGACCATCAAGTGAAAATCCGTGGTTTCCGCATCGAACTGGGCGAAATCGAAACGCGCCTGCTCGATCACCCTTCGATCCGCGAAGCGGTGGTGCTGGCGCTGGATGCGCCGAGTGGCAAGCAGTTGGTGGGTTATCTCGTTACCGATGTCGCCGGGCAAGGCGAAGCGCAACAGGCTGAACTGCGCGAAGCGCTCAAGTCGCACCTCAAGGCGCAACTGCCGGACTACATGGTGCCGACCCAGCTGATGCTGCTGGCAAGCATGCCGCTGACCGCCAACGGCAAACTCGACCGCCGCGCCTTGCCAGCGCCCGATCCCGAGTTGAATCGTCAGGACTATGTCGCGCCAAGCAATGAGC
>NZ_JBAWKM010000004.1:316671-393027 GCF_037095675.1 Pseudomonas sp. CCNWLW23 | reverse complement strand
CGCAGCCAGACACAGCGGAAGGAGGTGCAGCGAAGCAAACCGTAGCCGCTGCGCCCGGATCGATCCCGCAGCGAAGGGACCCGAGCCTGCGAGGGCCGAACGGAGGAGCAAGCCTTTTGGGTTACCTTTTTGGCGTTTGAAAAAGGTGACCCGCCGTAAGGGCGGAACCGTAATCCGCAACACCCGCAGAAACGGATATACACCCAAAACCCCAAGAGCATGGTCGGCCCAAAGGCCGCCAAGCCCCCCTAGACCCGAGCCTGACTCTTACTCCAATCCGTCAACAAACTATAAGCCACCGCCAACAACGTAGGCCCAATAAACAACCCGATAAAGCCAAACGCAATCAACCCGCCAAACACCCCGAGCAACACAATCACCAACGGCAGATTACCGCCACGGCTGATCAGATACGGCTTGAGCACATTGTCCACGCCACTGATGATGAACGTCCCCCAGATCCCGAGAAAGATCGCCATCCCGTACTCACCCTTCCACACCAGCCAAGCCGTGGCCGGCACCCACACCAGCGGTGGCCCCATCGGAATCAGACTCAGCATAAACGTGACGATCCCCAGCACCAGCGCCCCAGGGACCCCGGCAATGAAAAAGCCGATCAACGCCAGCACCGCCTGCGCCGCCGCCGTACCAATCACACCGTTGACCACCCGCTGCACCGTGCCCGCCACCAATTCGATGTAATAACCGGCACGATCGCCAATCAAGCGCTGCAACAGACTGTGCACAAACGCCGCCAGTCGTGGCCCGTCACGGTAGAAAAAGAACACGAACACCAGGCTCAGCGTCAGCTCGAGAATCCCGCCGCCGATCTGCGCACTGCGCGCCAGCAGCCAGTTACCGACCTGGCCCAGATACGGCTTGATCGAGACCATCAACGCCGCGCCCTGCTGATCGATGCTGTCCCACATCGCCACCAGTCGCTCACCAACCAAAGGCACGCTGCCAAGCCAGGTGGGCGCTTCCGGCAAGCCGTCGACCTGCACATCCTTGATGAATGCCGTGGCATCGCGCACATGATCGGCAAGATTGAAGCCCAGCCACACCAGCGGCGCCGCCACCAGCAACATCCAGCCCAGTGTCAGGATCAACGCGGCCAGCGATTCGCGGCCATTGAGCGCGCGGGTCAACAAACGCATCAGCGGCCAACTGGCGAACGCCAGCACCGCGCCCCAGAACAGCGCCGACCAGAACGGCGCCATCACCCACAGGCTGGCACCGAATAACACCAGCAGCAGAATCTGCACCAGCAGGCGATCGTTATTGAGCATGGGAAGTCTCGGCAAAGTCAGTCAGCGAAAGAGTAGGCGAACACTGCGTGCATGCTCGCCCGGCACAGCTTATCGCAACAGGTCGATGCGCAGGCCAGAGCCTTCGAGATTGCCGGTTTCCATCCGGGCCGCCCGCACCCCCTGAGTGATCAACGCCTGGCGCCAGGCTTCGGCCTTGGGCCCGGAAACCGTGACCCGCAAGGTCGTGTCGAGATTCAGGCCACGGGAAATCAGGCGCAACCAGGTGGCATCCGGCTCCTCGACCAGTTTCGGGAAATCCAGCTCACCAGTGCTTTTCAACTGGCGCAGCAGGGTCGCCGAGGTCGGCAACAACTCGCCCAACGGCGCAGTCGCCTCGAACTGTTCGACATGCAGATAGGCTTTGCGATTGCCGCGAGTGATGCTGTAGAGCGCCACCAGCGTGTTGTCCTTTGGCGCCGCCAGCCGGAGCAACAGATAAGCCTGCTGCTCGTCAGCGCCATACAGCTTGGCGTTGCCGAACACCTCGTTGGCCCACAGGCTGCTTTCGCCGCAATCGCGGGCCTGGCACCAGAACAGCAACTCGGCGTCCTGCTGTTGCAGGGCTTCGCGGGCGGCGGTGAAGGCTTCGGTGGCGGAATGTTCCGGCGGCAACTCGTAAGTCACCGAGGTGGTCTGGCCACGGGCGGTGACCTGACCGTCGAAGCGCAACTGGCCGCTGATCTTGCGGATCGAGCCCAGCGGGTAGATGCGCTCCAGCTCGGCCGCCGGGCGATAGTCGACGATCTGTGCGTCGGCCAGACGCGGCACGATTTGCAGATCCCGGCTGCCCGGCACATCGGCAGCGAAGGACAAGGAGCTGAAGCAGCACAGCGCGAAAAGACTGAGTGGCCGCATAGTCAGGCTCACCGGACGGTCATAGCTGGGCGGGTCGGGGTCGCAGCGGTATAGAAATCCATCAAGTTTGTCTCCTGTTTCAACCCGCCCAGCCTCGGCAGTTGCCGGTAGCAAGTCAAGGCATGGCGAAGAAGCGATTGAAACAGTCTGCTACAAGACCTGCGCCAGCCTCGTCATTCAGGTGCAGATGATGCCCGCCCGGCAACTGTTCGTGACTGAAGGGTAGACGCTGGAGCAACTCAGGATGCCTGGCCAGCATGCCATCCGCCGCGACTACCAGATGCGCCGGGCAACTGACGCGCGAGGCAAACGCCATTGCCTGTTCTTCCGTCAGGCGCAGCGGCGATGGCAGGGTCAGGCGATTGTCGGTGCGCCAGGTGTAACCGCCGGGGACCGGCATCAAACCGCGCTGGGCCAACAGTTCGGCGGCCTCGCGACTGACTGCCACCAGGCCCTTCATCCGCGCCTCGATGGCACGCTCGAGGGTGGTATAGACCGGTTTGCGCTTTTCCCGCAGATCGAGTTGCGCCTGCAGGGCCATGCCCATGCGCTCGGCGGCGTTTTCGCCTTTGTCTGTCGGAGGAATCACGCCATCAATTAGCGCCAGATGGCTGATGCGTTCAGGCAGCGAACCGGCCAGCACCATCGAGACAATCGCGCCCATTGAATGTCCGAGCAGGCCGAAACGCTTCCAGCCCAGCTGCTCGGCGACTTGCAGCACATCATGGGCGTAGTCCCACAGGGCATAACCGGCGCCGTTGGGCCGATGAGCGGAATGACCGTGGCCGACCATGTCCAGCGCGACGATACGCAAACCGTGGAGCTTCGGCGCCAGCCGCGCGAAGCTGTTGGCGTTGTCGAGCCAACCGTGCAACGCGATCACCGGCAAGCCGTCCTCGGGGCCGAACAGATGCGCGGCCAACTCGATATGCGGCAGGTTCAGGCGCACTTCTTCGCAGGTCGGGCTCATGCGCAATCCTTGTTCTGCCGCTGTTCCCAGCGCATGAACAGATTCTTGAGCAGCCGAGCCGTGTCCTGCGGGCGCTCCAGCGGAAACATGTGCCCGCCGGGCATGCTCAGCGCCTCGCCCTGGGGCAGGCGCGAGACGAAACGTGTGTGATGGCGCATGACCACCCGGCTCTTGTGCCCGCGCACGATGGCCAGCGGCACCTGCAACTGGCGGGTGCGCCCCGGACTGGTGTGCGGCACGCCGCGATAAATGCTGATTTCCGTGGCTGGGTCGAAACGCAGACGCAGCTTGTCGTCGACCTGATGCAAACCGTGTTGCAGGTAGGCATCGAAGCATTCCGGGTCGAAGCCGCGAAACAGGGTTTTGCCGGAAAAGTAACTGCGTGCACTGTCGAGATCGGCGAACTCTTCACGGCGTCCGAGGGTGCGCCCGGCCGGGGTCAGCCGGTCGATGAAACCAAAACGCTTGGCCGCGCGAATCACCCACTGATCGGTGCGGGTCAGCACCGGCGAGTCGAGCATCACCACGCCGCGATACAGCTCGGGACAGCGCAACGCCGCGTGCAAGTGCAGCAGACCGCCAAAGGAATGGCCGACGCCCCATACCGGCTGTTCCTGCTGCTCCAGGTGATGGATCAGTTCATCGACCAGGTTGTACCAGTTGTCGTCCGCCGGAAAACGCGGGTCATGGGCGTGCTGCTCCAGATGCGCGACCCGATACTCCGGCGCCAGCGCCGCGAACAACTTGCCATAGGTCCCCGAGGGGAAGCCGTTGGCGTGGGCGAAAAAGATCGGTTGCGACATGCGGGCAAATCCATGAGCGGGAATCGTGGCGTTGATTGTCCGCAAGAGCCGGCGTCGCAGCAATGACTGTAAGTGCCAGGAATGATGACAGTCCGGTCAGGGTGTTGTGCATCAGCGAGACCGCTGCCCCCTCACCCCAGCCCTCTCCCCCAAGGGGGCGAGGGGGAAAGGGAGCAGATCGGGGGAGTGTCCGGGACCTGAGCTCGACTCGAATTATCAGGTCGACGAGGATCGCGAAAACCACACGGTAGGCCCCCTCTCCCTCTGGGAGAGGGCTGGGGTGAGGGCTCGACCTGACGGAACCCGATAGATGTCAACGCAGCGGCGGCTGTTCCCCCAGCGGCACCACCGCCATGGTCAGGCGCGATACGCAACTGGCCTTGCCTTCATCGCTGGTCAATCGGATGTCCCAGACATGCGTGGTGCGCCCGATATGGATCGGCGTGGCCACCGCCGTCACCCGCCCACTGCGCAAACCGCGCAAGTGATTGGCGTTGATCTCCAGGCCTACGCAATAGAATTTACTGGCATCGATGCACAGATAACTGGCCATCGAACCCACGGTTTCCGCCAGCACCACCGATGCGCCGCCATGCAGCAGGCCGTAAGGCTGGTGGGTGCGATGGTCGATGACCATGCTCGCGGTCAGCGACTGTTCGTCGAAGGCTTCGAAGCGAATATCCAGCACTTCGCCGATGGTGTTCTTCTGGATTGCGTTCAACTGTTCGATGTCGGGAGTAGTACGCCACAAGCTCATCGCAGACTTCCTTTGTTGTTGTAATCGATGCTCAATCCTGCCACAGCACCGCCTCGCTGCGCGCGCTCCATTCTTCGAAGCGTGCGCCGTAGCGGTCTTCGATGACGTTGCGTTTGATTTTCAGGGTCGGCGTGAGGAAGCCGTTATCCACCGCCCAGTTGTCCTTGACCACCACCAGCCGGCGCAGGCGTTCGTGCTTGTCGAGGGCGGCATTGACCTCTTCCAGCAGCTTTTCCAGGCTCGCGTGCAGACTGGCTCGAGGCTCTTGCTGATTGACGGTGGACAGCACGCACAACCCCAGCGGTGCACTCAGGCCATCGCCGACCACGCACACTTGTTCGATGCGTGAATGCACGGCCAGACGGTTTTCGATCGGTGCCGGCGCGACGTATTTGCCTTTGCTGGTCTTGAAGATTTCCTTGAGTCGCCCGGTCAGGCGCAGGCGCCCTTCGCTGTCCTGCTCACCCTTGTCGCCGGTGCGCAGAAAGCCGTCTGCGGTCAGCGTCTCGGCGGTTTTCTGCGGTTCCTTGAAATAGCCGAGCATGTTGGCCTGGCTGCGCACCTGCACTTCGCCGGACTCATCGATGCGCACCTCGACTTCCGGGCACGGCTGGCCGATCCAGCCCTGTTTGTATCGCCCCGGCAGGCAGATATGCGAATAGCCGCAGCCCTCGGTCATGCCGTACACCTCCAGCACATCGAGGCCAAGTTTCTGATACCAGGCGAGCAAGGTCTGCGGCACCGGCGCGGCACCGGACAACGCTACGCGCAAGGCATCCAGGCCGAGCCCGGCCAGCACTTTGTGCCCGACCCGCTTGCCGATGAAGGGCAACCCGAGGAGGAAGTCCAGACGCTGCGCCGGGATCTTGCTGTACACACCCATCTGGAATTTGGTCCAGATACGCGGCACGCCGAACATTGCCGTAGGCCGCGCGCGCTGCAGATCGGTGATGAAAGTCTCGAGGCTTTCGGCGAAGAACACGGTCTGTCCGGTGTAGATCGAGGCCAATTCGACAAACATGCGCTCGGCAACGTGGCACAGCGGTAGATACGACAGCAGCCGATCGTTCTCGTTGAGCCCGAACAGCTGCGTGCCACGACTGGTGGCGAAACCGAGATTGGCGAAACTGTGCATCACGCCTTTGGGCAGGCCGGTAGTACCGGAGGTGTAGATGATTGTCGCCAATTGCTCGGCGGCGGGACGTGGATCGTCCTGGATTGGCGAACAGCTCTGCAGGTCCGCCCAGCTGTAATCGAACTCGCCTGGCGGATGCAGTGGCAGGCTGATGGTCGGCAGGCCCGCCGGCACGCCCTGCGACATGCCCGCCCAGTCATCCAGTTTGCCGATGAACGCCAGCGCACTTTCCGAGTGAGTCAGCACTTGCGCAACGGATTCAGCGGTGAGATTGGGGTACAGCGGCACCGACACATGTCCGGCCATCCAGATCGCCAGATCGGCGATGATCCAGTGCGCGCAGTTTTTCGAGATCAGGGCGATGTGGCTGCCGGGCGGCAGCTCCAGCGCGCGCAACCAGTGCGCGGCGCAGCGGGCCTGATGGCCGACATCGGCCCACGTCAGCGTCTCCACCTGACCACCGCCGATGGGCTGCACCAGAAAGCGCTGGCGCGGGTGCCGGGCTTCCCGTTCGTAGAACACGTCCAGCGGCAAACGGAAGGCGGCAGACATGCGACTCGCTCCTGTTTTTTTGGTCTGGAGCAAGCGTAGTCAACCAAGCAAGTGCTTGGTTGATTTTCAAACAAATAATTTCACGGATTGGCAGAAATCAATGTGGGAGCGAGCCTGCTCGCGAATGCAGTATGTCAGCCCCAAAAAGGGTGAATGACACGCCGCCTTCGCGAGCAGGCTCGCTCCCACAGGGATATGGCGTTAAGGGTGCTTGAGACTGTTGAGCTTCATCGAGCCAATCAGCAGTTCGCTGTGCTCAAGCTCCGCCAGCCCCGCTGTACTGACCTTCTCCGACGGATGCCCGGCGCCGTGCTGCAGATAGCTGAGCAGATCGCCCACCAACGGGTTGTGGCTGACCAGCAGCACATTGCTCACCGCGACCAATTGCTCGGCGACCTTGTCCGGATCGCTCTCCGGCGTCAGCCACTCGACCGTACGGATCTCCGGCTCGAACCCCAGCGCCTGGCGCACGATCTGCGCGGTTTGCTGCGCGCGCAGATAAGGGCTGGCGTAGATCGCCGTCAGCGGCTGGCCCATCAGATGCGCCGCGCTGCGCAGAACTTCTTTACGACCATGCTCGGTCAGCTCGCGCTCGGAATCGATTTTCGAGCCGTGAGGCACCGCCTCACCATGACGCAATACCCACAGTTTCATAGTTTGGGCTCCTCATCGCGCACCGGATGCGCGGCCGGGGCGACGGTGTGCGGCGCTTCCCCTTCCGGGGTGTGCGGCGCTGGCCAGTCGGCGAACGGCCAAGGCTTCTGGTCACTGTGGAACGTGCCGAAGCGGCCGATCTGCGCGAGGAACTGGCTGAGGCTGTCGCCGAAACTCATCAGGCTGGCGCTCGGTGCGCCATAAATCAGGCGGTAGATCAGTTGCACCAATACCACCGCGCCGAGGATGAACTGCGCGACTTGCCAGACCAGCAGATAAACGATCATCCACAGCACCCGCAGGAGGATGGATTCGTACTGGGTTTCGCTTTTCGGATCGTTCATGGCTTGCTTCCTGTCCGTGTAACAGCTGAATCAGTTGAAACCGCTGGTGGAAATAAAGTCGACGTCGGTTTTCGGCTCGGCACGCATCAGTAGACCGATCACCTGCTCCAGCGTGCGTCCTTCGAACAGGATCGCGTGCAGCCCGGCGACCAGCGGCATGTACACGCCGACTTCCTGGGACTTGGCCTTGAGCACCTTGAGGGTGTTGACCCCTTCGGCGACCTCGCCAAGACGCGACACCGCTTCGTCGAGGCTCAAGCCTTGACCGAGGGCGAAGCCGACCTGGTAGTTGCGGCTCTTGGGTGACGAACAGGTGACGATCAGATCGCCGACCCCGGCCAGACCAAGGAAGGTCATCGGGTTGGCGCCCTGATTCACCGCAAAGCGGGTCATCTCGGCCAAGGCGCGAGTGATCAGCATGCTCTTGGTGTTTTCGCCCATCTCCAGCGCCACCGCCATGCCGGCGATGATCGCGTAGACGTTCTTCAACGCCCCGCCCAGCTCGACACCGAAACGGTCGGCGCTGGCGTAGACGCGGAAGGTACGACCGTGCAGGGCGGCTTGCACCGCTTTGCACAATTCTTCGTCTTCGCTGGCGACCACCGTGGCGGTCAGTGCGTGCTCGGCGATTTCCCGCGCCAGGTTCGGACCGGACAACACGCCGATGCGCGCCTGCGGGGCGATCTCTTCGAGAATCTGGCTCATCAGCTTGAAGGTCTGCGCTTCGATGCCTTTGGTCAGGCTGACCAGCATCTTGCCGCTCAAGCGCTCGGCGTGGGCGGCGAGTACCGTGCGCAAGGCGCTGGATGGCAGCGCGACAAAGCACAGATCGCAGGCATCGAGAGTGGCTTGCAGGTCGGTGACGGCGGTCACGCCCGGGAGAATCTTGATGCCTTTGAGATAACGCGGGTTTTCGCGATTGACCCGGATGGCCTCGGCCTGCTCGGGGTCACGCATCCACTGAAGGACTTGATGGCCGTTCTCGGCCAGCAGATTGGCCACGGCGGTACCAAAACTTCCGCCTCCCAGGACCGCAATCGGGCGCTGTTCAGTCATATGCAATCCGTTAATCCATACCAGTGGCGATGCCGGGCATTATACGGGGCGACCCGGTGGCGGCCAGCCCCAGCAACAATTACCGACATTTGTAGGAAGAAGACCAATAAAACCTAGGAAAATGCCTGTAACGTCACTGGAAAAGTCGCCGCCCTCGGTTAACATGCGCGCCAATTCTTCTCTCTGCAGGCTGTGTCGTGTTTTCTGGCCCTCCTCCCCCGCGCTCGCCGCTGCTCCTGGCGCTGCTGTTCAGCCCGCTGGTGCTGGCGGACGATCTGTTCGTCGACAGCCAGACGCTGCCGCAGGTGCTCACGGCCACGCGGCTGAAGCAGACCCCGGCCGAAGTACCGGGGAGCATGACCGTTCTCGACAGCGAACTGATCAGCGCCAGCGGTGCCCGCAACATCAGCGAGCTGCTGCGACTGGTGCCGGGGATGATGGTTGGCAGCATCAACGGCAATCAGCCGGCGGTGAATTACCACGGCACCAACGCCAGCGAAGCACGGCGCATGCAGGTGTTGATCGACGGTCGCTCGGTGTACCGCGCCGGCCTGGCGACGGTGGACTGGAGCGATATTCCGGTAGCGATGGAAGACATTGACCGGATCGAGGTGTTTCGCGGCCCGAACACCGTCAGCTACGGCGCCAACGCGCTGATGGCGGTGATCAACATCATCACCCGCCACCCGGCCGACAGCCATGGCACGCGTTTGAAGATCACGCGCGGCCAGCGTGGCATCAACGACTTTTATGCCAGTCAGGGCACCGGTTGGGACGGCGGTGATCTGCGCCTGTCGCTGTCCGGCCAGGAAGACGACGGTTTCGACAGCGACCGCAACGGCGCCGATTATCGCGACAGTCGACGCTTGAATCGTCTGAGCCTGGCGGTCAGCCACGACCTCAATGAAGGGCAAAGCCTCGACTGGCAGCTCAACGCCAAGGACGGCAGCAATCAGCGACCTTATACCTACCGCCCGGTGTTCTCGGGGATTACCGACGCCGGGAACAATTCCGACGTGGTGGCCAAGGATTACGCCGGTTCGGTGCGCTGGAACCTCGATATCAACCCCGAACACAGCCTTTATGTGCAAGGTTCGGCGCAGCACTGGGATCGACAGCAAGTCTGGCGCGCCTGCGATGCCGAGGTGTCGTTCAGCCCCGAGCTGGCGCAGCTGTGGCAGCTCAACCCGAATTACACCGAACGGCTGGCGCGCAACATCAACCAGTTCACCGGCCCCGGCGCGGCACCCGGCACGCCGCAGGAAATGGCGCTGGCCAATCAAGTGCTCGAGCAATGGCGCAACGGCGCCAGCCGGACCTTGTGCGGCGATATCGACCAGAGCGCCCGCGAATCGCGCTACGACCTCGAACTGCAGGACACCCTCAGCCTGTCCGACAGCCTGCGACTGGTCAGCGGCCTCAACTACCGCTACGACCGCGCCGATTCCGAGACCTATTTCAACGGCACCCTCGACGACACCACCTGGCGCGCCTTCGGCCAACTGGAATGGCGCGCCACCGAGCACTGGCTGGTGCAGGGCGGAGCGATGTTCGAAGACACGCAACTGATCGGCAGTTCGCTGACCCCGCGCTTCGCGGTCAACTACCTGATCAACCCGCGTCATGGCCTGCGCGCGGTGTACTCGGAAGCGATCCGCTCGCCGGACATGTTCGAGAACAACGTCAACTGGAGCTATCAGGTCAGCAACCTGCGACCCTCGGCCTACGGCCAGTCGTCGGCGCGCTATTTCGTCAAGACCCGTGGCCCCGGTGATCTCGATCAGGAACACATGCGCTCGCGCGAGTTGGGCTACAACGGTTACTTCGCCGAACTCGGACTGGCCGTCGACGTGAAGCTGTTCTACGACGAAATCACCGGGATGATCAGCGAACCGCTGCGCAACAATCAGTACATCGCCAGCAACGCCAACAGCTCGCGCTTTCGCGGCACCGAAACGCAACTCGACTGGCGCCTCAGCAGCGCCGACCGTTTGCGTTTGACCTACGCCTTCGTCGACGCCGAGGCGAGCAATCCGCTGGACCAGCAGTTGACCTCGCGCAACAGCGGTTCCGCCGGTTGGCTGCGCAATTGGGGCCATGGCTGGAACAGCGCCCTCTTCTATTACGGCGACAACGCGCTCAACGGCTATCGCTTCGAACGCGTCGACACGCGCATCGCCAAACGCATCGCCATTGGCAAAGCTCAGCTGCAATTGGCCGGCGTGCTGCAACAGCGCCTCGATCATCAGCCGAACACCTTCGTCGACAATAATTACGATGAACGCCGGGTGATGTATTTCAGTGCCGAGCTGGAGTTCTAGGATGCGCACCGGCCCGTCACGGAAGACGCCCACCCTGGGCCACTGGCTGGCCGGGCTCTGCCTGTTCATGACTGCGTGGCTGCACGGCGTCGCGGTGCAAGCGGCGGACATTCTATTGACCGGCGCCGAGGAAAGCCCCGGCGTGCAGGCCTTCGTGCAAGCGCTGAGTGAACTGCGCCCGACCGACAACGTGCGGTTCCAGCCGCTGGCGAGTTTGCCGGCACCGGGCAAATTACCGACCAGTCTGCGCTTGATCCTGCTCGATCTGCCCAGCCTCGACTGGCGTCTGCAAGACTCACAAGGCCCGTCGACGCTGGTGTTGCGCATCAGTCGCTTGCAGGCGCGCCAGCGTTTCGCCGATGCCCAACCGGCGCGCCTGAGCCTGCTCTGGAGCGACCCGCCGCTGAGCCGGCAATTGCAACTGATCCGGCGGATCTTGCCGCAGGCGCGGCGGGTCGGCGTGCTGTTCGATGAGCACGGCGAATTCCTCATTGACGAATTGCGCGCGGCTGCGCGGCCGCTGAACCTGGAGATTGTCAGCCAGCGCTGGGACAACATCCACGACAGCCGTCCGCTGCAAGCGGTGCTGAAACGCAGCGATGTGCTGCTCGGCCTCGACGACCCCGATCTGTACAACTCGCAAACGGCGAAAAACCTCTTGCTCAGCAGCTACTCGCGTCAGGTTGCGCTGATCGGCCCCAACATTGCATTCGTTCGCGCTGGCAGCCTCGCCAGTACCTACAGCGACCAGAGCGACTGGCTGGCGATTCTCGACCATTTGCTCGATCAGCCCACCAGCGCATGGCCGCGAACGCTTTACCCCGCTCGTTTCAAAGTCTCAAGTAATGCGCAGGTGGCTCGTTCTTTAGGCATCGAACCGCTGAATGAAGCATCTGTCGCCAGTGCCTTGGCCGAAGGAGAGCGCCGCCCATGAGTTTTCGTCGTCGTTGGGACATCAACACCCGCACGCAGCTGATCAGCCTCGGGCCGGCGCTGTTGCTGACGTTGCTGTTGATCAGCTTCTTTACCTTCGTGCGCATCCAGGACTTGCGTCAGGAGCTGAACCACACTGGCCAGTTGATTGCCAACCAACTGGCGCCTGCCACGGAATACGGGGTGATCTCCGGCAACAACGAAGTGCTGGAAAGCCTGCTCAAGGCGACACTGGCCACGCCCAACGTGCGTTTTCTCGAAGTGCAGGACAGCGCCAACCGGATTCTGGTGTATGTCGAACAACCGGCCGACAGCCACAGCCGCCCGCATCAGGTTGAAGTGTTCCAGGCGCCAGTGCGTTTGCAGCGGATCGCCTTACACAACGACTTCTTCCAGGACGGCAAGGTCAGCAACAGCACCGCCGGCGAGGATTATCTGGGGCGAGTGATCGTCGGGCTGTCCAATGACGCTTTCAGTCAGCGCCAGCAGGAGATCCTGTTCAAGGCCGGGATTCTCGCGCTGTTCGCCCTGCTCTTCACCTTCGTCGTCGCCCGCCGTTTGGCCGGCAGTCTGTCGCAGCCGATCCGCGACATCGGCGATGCGGTCAAGGCGATTCAGGAAGGCGATTACAAAACCCCGCTGCCGATTGTCGATGACACTGAACTGGGTGCGCTGTCGCAACACATCAATAACCTTGCTCAGGCGCTGGAACAGGCCAGCCGCGAACAGCAGCAGGCGATGGCGCAACTGATCCAGACCCGCGAAGAAGCGGAAAAGGCCAACAACGCCAAATCGGATTTTCTGGCGATGATGAGCCATGAACTGCGCACCCCCATGAACGGTGTGCTGGGCATGTTGCAATTGCTCGAAACCACCGAGATGACCGAGGAGCAGGTCGAATACGCCGCACTCGCTTCGGAGTCGACCGAGCACTTGCTCAAGGTC
Source organism: Pseudomonas sp. CCNWLW23 (assembly GCF_037095675.1). NCBI lineage: Bacteria > Pseudomonadati > Pseudomonadota > Gammaproteobacteria > Pseudomonadales > Pseudomonadaceae > Pseudomonas > Pseudomonas sp. CCNWLW23. Next base: position 380,392 of record NZ_JBAWKM010000004.1, on the reverse strand, counting down.
ATCAATGACATTCTCGACTTCTCGCGGATCGAACGTTCGGAGCTGGAGCTTGAGCACATCCCGTTCAATCTCGCCGAGCTGATCGGCGCCTGCGCGCAGTCGTTCCAGCACAGCGCGGTGCAGCGAGGCCTGGCGCTGAATCTGCGCATTCCCGACGACATGCGCGGCTTGCAGGTGCAGGGCGATCCGACGCGGATCCGGCAGATTCTGGTCAATCTGGTCGGCAATGCCTTGAAGTTCACCGAGCAGGGCCGAGTGAGCATCGAGGCGCAATGGCAGTCGCTGGACCATGACCTGCTGTGGTTCACCTGCTCGGTGCGCGACAGCGGCATCGGCATTTCTTCGGAGAGTCTGGAGCTGATGTTCAATGCCTTCCAGCAGGCCGACAGTTCGATCTCCCGTCGTTACGGTGGCACCGGGCTTGGTCTGCCGATCGCGCGGACCCTTGCCGAACGCATGGGCGGCACGTTGCGCGCGCAGAGTGAGGAAGGACGCGGTTCGGTATTCACTCTGGAAATTCCATTGGCGCTCTATAAGCAGGCAATGCCAGCGCTGGCCGCGCCGCGCACCCTGAACGGCAGTGGTCAGGGCGAGGGACGCCATGTGTTGCTGGTCGAAGACAATCCGGTCAACCAGACCGTGATCGAAGCGATGCTGCGCAGCCTCGGCTTTGCCGTCAGCGTGGCGACCGATGGCGCGCAGGCGGTGCGCAGTGCCGAGGGTGGCGAATTCGAAGTGATTCTGATGGATTGCCGGCTGCCGATCATCGACGGCTACGAGGCCACGCGGCAGATCCGCGACCTGCCCGGACGCCGCGATGTGCCGATCATCGCGCTGACCGCCAACGCCTTGCAGGGCGATCGCGAAACCTGTCTGGCGGCGGGGATGAACGATTACCTGGCCAAGCCGTTCAAACGCAATGACCTGCAGCAGATTTTGCAGCGCTGGGTGTCGTAGTGTGGGCCTTTCGACCATCTGCGACTGGCGTGAAAAGCGAAAGTGCGGCAGTCTTAGGCACCCGAACGAGCCCCAAAAGGGGCTTGATTAAAAATTTCAGTGCACAAGTGTACATTCATGTCCTTGGTGCTGTGACTTTCACCACAACGCAATAGTCTATGAGTAGGCTGCCGGTTCGAGGCATGAACGCCTTGAACGGTCGGGAAGATCTGCCCCACCTGCCGCATGGGATTATTGAGGAGCTCGCATGACCAAACAAAACGCCTTTACTCGGGAAGACCTGCTGCGCTGCAGTCGCGGTGAGCTGTTCGGCCCAGGTAACGCGCAACTGCCCGCCCCGAACATGCTGATGGTGGATCGCATCACCCATATCAGCGAAGAAGGCGGCAAGTACGGCAAAGGTGAATTGGTCGCCGAGCTGGATATCAACCCTGACCTGTGGTTCTTCGCCTGCCATTTCGAAGGCGATCCGGTGATGCCGGGCTGCCTGGGTCTGGATGCCATGTGGCAACTGGTCGGCTTCTTCCTGGGCTGGCAAGGCCTGCCGGGCCGCGGCCGTGCGCTGGGTTCGGGCGAAGTGAAATTCTTCGGTCAGGTGCTGCCGACCGCGAAGAAAGTCACTTACAACATTCATATCAAACGCGTCCTCAAGGGCAAGCTGAACATGGCCATCGCCGATGGTTCGGTCAGTGTCGACGGACGCGAAATCTACACCGCCGAAGGCCTGCGCGTCGGCGTGTTCACCTCCACTGACAACTTCTAAGGGTTATTCGCATGCGCCGCGTCGTTATCACTGGTCTGGGCATCGTTTCGTGCCTGGGCAATGACAAAGAGACCGTCTCCGCTAACCTGCGTGCAAGCCGCCCTGGCATCCGGTTCAACCCGGAATATGCTGAAATGGGTCTGCGTAGCCAGGTTTCCGGCTCCATCGACCTCAACCTTGAAGAGCTGATCGATCGCAAGATCTATCGCTTCGTCGGCCATGCAGCGGCTTACGCCTACCTGGCCATGAAAGACGCCATCACTGACTCCGGCCTGACCGAAGAGCAGGTGTCCAACCCGCGTACCGGCCTGATCGCCGGTTCCGGCGGTGCCTCCACGCTGAACCAGATGGAAGCGCTGGACATCCTCCGTGAGAAAGGCGTGAAGCGCGTTGGCCCGTACCGTGTAACGCGGACCATGAGCAGCACCGTTTCCGCTTGCCTGGCCACGCCGTTCAAGATCAAGGGCCTGAACTACTCCATCGCTTCTGCCTGCGCCACCAGTGCTCACTGCATCGGTACCGCCATGGAACAGATCCAGATGGGCAAGCAGGACATCGTCTTCGCCGGTGGCGGTGAAGAAGAGCACTGGAGCCAGTCGTTCCTGTTCGACGCGATGGGCGCTCTGTCCAGCAAGCGCAACGACACCCCGGAACAAGCTTCCCGCGCCTACGACAAGGACCGCGACGGTTTCGTCATCGCTGGCGGCGGCGGCATGGTTGTCGTCGAAGAGCTGGAACACGCTCTGGCCCGTGGCGCGAAGATCTACGCCGAGATCGTTGGCTACGGCGCAACGTCCGATGGCTACGACATGGTCGCCCCGAGCGGCGAAGGCGCGATCCGCTGCATGCAGCAGGCGCTGTCCACCGTCGACACCCCGATCGACTACCTGAACACCCACGGCACTTCGACTCCGGTCGGCGACGTCGCGGAAATGAAAGGTGTGCGTGAAGTGTTCGGCGACAAGGCTCCAGCGATCAGCTCGACCAAGAGCCTGTCCGGTCACTCCCTGGGCGCCGCCGGCGTGCACGAAGCGATCTACTGCATGCTGATGATGGAAGGCAACTTCATCGCCGGCTCCGCCAACATCGACGAGCTCGACCCGGAAGTGGCCGATCTGCCGGTGCTGACCAAGACCCGCGAGAACGCCACCATCAACACCGTGATGAGCAACAGCTTCGGCTTTGGCGGCACCAACGCCACGCTGGTGCTGAAGCGCTGGGAAGGCAAGTAATTCCCCACCGCTGAGCCGCACATGAAAACGCCCCGACTGGTTCGGGGCGTTTTTTTTTCGTCTGCAGAAATCAGCCGGGAAACTTCCGGTCAGTGTTGTTGATCGTTCCCACGCTCCGCGTGGGAATGCAGCCCGTGACGCTCCGCGTCACTGGACGCGGAGCGTCCCCAGAGGCATTCCCACGCGGAGCGTGGGAACGATCAAAGACAGGGATCCAGAGCGTTCTGGAGATGAAACTTCTGTCATGAAACTTACCGCCCTGCGACCGAATGTCGCGGTTTACGCGGCCTCCAGCTTTGTTGCGAAATCCGCAACAACACCTTGCGCCAATTGGCGGTTTACTTAGCTGACTAACAAATCCTATAACAGAGTCCTGCACACGCCTTGGTGCAGTAACTTGAGATTTGGAGCTAGCAGATGACTGTAAAAGTAACTGAACGCGACGATTCACACATGTCCCACGAAGGCCTGGCCGCCGGCATCCGTATCTGGGATGTGCATCAACAAGACTTGCTGGTCGGCATGTTCCACAACGAAATAGATGCCCATAACTACAAGGCCGAACTGGAAGTGCAGGAACAGCAAAGAGAACTGAAGTCCGCCTGAAACAACACAGCATTTGAAAACGACAAACCCCGCCATGAGCGGGGTTCGTCGTTGTTACAGCCGTGGATTTACCACATCAGATCGTCAGGGATCTGGTACGCCGCGTACGGATCGTCCTCAGCGTTGACCTCTTCGGTCTGCACGTTGAGCTGAACGATGCGCTGCGGGTCGCGCTCCTGGATCTTCAGCGCCGCTTCACGGGGAATCACTTCATAGCCGCCGTTGTGGTGCACGATCGCCAGCGAACCGCTGCTGAGCTTGTTGCGCATCAGCGTGTTGACCGAGATGCGCTTGACCTTCTTGTCGTCGACGAAGTTGTAGTAGTCCTCGGTGGTCAGCTTGGGCAGACGGGAGACTTCGATCAACTGCTTGACCTGCGCAGCGCGGGCCTTGGCCTCGGCCTTCTCCTGCTGCTGACGGTTCAGCTCCTGGTCGCGCTTGACCTTCTCGGCCATGGCTTCCTGGGCGGCGCGCTGCTGCGAATCGTCCAGCTCGGCCTGGCCTTTGTGGGCCAGGCGTTGTTGCTTCTGCTTGTCTTTGCTGACCTGCTTGGCCTGCTTTTGGTTGACCAGGCCTGCTTTGAGCAACTGGTCGCGAAGGGAAAGGCTCATCAATGCTTACTCACTTGGGCAACGGCTCAGCCGCAGCTGGGCTCATTCTTTTCCTGGCGTTTGGCTTCGCCCCACAGGGCGTCCAACTCTTCGAGGGTGCAATCTTCCATGGGACGATGGGTGTCGCGCAATGCCTGTTCGATAAAACGGAAACGTCTTTCAAACTTGCCATTGGCGCCGCGCAGGGCGGTTTCCGGATCGACCTTCAAATGCCGGGCCAGATTGACCACGGAAAACAGCAGATCGCCGATCTCGTCGGCCACCGCCACCGGATCATTTTCCGACATGGCTTCGAGCACTTCATCGAGCTCTTCGCGGACCTTGTCGAGGACCGGCAAGGCATCCGGCCAGTCGAAACCGACCTGCCCGGCGCGCTTCTGCAACTTGGCTGAGCGCGACAGTGCCGGCAAGGTGGCCGGCACATCATCAAGCAAGGACAACTGCTCGGGCGCAGAGGCTTTCTCGGCGCGCTCTTCGGCCTTGATCTCTTCCCAGCGCTGCTTGACCTGCTCTTCGCTCAAGCGCGGCACGTCGAGCGGCGCGTACAGGTCACCCGTCGGGAACACATGCGGATGACGGCGGATCAGTTTACGCGTGATGCTGTCGATCACCCCGGCGAATTCGAACCGCCCTTCTTCCTGGGCCAACTGGCTGTAATACACCACCTGAAACAGCAGATCACCCAACTCGCCCTGCAAATGGTCGAGATCGCCACGCTCGATGGCATCGGCCACTTCGTAGGCTTCTTCGAGGGTGTGCGGAACGATGGTCGCGTAGGTTTGCTTGATGTCCCAAGGACAGCCGAACTGCGGATCACGCAGGCGGGACATCAGGTGGAGCAGGTCTTCGAGGCTGTACATCATTTTTCTGTCTCACCACAAAACCATTGTGGGAGCGAGCCTGCTCGCGAAAGCGCTGTGTCTGCAACAAAGATGTCGACTGACACGCCCTCTTCGCGAGCAGGCTCGCTCCCACAGGGAACAATCAATTGCATCACGGGGTACGGTTACGCCGGGTTTCGATGATGTTCGGCAATTGCGAAATCCGCCCCAGCAGCCGTCCCAGCGCATCCAGACCGGGGATCTCGATGGTCAGCGACATCAGCGCAGTGTTGTCTTCCTTGTTCGAGCGGGTGTTGACCGCCAGCACGTTGATGCGCTCGTTGAGCAGCACCTGCGAGACGTCACGCAGCAGCCCGGAACGGTCGTAGGCGCGGATGATGATGTCCACCGGATAGGTGAGCACCGGCACCGGGCCCCAGCTGACCTGAATGATCCGCTCCGGCTCGCGCCCGCCCAGTTGCAGCACCGAGGCGCAGTCCTGGCGGTGAATGCTCACGCCACGGCCCTGAGTGATGTAACCGACAATCGCATCGCCCGGCAGCGGCTGGCAGCAGCCGGCCATCTGCGTCATCAGGTTGCCGACGCCCTGGATCTGGATATCGCCGCGCTTGCCCGGTTTGTAACCGGTGGCCTTGCGCGGGATCAGCTCCAACTGTTCGTTGCCGCGCTCCGGTTCGACCAGTTGCTGCGCAAGGTTGACCAGATGCGCCTGACGCAGGTCGCCGGCACCGAGGGCGGCGAACATGTCTTCGGCGGTTTTCATGTTGGCCTTTTCGGCCAGCTTGTCGAAATCCACCGCCGGCAGGCCGAGGCGATTGAGTTCGCGCTCGATCAGGGTTTTACCGGCCGCAACGTTCTGATCGCGAGCCTGCAATTTGAACCAGTGAACGATCTTCGCCCGCGCGCGCGAGGTGGTGACGTAACCGAGGTTCGGGTTCAGCCAGTCGCGGCTCGGCGTGCCGTGCTTGCTGGTTATGATCTCGACCTGCTCGCCGGTCTGCAGGCTGTAGTTCAGCGGCACGATGCGGCCGTTGATCTTCGCGCCCCGGCAGTTGTGGCCAATTTCGGTGTGCACCCGATAGGCGAAATCCAGCGGCGTCGCGCCTTTCGGCAAGTCGATGGCGTGACCGTCGGGAGTGAAGATGTAAACCCGATCGGGCTCGATGTCGACGCGCAACTGCTCGGCCAGACCGCCGATGTCACCCAGCTCTTCGTGCCATTCGAGCACTTGACGCAGCCAGGAAATTTTCTCTTCGTAATGGTTCGAGCCGGATTTGACGTCGGTGCCCTTGTAGCGCCAGTGCGCGCAGACGCCGAGTTCGGCTTCTTCGTGCATCGAATGGGTGCGGATCTGCACCTCGAGGACCTTGCCTTCCGGACCGATCACCGCCGTGTGCAGCGAGCGGTAGCCGTTCTCTTTCGGGTTGGCGATGTAGTCGTCGAATTCTTTCGGGATGTGCCGCCACAGGGTGTGGACGATGCCGAGCGCGGTGTAGCAGTCGCGCATTTCCGGCACCAGCACGCGCACCGCGCGAACGTCATAGATCTGGCTGAATTCCAGACCCTTGCGCTGCATTTTGCGCCAGATCGAGTAGATGTGTTTGGCCCGGCCGCTGATGTCGGCGTCGACGCCGGTGGCCTGCAGTTCGTCCTTGAGCTGGGTCATCACGTCGCTGATGAAACGCTCGCGATCCAGCCGCCGCTCGTGGAGCAACTTGGCGATCTGCTTGTATTGATCGGGTTCGAGATAGCGGAAGGACAAGTCCTCCAGCTCCCATTTGATGTGACCGATGCCGAGGCGATGGGCCAGCGGCGCATAGATGTCGAAGACTTCGCGAGCGACGCGGTTGCGCTTTTCATCGTCGGCGGTTTTCACCGCACGGATGGCGCAGGTGCGTTCGGCCAGTTTGATCAGCGCAACGCGCACATCATCGACCATGGCCACGAGCATCTTGCGCAGGTTCTCGACCTGCCCTTGGGTGCCCATGACCATCGATTGCCGTGGGCTGAGACTGGCGCTGATGGCCGCCATGCGCTGCACGCCGTCGATCAGCTTGGCCACTACCGGACCGAAGCGCTGGCCGATGGCCGCCAGCTCTATCTGGCCTTCGCGCACGCCGCGATATAACACGGCGGCGACCAGTGAATCCTGATCGAGCTTGAGGTCGGCGAGGATCTCGGCGATCTCAAGGCCAGTGCTGAAACTGCCGGAGCCTTCGGCCCACAGGTTCTTCTTCGCATTGGACTGCTGTTCGGCCTCGCGAGCGAACTCGCAGGCTTCTTTCAAGGCCTCGCGATCCAGTGCCAGATCGACACTGACCGCGTGATCGAGCCAGGCCTCGAGATTGATACTGCCGTCGGTGTTGATCGGCTGGTGTGCTCTCACCTGTACCATGCTGCTTTACCTTCCCTACGACGCAGATTCAATGCGTCAAATCGCTGATCCTCAGTGTCCGTTCGCGCTCGCGGGGCTCAGGCGAACGCTGCGCGGACAGATCAGACGGATTCAGACGAGCCGTCCTGGCTCGCTTCAAATAACGCCATGGCCTCGACATGTGCCGTCTGAGGAAACATATCGAGAATCCCGGCACGTTTTAACCGGTAGCCCTGCTTGATCAATTCCTGCGTGTCGCGCGCCAGCGTGGCCGGGTTGCACGACACGTATACCAACCGTTTGGCACCCAGGGTCGCGAGCTTGCGCACCACCTCGAAAGCACCGTCACGCGGTGGGTCCAAGAGTACCGCAGAAAAGCCGTTTCCGATCCACTGGGCATCGCTCAAAGGCTGGGATAAATCGGCTTGAAAAAACTTTGTGTTATGCAAATTGTTACTGACGGCGTTGGCAGCGGCTCGCTCGACCATGGTCTGCACGCCCTCCACAGCCACCACTTCGGGGACGCTTTTGGCCAGCGGTAGCGCAAAATTTCCCAACCCGCAAAACAGGTCGAGCACGCGTTCTTCAGCCGTCGGTTTCAGCCAGTCCAGCGCCTGGGCGATCATCGCTTCGTTGACCCCGGCGTTGACCTGAACGAAGTCACCCGGCCGATAAGCCAGCTCGAGATTCCACTGTTCCAGGCGATAACCGAGGCTCTGACCGGCCTCGACCGGTTGCGGTTCACCTTCGCCATGCAGCCACAACTGCGCCTCGTGGAACTGGCAGAAATCCTTGAGGATGCTCAGATCCGCTTCGGACAACGGCGCCATGTGCCGCAGCAATACCGCCAGTGATGAGCCGCTGAACAACTCGACATGGCCCAACGCTTGCGGTTTGCTCAGGCGCCGCAGCATCTCCGGCAAGCGGGTCATGATCGGCTGCAAGGGCTGTACCAGCACCGGGCATTCGCTGATCGCGACGATGTCCTGACTGCCGGCGGCGCGGAAACCTACTTCGAGTTTCTTTGCCTTCATGTCCCAGCGCACGGCGATCCGCGCGCGCCGACGGTAACCGAATTCCGGGCCGGTCAGCGGCGCCGCCCACTCTTCAGGTTCGACACCGGCCACCCGCGACAATTGCTCGGCGAGCATGCGCTGTTTCAGGGCGAGTTGTTCAGCGTGGGGCAAGTGCTGAACGCTGCAACCGCCACAGCGGCCGAAGTGTGGGCATGCTGCCGGGCGCCGCAATTCGCTGGCCGTGAACACGCGCTCGGTACGCGCCTCGACCACTTTGCCGTGGGCGCCGAGCACCCGCGCTTCGACCTCTTCACCGGCAAGGGCGCCGAGGACGAACCAGGTTTTGCCTTCGAAAAACGCGATACCGCGACCGTCATTGGCCAGGCGCTCGATACTCAAGCGCTGCTTTTTGCCGGTCGGGATCTGTGGCGCCTTGCTGCCGCCGGTGGGCTGGAAGCGCAGGCCTCTCTCGTGTTTGGCCATCAGTTCGGCGCGTCGAAAATGCCGGTCGACAGGTAACGGTCGCCACGGTCGCAGATGATCGCGACGATCACCGCGTTTTCAACTTCTCTGGACAAGCGCAGCATCCCTGCCACCGCACCGCCCGAGGACACGCCGCAGAAGATGCCTTCTTCGCGGGCCAGGCGCCGGGTAACGTCTTCGGCTTCGCTTTGCGCCATGTCGACGATGCGGTCAACGCGGTCAGCCTGATAGATCTTCGGCAGGTATTCCTGCGGCCAGCGGCGGATGCCCGGAATGGCCGAGCCTTCCATCGGTTGCAGGCCGACGATCTGCACGCTGTCGCTCTGCTCTTTGAGGTAGCGTGACACGCCCATGATGGTGCCGGTGGTGCCCATCGAACTGACGAAATGGGTGATGCTGCCCTGGGTCTGACGCCAGATTTCCGGACCGGTGGTGGTGTAGTGCGCTTCAGGGTTGTCGCCATTGGCGAACTGGTCGAGCACCTTGCCACGGCCTTCGGCTTCCATACGCTGGGCCAGATCGCGGGCGCCTTCCATGCCCTCTTCCTGAGTCACCAGGATCAGCTCGGCACCGTAAGCGGTCATCGCCGCTTTACGCTCGGCGCTGGAGTTGTCCGGCATGATCAGGATCATCTTGTAACCCTTGATCGCAGCGGCCATCGCCAGCGCGATGCCGGTGTTGCCGGAGGTCGCCTCGATCAGCGTATCGCCGGGATTGATCTGCCCGCGCAACTCGGCGCGAGTGATCATCGACAACGCCGGGCGGTCCTTGACCGAACCCGCCGGGTTGTTCCCTTCGAGCTTGAGCAAAAGGGTGTTGCTGGTGGCGCCGGGCAGGCGCTGCAAACGCACCAGCGGCGTGTTGCCGACGCAATCGGCGATGGTTGGGTACTGCAAGGTCATGGCGTATTCGCAATCCAGACGTGCGGGGGCGCCTATCATACCGGCAAACCCGCGCAGGCCATATCACGCAAAGTGCGGTGCTTATGGTTTATGGGAATAAGCAACTAAAAGTCGCGCCAGTGGTGCGACTTTTATTTGCGCAACACTCAGTTCTTGTGGTGCTGCTTGGAATTCGCGAGCAGGCTCGCTCCCACAGGGGATGAATGTTGCTTATGCGATCTGCGGTGAATGCACAGCCATTGTGGGAGCGAGCCTGCTCGCGAAGGCGTCCGCATGGGCGACGCCATCATCCGCCAGCAAGCGCAAATTCAACCGCAGCCCCGCCCCGGTATTTTCCGCCCAGAGCAACCCGCCCTGCCGTTGCACCGCGTTGCGGGCAATGCTCAAGCCCAGGCCAAAGCCACCATCTCCGGGTCTCGATCCGTCCAATCGAATGAACGGCGAAAAGATTCGCTGCAGATCTTCGTCAGCCACGCCGCCGCCCTGATCCTCCAGCCACAAATGCCAATACTCGCCATCACGCCGTGCATCGAGACGCACAATCCCGCCCTCGGGCGAGTGACGAATGGCGTTGCGCAGGATGTTTTCCAGCGCCTGCGCCAGGGTATTGAGGTTGCCGCGCACCCAGCACGATGCCTCGACCGAGCATTGCAGTTGCAGACTCGGCCAGCCGCTTTCATAGCAGGCGTTGTCGGTGAGCATTTCCCACAGCGCCTGAATCTGGATCGCTTCATCCGGCAACGGTGAGCGGTCGGTGTCGAGCCAGGCCAGTTGCAGGGTGTCTTCGACCAGCCGCTGCATGCCGTCGACCTCGCGGCCGATGCGTTCGCGCAATTGCGCCAGGCCCTGTTCGCTTTCACTGGCCACGCGCAGGCGGCTCAGCGGCGTGCGCAGTTCGTGAGACAGGTCGCGCAACAACTGCTGTTGCAGGGCGACTGTGCTTTGCAGGCGCTCGGACATGGAATCGAAGGCCCGCGCCAGCTCACCGAGTTCATCCGGGCGCTGGGTGATGCCGCTCGACAGGCGCACATTCAACTGGTCGGCGCGCCAGGCGTTGGCCTGTTCGCGCAGGTTGTTCAGCGGCACCACCAGCAGGCGATACAGGCCGACACAGAGCAACAGGGTGAACAGCCCGGGAATCACGCCGTTGGTAATGACGCGCCAGAACACCCGGTACTTGCCTGGCACAAAACGTTCAGGCAGCTCGATGACCAGAATGCCGGCGGCCGGATCCTGAGGGAACGGTACCCGCAGCCAAGGTCGGCCCTTCTTGTGGATCGGCCAGTCGAGGCCGCGCAAAAAGGTCAGGTGCTGCACCTCTGCCGCGTTCAACGGCTGGCTGCTCAGCGACTGCAAATCAGCGCCGATCACGCCGACCCAACTGGCCTCGCGCAATTCCATGCTCTGCAACCAGTCATCGACGCCATTGCGCCCGCCGCGCTGCCACGCCTGTTCGGCTTGCGCGGCATAACGGCTGAGGGTGCTGCGCGCGTCACTGGAGAGAAACTGATTGCGCTCCTCCATGTAGCGGCCCCACGACCAGCTCAGCCAGATCATCAGCAGACAGAACGCCACCAGCAGGCACGCCAGTTTCCAGAACAGCGAATGCCGCCCCGGCAGTTCAGACAGTTTCATCGGCGCCGCTCAAGACGTAGCCCTTGCCCCACACCGTGCGCACTTCGCGCTCGGTGTAACCGATGGCTTTGAGTTTGCGACGGATCTGGCTGATGTGCATGTCGAGGCTGCGGTCGTGCGCCGCAAAGCCGCGTTGCAGGACGTGCTGATAAAGGAAGGCCTTGCTCAGCACCTCCTCGTTGTTGCGGTGCAGGGTTTCCAGCAGACGGAATTCGCTGCGGGTCAGCCCGGCCGCTTGCTCGCGGAAAAACACATCGCACTGTTCGTCATCGAAACGCAGGGCGCCGCTGACCACCGCAGCGGTAACCGCAGGCGGGCGCCGATCCAGCGCCACCCGACGCAGGATCGCTTCGATGCGCACATGCAACTCGGCCATGCTGAACGGCTTGGGCAGATAGTCATCGGCACCGAGGCGGAAACCGCTGATGCGGTCGGCCTCGGCACCCAGCGCCGACATCAGCAACACTGGCGTCGAATGGCTCTGCCGCAATTGCGTCAACAACTGCAGACCATCGAGCCCCGGCAGCAGAATATCCATCAGCACCACGTCGAAAGGCTGGCGCTGGGCGATGTTCAGACCTTCCTGGCCGTTCTGGCACCAGGTCACCTGAAAACCGCTGCGGCCCAGATGCTCGTGCACATACGCGCCGAGGACCGGATCGTCTTCAATGGAAAGGATGCGTGGCTGGCCAACGGAAACAGGAGTCATGAGTATCTGCAAGTAATTCTCAGTTGGCGGATTATTCAAGATTGTCCGACAGCGGGCAACACAAGCTTGGCCTGTCGGACGAACGAGTGCGTGGGCGGCGCTGCATTTTCCGCAAGATTGCCCGCCTGCAAATCGCTACACTGCGCCCATGTCGCGTGCCGGATGCACGCATGTGTCAACAGATCAGCGGGATGCGGGAGATAGGCGTGCTCAAGAAACTGGGAATCAAAGGTCGCGTGCTATTGCTGACCTTGTTGCCGACCAGCCTGATGGCGCTGGTGCTGGGTGGCTATTTCACCTGGACGCAGCAGACCGACCTGCACAGCCAATTGATGCAGCGCGGCGAAATGATCGCCGAGCAACTGGCGCCGCTGGTGGCGCCGGCGATGGGTCACGGCGACGCCGATCTGCTTGAACGCATCGCCACCCAGTCCCTTGAACAACCCGACGTGCGCGCGGTGACTTTCCTCGCGGCGGACCGCTCGCCACTGGCCCACGCCGGCCCGACCATGCTAAATCAGGCACCAAGCGGCGACAGCGCGCTGCTGCAACGACGCAGCGGCAATGACGCGACGCGCTACCTGATGCCGGTGTTCGGCAAGCATCGCAACCTCGCCGGCGAAATCATTCCCGAAGAATCCGAACGGCTGCTCGGCTGGGTCGAGCTGGAGCTGTCGCACAACGGCATGTTGCTGCGCGGTTATCGCAGCCTGTTCGCCAGCCTGCTGCTGATCGCCGCCGGACTTGCCGGCGCCGCCCTCCTCGCGTTGCGCATGGGCCGCACCATCAACCGTCCGCTGAGCCAGATCAAACAAGCGGTCGCGCAACTCAAGGACGGTCACCTGGAAACCCGCTTGCCGCCCCTCGGCAGTCAGGAGCTGGACGAACTGGCCTCGGGCATCAACCGCATGGCCGGCACCCTGCAGAATGCTCGCGAAGAATTGCAGCACAGCGTCGATCAGGCCACCGAAGACGTGCGGCAGAATCTGGAAACCATCGAGATCCAGAACATCGAACTGGACCTGGCGCGCAAAGAAGCGCTGGAAGCCAGCCGGATCAAATCCGAATTCCTCGCCAACATGAGCCACGAGATCCGCACGCCGCTCAACGGCATTCTCGGCTTCACTCACCTGTTGCAGAAAAGCGAACTGACCCCGCGCCAGCTCGACTATCTGGGCACCATCGAAAAGTCCGCCGACAGCCTGTTGGGAATCATCAACGAGATTCTCGACTTCTCGAAAATCGAGGCCGGCAAACTGGTGCTTGATCACATTCCGTTCAACCTGCGCGACCTGTTGCAGGACACCCTTACCATCCTCGCCCCGGCCGCGCACGCCAAGCAGCTCGAGCTGGTCAGTCTGGTCTATCGCGACACGCCGCTGTCGCTGGTCGGCGATCCGCTGCGCCTGAAGCAGATTCTCACCAACCTGGTGAGTAATGCGATCAAGTTCACCCGCGAAGGCACCATCGTCGCCCGGGCGATGCTCGAAGACGAACACGAAGACAGCGTGCAACTGCGCATCAGCATTCAGGACACCGGCATCGGTCTGTCGAGTCAGGATGTCCGCGCGCTGTTCCAGGCTTTCAGTCAGGCCGACAATTCGCTGTCGCGCCAACCCGGCGGCACCGGGCTGGGGCTGGTGATTTCCAAGCGCCTGATCGAGCAGATGGGCGGCGAGATCGGCGTCGACAGCACGCCGGGCGAAGGTTCGGAATTCTGGATCAGCCTGAGCCTGCCCAAGACCCGCGACGATGCCGAGGACCTGCCCGCCGCGCCGCTGCTCGGGCGCCGTGTGGCGGTGCTGGAAAACCACGAACTGGCGCGTCAGGCCTTGCAACATCAGCTGGAAGACTGCGGACTGCAAGTTACGCCGTTCAATACTCTGGAGAGCCTGAGCAATGGCGTCACCGGCGCGCATCAGACCGATCAGGCGATCGATCTGGCGGTGATCGGCATCACCAGCAACGACATGCTCCCGGAACGCTTGAACCAGCACATCTGGGACCTCGAACACTTGGGCTGCAAAGTGCTGGTGCTGTGCCCGACCACCGAACAGACGCTATTTCATCTGTCGGTACCCAACCCGCACAGCCAGCTGCAAGCCAAACCGGCATGTACGCGCAAGCTGCGCCGGGCGCTGTCCGATCTGGTCAATCCGCGCCAGCCGCGCAGCGAACCGGGCGAGCCGCTGTCCAGCCGTGCGCCGCGCGTGCTGTGTGTCGACGACAACCCGGCGAATCTGTTGCTGGTGCAGACCCTGCTCGAAGACATGGGCGCCCGCGTGCTCGCGGTGGAAAGCGGTTACGCAGCAGTCAAAGCGGTGCAAAGCGAATCTTTCGATCTGGTGTTGATGGACGTGCAGATGCCAGGCATGGATGGCCGCCAGACCACGGAAACCATTCGCCAGTGGGAAAGCGAGCGGCATTGCACGCCGCTGCCGATCGTCGCCCTCACTGCCCACGCCATGGCCAATGAAAAACGCGCGCTGCTGCAAAGCGGCATGGACGACTACCTGACTAAACCGATCAGCGAGCGGCAACTGGCGCAGGTGGTGTTGAAGTGGACCGGACTGGCGCTGCGCAATCAGGCGCCGGAGCGCAGCGGCGACAGCGCAGCGAGTCAGCAGGAACTGCCAGTGCTCGATCACGAAGAAGGCTTGCGTCTGGCGGCGGGCAAAGCGGATCTGGCGGCGGACATGCTCGCCATGCTGCTGGCCTCGCTGGAAGCCGACCGCGAAGCGATACGCGCCGCGCGTGACAGCCACGACCAGAATGCCCTGCTCGAACGCGTGCACCGCTTGCACGGCGCCACCCGTTATTGCGGCGTGCCGCAACTGCGCGCCGCCTGCCAGCGCAGCGAAACCCTGCTCAAGCAGGACGATCCGAAAGCCGCTGCCGCGCTGGATGAGCTGGAACGCTCGATCAATCGACTCGCGGCGCAGGCGCGCATCAGCGCCTGATCCACGGCAAGGCACGGCGCGCGCAAAGCGCTACAGTTGTCGCGGGCCATTGCGGCCCGCGTCGATGTTCCAGGAGGATTCATGCGCACGATCATTTTCAGCAGCCAGACCTACGACCGCGACAGCTTCCTCGCCGCCGACTGCCCGGCCGGGCTTGAACTGCATTTTCAAGCGGCGCGGCTCAGCCTCGATACGGCGGCGCTGGCCGAGCAACACGAAGTGGTTTGCGCGTTCATCAATGACGATCTCAGCGCCCCGGTGCTGGAACGCCTCGCGGCTGGCGGCACGCGGCTGATTGCCCTGCGTTCGGCGGGTTACAACCATGTCGACCTGCCGGCGGCGAAACGCCTTGGCCTGGCCGTCGTGCGTGTCCCGGCCTACTCGCCGCACGCCGTGGCCGAACATGCCGTGGCGCTGATCCTCGCCCTCAATCGTCGTTTGCATCGCGCCTACAACCGCACCCGCGAAGGCGATTTCAGCCTGCATGGCCTGACCGGTTTCGATCTGGTCGGCAAAACCGTCGGCATTGTCGGCACCGGACAGATTGGTGCGACCTTCGCGAAAATCATGCACGGCTTCGGCTGTGAATTGCTGGCTTACGATCCGTATCCCAATCCCGAGGTGCTGGCGTTGGGCGCACGTTATCTGAGCCTGCCGGAATTGCTCGCGCAATCACGGATCATCAGCCTGCATTGCCCGCTCAACGAGCAGAGTAAGCACCTGATCAATCGCGACTCACTGGCGCACATGCAGGCGGGGGCGATGCTGATCAACACCGGGCGTGGCGGGCTGGTTGACACGCCAGCGCTGATCGACGCGCTGAAGGACGGCCAACTCGGTTATCTGGGGCTGGATGTTTACGAGGAAGAGGCGCAGTTGTTTTTCGAGGATCGCTCCGACCTGCCGTTGCAGGACGATGTGTTGGCGCGTCTGCTGACGTTTCCCAACGTTATCATCACCGCGCATCAGGCGTTTCTGACCCGCGAGGCGCTGGGCGCGATTGCCGCGACCACCCTGCACAACATCGCGACCTGGGCGGCAGGTGCGCCGCAGAACCAGGTCGAGGGTTGAACGGTTTTACTTGGACAGCGAAGACGCCAGGATCAGCAAGCCCAGCCAGCCGAAACCGAGCAGGCGCTGCTTGCTCGAATGGCCGTTGCGCAGCAGGAACCAGACGAAAAACGCTGGCAACAGAAACACCATGATTTTCAGCCAGCCTTCCACCGGGCGACTGCCATCGGCGTTGAGCGGTTGTTGTTCCTGGCGGGCCTGTTCCGCAGCCTGCTGACGACGTCGGCGCCCCGCCGCTGCCGGCATCACTTTGGGTAAAGGCTCGGACACTGGCGGCGCAACCGCCTCGGGCACTGCGTTGTTACGTGGCAGGCTGCCGAAGGAAATCGTCGCGGCTTGCACCGGTGCCGCCGTCGATTGCGCCTGCATGGCGGCATGTTCGGCCATCGGCGCGCCGCAGTGAATGCACACCAGCGCGTCGGAACTGATGCTCCGCTTGCATTCATAACATTCGATCAGCGCCATGTTCCGTTCCTTCAGATTCGGGGGCCGGCAGTTTGCCATGACTGTCGCTGCATTTGAACCGGATCGAAGGTCGCACGCGCGCATCATTCTGCAATCGAGCCCGTGCTAGCATGTCGCGCATATTTGGAGGACCCATGGTCGAACACGATTTCCGCTACACCCTGATGAACCCGCAACACACCCTCACCGAATGCCGCGCCCTGGTTCCGGGCCGCTATCAGGTGACCGGCAACGGTGGCTCGATCCGCATCGGCGATGCCCTGTTGGTCACGCTCAAAGGCAGCAAGGATTTGTCCATGCGCCTGACCGTCGACACGGTGCGCCACCTTATCAATCCGCCAGGCCAATGGACCGCGATGACCACAGGCCCGGTGTTCGGCGAACTGGCCATTCACACCTGGCAGGTCAACTGCGACAGCTGCGCGAAAGAGCTGAGCTTCGAATTCGCCGTGGATGCCAAACTCGGCAAGACCGCCGAGAAACCTGCCGCCACCGCGCGCATCGCCGAGCTGGGCTGGAAAGCCGTCGGCGACAAGCACCTGTGCCCGAAATGCCAGGAGCCTGCGTGATGAAACGCCTCGCCCTGACCGCACTGATCGGTGTCGGCCTGGTCGGTTGCGCCGCAGAGCCGGTGCAACTGCAGCACAACCGCAGCTACATTCTGGAATGGATCGGCGAGCGGCCACTGATGGATTACAGCCATCTGACCGTGACCCTTGGCGATGACGGCCGCGCCTACGGCAACGGCGGCTGCAACCATTGGTTCGCGCCGTACACGCAGGATGGCGACAAGCTGAGCTTCGGCAAAATCGGCAAGACCCGCAAGCTCTGCGCCCCGGCGTTGATGGAGCAGGAACAACGCTTCTTGCAGGCGCTGGAAAAAGTCGAGCGCTGGGACATTTCGCCAATCGAGCAGATACGCTTCTGGCCGGCTCAAGGCAAACCGTTGCGCTGGTGGCTGGAAGAGGGCTGAGCCCCTTCTGTGCCCGCAGGGGGTTACCTGTGGTGAGGGGATTCATCCCCGTTGGGCTGCGTAGCAGCCCTGAGTTTGCAGTTCGCCCGGAACTGCGCATGGGGCCGCTTCGCGACCCAACGGGGATAAATCCCCTCGCCACAGGTTACTTGTTCCGCAACGCCTCCAGCTTCGCCATCACGCCCGCCGCCGTCTGCTCACCCAGCAACTGCTCACGCACCTTGCCCTTGTCATCAATGATGAAGGTCACCGGCAGCGCCTCACTGCGCGGCAGGTCGAACAGCTCGGCCGGATCCTGCGCCAGCACGGTGAACTTGATGCCGAGTTTTTCGCTCGCCTCTTTCAGCTCCGCGCCCTGCACGTTGTCGAAGTTGACCCCGAACACCCCGACATTCTTGCTCTTGAGCTCATCAGCCAAATGATTCAGCTCGGGAATTTCCGTGCGGCACGGGCCACACCATTCGGCCCAGTAGTTAAGCACCACCCATTGTTTGTCCAGACGTTCGGACGCAACCTTCTGGCCGTTCTGGTCGATGCCGTAATCATTGCCGCAGCCCCCCAGCATCAACGCCCCGATTATCGTCAATGCCGCTGCCAATCGCCGTGTCATGTCGTGTTCCTTGTGAAAATTCGAAAGCGCCTGCGACCCATCGCCTCTGACGGTTCTGGATTGCGCGCCGCACAGTTAGAATAGCCGCCACTTTACGCCAGAAGCGACCCGCCATGACCGATCTGACGCTTTATCACAATCCGCGCTGCTCGAAATCCCGCGGCGCGCTGGAACTGCTCGAAGCCCGCGGCTTGCATCCGACCGTCGTGCGCTACCTGGAAACGCCGCTCAGCGCCGCACAGATCAAGGCCCTGCTCGGCAAGCTCGGGATCAGCGCGCGACAGCTGCTGCGCAGCGGTGAAGAGGAATACAAAACCCTGAACCTGGCCGACGCCAGCCTCAGCGAGCAGCAATTGATCGACGCCATCGCCGCACACCCGAAACTCATGGAGCGGCCGATTCTGGAAGTCGGCGACAAGGCCGTCATCGGTCGCCCACCGGAAAACGTGCTGGAGTTGTTGCCATGAGCACGCCGTACATTCTGGTTCTCTATTACAGCCGCAACGGTTCGACCAACGAGATGGCCCGGCAGATTGCCCGTGGCATCGAGCAGGCCGGAATGGAAGCGCGTCTGCGCACAGTGCCGGCGATTTCCACCGAGTGCGAAGCGGTGGCGGCGGAGATTCCCGCTGAAGGCGCGCTTTATGCCAGCCTTGATGATCTGAAGAACTGCGCCGGCCTCGCCTTGGGCAGTCCGACGCGTTTCGGCAACATGGCCGCGCCGCTCAAATACTTCCTCGACGGCACCAGCAACCTCTGGCTGACCGGCGCGCTGGTCGGCAAACCGGCCGGTGTGTTCACCTCCACCGCCAGCCTGCACGGCGGCCAGGAAACCACGCTGCTGTCGATGATGTTGCCGCTGTTGCATCACGGCATGTTGATCACCGGCCTGCCCTACAGCGAATCGGCCCTGCTCGAAACCGAGGGTGGCGGCACGCCTTATGGCGCTAGCCATCACGCCGGTGCCGACGGCAAGAACGGTCTCGACCAGCACGAAGTGGCGCTGTGTCGCGCACTCGGTCTGCGCCTGGCGAAAACCGCGCAGAAACTGGTGGGCTGATGGCGAAGAAGCCGAAAGTCCTGCCCTCGATAGAGTGGCTTGAGCCACGGGTCAAGGCGATGCGCGTGCTCAGCCTGCTGAGCTTTTTCGCCCTCGCCGGCTTGCTCGCTGTTTATTACCTGCTGTTCGCCGATCTGCATGGCGCGCGGCCTTGGGTGATTCTGCTGGTCGAGTTGATCCCGTGGCTGGTGCTCGCCCCGGCGATGATCATGGGCAGCGCCCGTGGCCATTCGTGGATGTGTTTTGTGGTGAACCTGTATTTCATCAAAGGCGCACTGGCGGCGTACGACCCCAACCGGCAGCTGTTCGGCCTGCTGGAAATGGCCGCGAGCCTGGCGGTGTTCTGCTCGGCGCTGTTGTATGTGCGCTGGCGCTATCAGCTGAATCGCAGATTGGCGGGTGAAGGCGAGATCAGCGTCGCCTGACCGATCGCCATCAGTTGCTACACCGATCGTTCCCACGCTCTGCGTGGGAACGCATCCAGAGACGCTCTGCGTCTCAGGGACGCGGAGCGTCCCGGGCGGCATTCCCACGCGGAGCATGGGAACGATCGGATGGACTCAATGGTTGACGGTATAGGCGAGCATCATCGAAATCTGGCTCATCGGCCGTCCGCCGCTCTGTTCGTGCCATTGGTTGAAGGCGTTTTGCACCGTTGCCAGATCACGCTGGCTGGTCGGCACTTTGTCGACGATCTTCTGCGCATTCAGCGCCGCGACCACGTCGTAGCTCGGCACGAACGTGTCCTTGCCGACCATGCGCAAAAAGCGCGGCGCCGACAGCCCGCCGAGTTGGTGGCCGTGCTTTTTCAGGTAGGTCCACAGGCCGACGATATCGGTCACCGGCCAGTCGGCGATCAGCGCGCCGAAGCTGCCCTTGTCCTTTTCCACATCGAGAATGAACTGCGCATTGCGCGGCACGCTTTTCAGTTTGCCCAGATGGCGGATGATCCGCGCGTCCTGCATCAGGCGCTCAAGGTGTTCGGCGCTCATCAGCACGACTTTTTCCGGGTCGAACTTGAAGAACACTTCTTCGAACGCCGGCCACTTGGCGTCGACCAGGCTGTGCTTGAGCCCGGCGCGAAAAACCCGCAGGGCCATGGTCGAGAGGTAGCGGTCGTCGCGGATCTTGCGCAGTTGTGCGGGGGTCTTGGGAACGGGCAGATGGGCTTCCAGTTCAGCCGCCGAACCGAAACGGTTCAGACAGTATTCGTGCAGCCACTTGTAATCGCGCATGCCCTCTCCTGAGGTTTGGAAATGAATAACACCTGGAGAAGCACGCCCCTGTGGCGAGGGGATTCATCCCCGCTGGGCTGCGCAGCAGACCCCGAGATTTTGGGGCCGCTTCGCGCCCCAGCGGGGATGAATCCCCTCGCCACAGGGCTAGCTTCTACAGGTTGTGTTTACAGATTGACGACATTGACGAAACGCGAAGCCGCGGTCTCGTCGATCTTCAGGCTGGTGAAGTCGAACAGGTTGCGGTCGGCCAGTTGCGACGGCACCACGTTCTGCAGGCTGCGGAAAATCGATTCGGTACGGCCCGGGGTCTTGCGGTCCCAGTCCTGGAGCATTTCCTTGACCACCTGGCGCTGCAGATTTTCCTGCGAGCCGCAGAGGTTGCACGGGATGATCGGGAATTGCTTGAGGTCCGAGTAGGCCTGAATGTCCTTCTCGTTACAGTACGCCAGCGGGCGGATCACCACATTGCGGCCATCGTCGGCGCGCAGCTTCGGCGGCATCGCTTTCAGGGTGCCGTTGAAGAACATGTTGAGGAAGAACGTTTCGACGATGTCGTCGCGGTGATGACCGAGGGCCATTTTCGTCGCGCCGATTTCGTCAGCAAAGGTGTACAGGGTGCCGCGACGCAGGCGCGAGCACAGCGAACAGGTGGTCTTGCCTTCCGGCACCAGTTCCTTGACCACCGAGTAAGTGTCCTTCTCGACGATGTGATACTCGATGCCCAGTTCTTTCAGGTAGGCCGGCAGCACGTGCTCGGGAAAGCCCGGCTGTTTCTGGTCCATGTTCACCGCGACGATGTCGAACTTGATCGGTGCAACCTTCTGCAGGTGCATCAGCACGTCGAGCATGGTGTAGCTGTCCTTGCCCCCGGACAGGCAGACCATGACCTTGTCGCCATCTTCGATCATGTTGAAATCGGCGACCGCTTCGCCGGCCAGGCGGCGCAGGCGCTTTTGCAGTTTGTTCTGGTTGACCGTAAGAGTGCCCATGACGCGAAATCCGTGAGGTGTGACGAAAGGCCGGCATTTTACGCAAAAACCCCAGTAGCGCGAAGCATCTGTGGCGAGGGGATTTATCCCCGCTGGGTTGCGAAGCAGCCCCAGAACCTGAGAACTCGCATTGCCACACTGCGCGGTTAATGGGCTGGCGACTGCTGCGCAGCCGAACGGGGATAAATCCCCTCGCCACTAAAGTGTTTCAACTCCAAAAATGACTTCCCTGCAAGACCCTGAGGCGATTATCCATCCCGTTTACAGCGCGATTTGCTCTAAGCCCGGCATACCGGTGCGCTGGACTCCTTTCTATACTGCGACATAAGGTCGCACACATCTGAAGACCTGTATTTGCTCGGCCATCTTGGCCCGTAGGCGCTCCGTTGGGGGGCGATGGCAATGACAAGAGGAGTGAATGGCATGATCCATCACGTAGTGGGACTGTTTACCCACCCCGATCAGGAATGGAAGGAGATCCGTGGCGACCAAGAGGAAAGCATCAGCCACATGTACCTGACGCATACGCTGATCCTGGCAGCGATCCCCGCTGTCTCGGCGTTCATCGGCACGACCCAGGTCGGTTGGGTGATCGGCAATCGCGCGCCGGTGATGCTCACGTTCGAAAGCGCGTTGTGGATGACCATCATGTCGTACCTGGCGATGCTCGGCGGGGTCGCGGTGATGGGCGCCTTCGTGCACTGGATGGCACGCACCTATGACGCCAATCCAAGCCTGGCCCGTTGCGTGGCGTTTGCCACATACACCGCGACACCGTTGTTCGTCGGCGGTCTGGCGGCGCTGTATCCGCACATGTGGCTGGGGATGATCGTCGGCACAGCGGCCATCTGCTACACGGTGTATCTGTTGTATGTCGGCCTGCCGACCTTCATGAACATCCCTTCGGATGAAGGTTTCCTGTTTTCCAGCTCGGTGCTCGCCGTCGGCCTGGTAGTGCTGGTGGCGATCATGGCGTTCACCGTGATTGTCTGGGGCCTGGGTGTCGGCCCGGTCTATACCAACTGACCTGTTTCCTGCCTGAGAAAAACAACATCTGCCAATACAGGCCGCCGCAAGGCGGCCTTCTCGTTGGGCAACGACCATTCGGCAGGTCGGCGATTCGCAAGTCGCCGGGGTTGCGGCATACTCGGCGTCTCTGGAGATCCATCAAGCATGCCCGAGCAACTCAATACCCGCGTCGAAGATTGTTACCAACTCGCTGAATCCTTTTTCAAACGCTCCTTCAAACGCCCCGTCGTCAGCCTCAAGCTGCGCGGGCAGAAAGCCGGTGTCGCGCATCTGCACGAGAACCTGCTGCGCTTCAACCCGCAGCTGTACCGGGAAAACACCGAGCACTTCCTCAAGCAGACCGTGGCACACGAAGTCGCTCACCTGATCGCTCATCAACTGTTCGGCGACCGCATCCAGCCCCATGGCGAGGAGTGGCAACTGATCATGCGCGGCGTCTACGAATTGCCGCCGGATCGCTGCCACACCTATGAAATCAAGCGGCGCAGCGTGACCCGCTATATCTACAAATGCCCGTGCCCCGACAGTGATTTCCCGTTTACCGCCCAGCGCCATGGTCTGGTGCGGCAAGGGCGGCGGTATCTGTGCCGGCGCTGCCGCAGTACGCTGGTGTTCAGTGGTGAGATGCGGGTGGAATAGTTGCTTTCTGCGGTGCCCTGACTGGCCCCTTCGCGAGCAGGCTCGCTCCCACAGGGGAATGCATTTCAATGTGGGAGCGAGCCCGCTCGCGAAGGCGGCGGCATGAGCGCTACAGAATCACCCTGGCCGAACGCAACTCGGCGATCCGCTCAGCACTCAAGCCCAACTCCCCCAACACCTCCTCCGTATGCTGCCCCAACCCCGCGCCAACATGCCTTGGCGCCGGCAATGCCTCAGAGAATTTCAACGGACAGGCCATCTGCGCCTGCGTCGTGCCATCGCCGCGCGGCACCTGGGTCACCAGCTCCCGCGCCTGCAACTGCGGATGGCCCAGCGCCTCGCCCAGACTCAGTACCGGCTCGACACAGGCATCGATCCCGGCGAACAACTCACACAGTTCTGCAAAATCATGCCGCTCGAATTCGATGCGCAACACCTCTTTCAATGCTTGTTGTTGCTCAGGCCTGGGCGACAACCCTTGCGCGGCCAGTTCCGGCCGGCCCAGCGCCGTGCACAATTGCTGCATGAAGGCCGGCTCCAGACTCCCCACCGACATCCAGCGCCCATCCCGGGTGCGGTAATAATCGTAAAAGCTGCCGCCATTGAGCATCTGGTCTTCCCGACCCGGTTCCACGCCGCAGGCCAGATAACCAGCGCCGGCCATGGCGTTCAGGCTGAACGCGCAGTCGGTCATGCTCACATCCAGATGGGTGCCCTGCCCGGTTTGCTGGCGGGCGATCACCGCTGCCAGCAAGCCGATCACGCCGTGCAGCGAGCCGCCCGCCACGTCCGCCACCTGCATGCCCAACGGCAACGGCCCGCTGTCGGCGCGTCCGGTGTAGCTGGCCAGCCCGGCCAGTGCCAGATAGTTGATGTCATGCCCGGCGCGCTCCTTGTACGGCCCGCTCTGGCCGTAACCGCTGATCGACACATAAATCAGCTTTGGATTGATCGCTTTCAACGCTTCATAACCCAGGCCCAGGCGCTCCATCACCCCGGGGCGAAACTGCTCGAGCACAATGTCGTACTCTCCCAGCAGTTGCTTGATGATCTGCAGCGCTTCGGGCTGTTTCAGGTCCAGCGCCAGACTGCGCTTGTTGCGGTTCAGATAAGCGTGGCTGGCCGAGACCCCGCCATCATGCGGCGGCAGCACCCGCAGCAGATCCATCCGCGTCGGCGATTCGATGCGCAGCACCTCGGCGCCCATGTCCGCCAGCAGCAACGAGGCGAACGGCCCCGGCAGCAAGGTCGAGAAATCGAGAATCTTCAGTGAGGCCAGCGGTGCAGACATGAGCGAACTCCTTGGGCGATGTACTCAGCCTAGGCAGCCATCGCCGATGCGGCAATCACCGCAAATGTCAGCAGGTGTGACCGTTGCGCTCAAATTCCGGGCAAGAAAAAACCCCTGTGGCGAGGGGATTTATCCCCGATGGGTCGCGAAGCGGCCCCTTCTCTGGAATTGGAAGAAGAGGCCCGCTGTGCAGTCCATCGGGGGTAAATCCCTCACCACAAGGGATTTTTTACAACCTCACATCGTACTGATGCGCAGTTCTTGTATTTACTTCACATTACTCGGGGTTGGGCCTTCAGCCACACCCAGGTCGTCTTCTTCACGCTCGTCGGAGATACCGCGACCGCCGGAAGCCAGCTCGGTCTGCAGTTGATCGGTGTCCAGTTCCTTGACCCACTTGGCGACGACGATGGTCGCTACAGCGTTACCGACCAGGTTGGTCAGGGCGCGGGCTTCGGACATGAAACGGTCGATACCGAGGATCAGCGCCAGACCGGCAACCGGCAGGTGGCCTACCGCCGACAGCGTTGCGGCCAGGACGATGAAGCCCGAACCGGTCACACCCGCCGCGCCTTTGGAGGACAGCAGCAGCACCAGCAGCAGAGTGATCTGGTGGGTGATGTCCATGTGCGTGTCAGTCGCCTGGGCGATGAACACGGCCGCCATGGTCAGGTAGATCGAAGTACCGTCGAGGTTGAACGAGTAACCGGTCGGGATCACCAGACCCACGACGGATTTCTTCGCGCCCAGACGCTCCATCTTGATCAGCATGCGTGGCAGTGCCGATTCCGACGAGGACGTGCCCAGTACGATCAACAGTTCTTCACGGATGTAGCGCACCAGCTTGAACACGCTGAAACCGTGAGCCCGGCAGATCGCACCCAGCACCAGCACGACGAACAGAACGCAGGTGATGTAGAAGCAGATCATCAACTGGCCCAGTTGCACCAGCGAGCCGACACCGTAGGCACCGATGGTGAACGCCATGGCGCCGAACGCACCCAGCGGCGCCAGTTTCATGATCATGTTGATGATGTTGAACATCACGTGGGCGAAGCGATCGATCATGTCCAGCAGCGGACGACCGTACGAACCCAGGCGATGCAGGGCGTAGCCGAAGATCACCGAGAACATCAGCACTTGCAGGATGTCACCGGTGGCGAACGCGCCGACGATGGTGTTCGGGATCACATTGAGGAGGAAACCGACAATGCTCTGGTCTTTACTGGCCGTCACGTAGGTGGCGATTTTCGAGGCGTCGAGGGTGGTGACGTCGATGTGCATGCCGGCGCCCGGTTGCACAACGTTGACCACGACCAGACCGATCAGCAGGGCAATGGTGGAAACGATTTCGAAGTACAGCAGCGCGTAGCCGCCGGTCTTGCCTACCGACTTCATGTTCTGCATGCCGGCGATGCCGCTGACAACAGTACAGAAGATGATCGGGGCGATGACCATTTTGATCAGCTTGATGAAGCCGTCACCCAGTGGCTTGAGGGCCACACCGGTCTGCGGATAGAAGTGACCAAGCAGGATGCCGATGGCGATGGCAACGATCACCTGGAAATACAGGGATTTGTACAGTGGCTGACGAGTCGTCATTGCAGGTTTCCTCAAGCGTCCAGCGGCAACATCCATCTGTCGAGCGCCGAACCTTAATTGCGAACCCTCCTGCACTGGAGGGATTTGTTGTTGGAACGGCATTTTTCCGGGCGGAGAAATGCACGCTTCTGTGGCTTGTATCGCAAACGTCGTGCCAGATTGGTGCGAATGGCAGCAAGCCTTTTGATATCAGGGGCTGCGGGATTTTCCTGTCACCAATCAGTGACTTGAGGCATGGCGGATTTCCGCCAACTGAGCGTTCAGTGCCCTGCAATTTGGCGGAAATCCGCCTTGTTGCGTTGCCGGCTCGCCGTTACGATCGGTGCCTGAACAAGGATTGCCGCTTATGCGCGAACGCACCATCGCCAGCCATTTCGCACGTGCCGCCCTTGGCGGTGCACGCCGGCGCGGCCTGGATTATTCAGGCCTGTTGCAGCAACTGGGGATCAGCGCGGAATTGCTCGACGAGCCCCGCGCGCGGATTGCCCCGGAGCAGTTCACCCGGCTGATTCAGGGTTTGTGGCTGGCGCTGGACGACGAATACCTGGGTTTCGGCAGCGCGCCGAGCAAGCCCGGCAGCTTCGCCATGATGTGCCACGCCTCGATTCACTGCCGCAACCTGGAGAAGGCTCTGCAACGTGGTTTGTTGTTCTACAGCCTGTTCCCCGACGCCCCACGCCTGACCCTGCGTCGCGAAGACGAATGGGTGCGTTTGAGCCTGGACGACGCGCAGTGGTGGGACCCGGATCATTTTCTCAGCGAGAGTTTGTTGGTGATCTGGCACCGCCTCGGCAGTTGGCTGATCGGCCAGCGCATTCGCCTCGAGCAGGCGACTTTCAGCTATCCGCGCCCCGAGCACGGCGGCGAATACGATCTGCTGTTCCCCTGCCCGCTGACCTTTGATGCCGAGCAAAGCAGCCTGCTGTTTCACAGTCGCTACCTGGCCATGCCGCTGTTGCAGGACGAACGCACGCTCAAGCATTTTCTCGAACGCTCCCCCGCCGACCTGCTCTCGCGCCCCGACGACGGCGACAGCCTGAGCAGCCGCCTGCGCCGCTTGCTCAGTCGCGACGCTGCGCACTGGCCTGATCTGGAAGCGGTTGCGGCGCATCTGCATATCAGCCCGCAGACCTTGCGCCGGCACTTGCGCGAGGAAGGCACCAGTTTTCAGGAGCTGAAAGATCAGCTGCGGCGGGATATCGCCATCTATCATCTGGGCCGCGCGGATCTGTCGTTGCAGCAGATTGCCGAGCAGCTCGGGTTCTCTGAGCCTTCGGCGTTTCACCGGGCGTTCAAGAAATGGACGGGGCTGACACCGGGGGCTTATCGGGCGCAGGAACAGTGGGATTACCCCTGATTGAATCGCCATTCTATTTTGTCGATCACTATGCCGTGATCCAGCCCAGGTTCTGAGACCCTCACCTCGAAGGAGGCACAAGGTCGTGTTCCTCTATAGACACAGAGTACCAGGAAGCCCGCAGTGAGAAACTGGCGCTCTATTTCACCATGTTCCGTATCAAAGAAAACGACAGTATTGCTTGGGTTTTGCGATTGTCCATATGCAAAGCTGATGAAATTCGCGATATCCCCCAGCTCAAACCGAACCGAGATATTCGAACCGGAAACCAAATGCTTGCTGCCGTAACCGCTTTGATCCGCAACAGTGATATAAGCCGCTACAGTGATATTTGCACCGGTCGGGATGACCGTGAGCCCGCTCTTCAATCGTGTAGGGCTATTGTTCGGCAATGCTCTTGGAGCCTCACTCTCCCAATCTTCAACTCCACCGCCACCAACGACTCGCGCAAGGGCAGGCAGGGAGGCGCCGATGGTTTGCCCATCCCTTTTCAATTCAAATGAAACAGAAATCTGACTGCCCGAAATCACCTGCACATTGGGGACCTCAATGAGGGACTGCAGGCGGCCCAAACTGTCTCTCTCAACCTTGCCAAGTACGGAAAATTCAGCGCTAGGTTGACTCGAGATATACGTTACTACAACGTCATCGTTCAATTGATAAGGCGCTTTGTCCGCCAGAACAACCACATACAGTGGCCGACCACCCAACTTGTCACGATCAATGATATTTGGATCATCACTGGAATCATCCAGGTCTTCACGCAAAATCGGTTTTTCCAAGGTGACGCGCTGCGAATTGACATCCGCCTCGATCACTTTCGACCAGCGCCGTTTATCCGTCGGATTGTTCACCTGATCGACCACGGTGTATGAGATGGGAAACTGCGCGTTATTGCCGGCCCGTTCAAACATGTCTCGGGTTACGGTCATTACAAAAGGGATGCCTTGCTGACCGGGCTGTACGGTAAAGGGAAAACGTTCGCGATTGAGCTCAAGGGTGATCCGATCATATGCCCTCATAAACGAGTAAGACACCGTCACCGCAACACCTCGATCCGCTTCTTCCTTACCGATATGCGGCGGGTCACCCAACTCAGCCGGCAGGCTGATTGCCAGGTCAGGATGGTCGCCCGTGCCGGGCACATCGTTGCCGCCGGGAAGGTCACGATGATACAGCGCCCACGACTCGATGGACGGCCCAGTGTTGCCGCTGACTCGCTCCACTTCATAGGTGAAAACATGCACACCGTCGCCGAGCGACGACTGATAGACGTCGAAATACACCGGATCATTCTGCTGGGCAGGTGGCACCGGCTTGCGCTCGAGCAACTGCGGCTGCGTATCCCAGGAGCCTTTCATGTAAAGCGCAATATTCAGATAACTGCCACCCAAGGGAGGTTCGACCACCGCTTGCACCGCGCCTTCACGGCTACCGTCGCGGCTGACCACCTCCCGGAAGCTCGCCTGTGGCAACCCCTCCACCGGCACTCCTGCGGGAGGCGCGGGGCTGACAATCACGTCCGGGGTGGCACCGGCGAACTTGATCGGATAATTGGCCAGCACACCGCCGTTTGACTGATCGTCTTTCATGACGCACCTTCCCTGTCGCTTAGGCCAACGAACGTCGGCCTGGATGAAGCTCATCAAACACGCGGCGAAGCCAAGGGGATACTGTCAGGTCTGACAGTTCAAAAGGATTTGCGACGAACGGTACTGTTGTATCAGCCGTTGTGGCGAGGGCCGAAGCCCCACGCCACAGGTGTGTAAGGATTTCGAGAACCGTGCTCAACCGGGTGGATCCAGATCATCCAGCACCCGATTCACCGCCCAGTTCCCTCCAGCATCCCAACCCGCGCAATCCCCAATGTCGTGTTGCGATATGGCACGCCCAGAGGTCCGGCGAGATCACTGAATCACACTCACCGAGGCGAGCGACTCAGGCGTTTACCAGCAGGGTTTAGTTATCGATGTCGGGATTGACGAGGCAGATCGTGCTGGGTTTGCGGGCGTCATGTGGCGAGGATGGTTTGAATTAATGGTCGAGGGCGCGGTAGGCGGCTTCTATGTGTTGACCGCAGCGACGGCAGCGCCAGCAAGCTGGCTTTTACAGGGGCTTTGTTAACACCACAGCTCCAATGTGGGAGCGAGCCTGCTCGCGAAGAGGCTGGCACTGCCAACCTTTACACAGCCGGAAAATGAATCCTGAACGCCGCCCCGCCCATCGGTGAATCACCCAAAGCCAAACGCGCGTTGTAGCTTTCGATGATGTCCTTGACCACCGCCAGCCCGATGCCCTGCCCGGGATGCTGGGCGTCCAGGCGTTCGCCACGCTCAAGAATTCGCGCGCGCTGATCGAGTGGCACCCCCGGGCCATCATCCTCGACGCACAATTCGATCCCGGCCAGTGATTCGCGCACGCTGACCCGCACTTCGCCGAGGCACAGGCGGTAGGCGTTTTCCAGCAGGTTGCCGAGCATTTCCAGCAAGGCGCCCTGCTCGATCGGCACGTAGCAATGCTCCGGCAGATCAAAGGTCACGCGCACATGTTTGTCGCGGTAGACCTTGTCCAGCGTATCGCAGAGGCTTTTGAGCACCGGTTGCAGGCGCACCTGATGGCGCACCAGACCGCTTTTGCGCAGGCTGGCCCGTTGCAGTTGGTAGCTGATCTGCTGGCTCATGCGTTCGATCTGGCTTTGCAGGACCCAAGCCTGGTCGCGGTCTGCGGGGCGCTGGGCCATGTCTTCGCTGACGCCTTGCAGCACCGCCAATGGGGTTTTCAGGCTGTGGGCGAGGTCGTCGAGGGAGTCGCGGTAGCGGCTGCGTTGCTGGCGTTCGCTGAGCAGCAAGCGGTTGAGCGAGCCGGTCAGGCGCAGCAGTTCACGCGGGTGTTTTTCCGTCAGGCTTTCGCGGGTACCGCCTTCGATTTCGTCGAGTTCCTGGCTCAAGCGGCGCAAGGCCTTGAGGCCCCAGGTCAGGCCGATCCATAGCAGCGCCAGTAAGACCAGCAATGCCGCGCCGAAGCCCAGATAGAGATTTTCCCGCAGGCCTTCGAGGGTGGTTTCGTATTCACGCACCGGTTGCAGAGCGACGATGCTGAACGCTGCGCTTTTGCCGCCGAGCAATTTGACTTCGACGTCGTAGACGAAGAACTCCTGACCGCTGGCCTCGCGGATGCGCGCGAACTCGTTACCGAGGCCGTCGTAACGCGGTTTGTAGTTGATCTGTTCTTCCTGGGTGGCTTTCGAGCGCCACACCAGTTTGCCGTCGCGGTCGTAGATATAGCCGAGCAAGCGGAAATCGGTGAGGTTGAAACGCTCGTCGGGCAATTGCGACGGCATCACCAGCCGACCGTTTTCCACCCGCGCGGCGGAGATCAATGTGGTGACGTCGGAGGCCAGGCGTTGTTCGATCGAGTCCTGCAAGGCAAGGCTGAAGGCGCCCTGCATCGCCGGCAACAATGCGAGCATGAACAGCACCGCCAACGTGGTGGCGGCGAGCATCAAGCGAACGCGAAGGGAACGGATCAAGTGCAACGCTCATTGAACAGGTAACCGAGGCCGCGCACGGTGTCGATCGGTTTGAACCCGGCCGGGCCTTCGAGCTTGCGGCGCAGACGGCCGACCAGCACTTCGATGACATTCGGATCGCGCTCGTCGTCATCCGGATACAGCTGCTCCATCAAGCGATCCTTGGGCACCACTTGCTGGTGATGGCGCATGAGGTACTCGAGGATGCGGTATTCGTAAGCGGTCAGCGCCAGCGGTTGCTCATCGAGGCTGGCCTGTTTGCGATTGAGGTCGAGCAGCAAAGGCCCGGCAACGATGGTCGACTGGGTGAAACCGCTGGAGCGGCGCAGCAATGCGTTCAGGCGTGCGTCGAGTTCTTCGAATTGGAACGGCTTGACCACGTAATCGTCGGCACCGGCGGCGAGGCCTTCGACCTTGTCCTGCCAGTTGCCGCGCGCGGTGAGTATGAGGATCGGGAAGGTCTTGCCGCCCGAGCGCAACTGGCGGATCAGGTCGAGGCCGCCCATGCCCGGCAGGCCGAGATCGATCACCGCCAGATCGAAGTTGTACTGGCCGGTCTGGTACAGCGCCTCCTCGGCATTGGCCACGGACTCGACCACATGACCGCTTTCCGTCAGGCGGGTTTGCAGGTGATGACGCAACAGCGCCTCGTCTTCGACGACCAACAGTTTCATGCCTTTCCCCCTATCACTTGAACTCTCCAGGCAACTACCTGTGGGGGCGAGCCTGCTCGCGAATCCGGTGGATCAGCCAAGCAAGTGTCGGCTGATACACCCCTTTCGCGAGCAGGCTCGCTTCCACACTTCAAACTGCGACAACCGCTTAGAAATAGTAGTTGGCCGACAGGTAGGTCTGCGCGCTGCTGGTCAAGTCCAGCGAGCCCTGTTTGCTGCCGCCGCTCTCTTTCATTTCGGTGCTGGCGTTGCTGCGCAGGTAACGGTAACCGAGTTCTATCGAGGTGTTCTGCGAAACTTGCTGCAACACACCCACCTGGCCACCGATGGCGTAACCGATATCGCTGTCACGGCTGAAACCTGGCGAATCCTGCGTCAGCTTGGTCAGACCGGCCGTGGCGCCACCGAACAACTTGGTGCTGCCGCCCACCGGGTAGAACAGGTCATAGCTGCCGAGCAGATTTTCCTGGCGCAGTTTAACGCCATTGTGCGAGCCGGAAACGTTGTCGTAGGTGGCGTAGTAGCGGCCCTGGCTGTTTTGCTGACCGAGGCGCATGCCGTAGGTGTTGTTGCCGTCGATGGCCCCGGTGACGTTGGGGTTGCCGAGATTGTTGTTGAGCGCGTGGGACTTGTCGATCTTGTCGCTGGTCTGGCCGAACGTCAGACCGGCGAAGTTGCTGGTGTCGTCGGCGTTCGCCGCGATGCTGGAGCCTAACAGGGTAAAAGCCAGCAGCAATTTGTTTAAACGAGTCATGGATATTTCCTCTTTCACAGTGCTGTTTGGGTATGGCGCAAGGTTACTGAGCCGCCCCTGTACGGCCCCTGAACCGTCTCTGAACCTGACCTGAACCGGATCGACTAGGCTGTTCTGACCACTTTCAATAAGGAGACCCGACCATGCGCCTGTTCCTCGCCCTCACTTTGCTGGCAGTCAGCTGCCTCACCCAGGCTGCGATCAAGACTGCAGAAATCCCCTACCAAAGCGCCGACGGCAGCCAACTGATCGGTTACTACGCCTATGACGACGCGATCAAAGGCCCACGCCCCGGCGTTGTCGTGGTCCACGAATGGTGGGGGCTGAACGATTACGCCAAGCGCCGCGCGCGGGATCTTGCCGAACTCGGCTACAGCGCGCTGGCCATCGATATGTACGGCGAAGGCAAAAACACCGAGCACCCGAAAGACGCCATGGCCTTCATGCAGGCAGCGACCAAGGAGGCCGATGCCGCCAGTAAACGTTTCGCCGCCGGGCTCGATCTGTTGAAGAAACAAAAGCAGACCGACCCGAACAAAATCGCCGCCATCGGCTATTGCTTCGGTGGCGCCGTGGTGCTGAATGCGGCGCGTCAGGGTGTGCCGCTGGCCGGCGTGGTGAGTTTCCATGGCGCGCTGGCAACCAAGACCCCGGCGACTCCGGGCAGTGTGAAGGCGAAAATCCTGGTCGAGCACGGTGCGCTGGACAGCATGGTCACTCAGGACCACGTCACCGCCTTCAAGTCAGAGATGGACAAGGCTGGGGCGGACTACCAGTTCGTAAGTCTGGATGGCGCCAAGCATGGTTTCAGCAATCCGGATGCCGATCGCCTGAGCCATGGCGAGCATGGTGGGCCGGACATTGGTTACAACAAGGCGGCGGACGAGAAGTCGTGGGCGGATATGCAGGCGTTCTTCAAGAAGATTTTCGGTTGAGTCAGTAACGACCGAGGCGCGGCTTTCGCGAGCAGGCTCGCTCCCACACCGGATATCTGTCGCCCAGAAGATCCCTTGTGGGAGCGAGCCTGCTCGCGAAGGCTTCACCGCCGATCTCGACCTCGCCCCGACTAACCGGCAAAATGCCCGCCATGCATACCACCCCCGCCCTGCCCGCCTGCTGCACTGCGCTCGACAGCCATTGGCCGTTGCCGACGGTCCTGGCCGATACCGTGCTGCTCAGTACCCACTTCGACCCGGCACGCCTGCTTGGCGATGACTTCCAGCGCAGCGCTGTGCTGGCGCCGCCGAGCATTCAGCGCTCGGTGGCCAAGCGCCAGGCCGAGTTTCTCGCTGGACGCATCTGCGCGCGGGCCGCGCTGCAACAACTCGAAGGCCTGAATATCGTCCCGCCGATTGGCGAAGACCGCGCGCCGGTGTGGCCGGCGCACATCTGCGGCTCAATCACCCACAGCACTGGCCGCGCGGCGGCGATTGTCGCCAACAAACAGCACTGGCGCGGCTTGGGCATGGATCTGGAAAACCTGTTGAGCCACGAGCGCGCTGAACGCCTGGCCGGGGAAATTCTCACGCCAGCGGAACTGCAGCGCATGGCGGCGGGTTCTCAGGAGCAACTGGCGCTGCGGGTGACCCTGACGTTTTCGGTGAAAGAGAGTTTATTCAAAGCGCTGTACCCGATCGTGCAGCAGCGCTTTTATTTCGAGCATGCCGAAGTGCTGGAATGGAGTGCGGCGGGTCAGGTCAGGCTGCGGTTGTTGACTGATTTGTCCAGCGAATGGCGCAACGGATCGGAGCTGGAGGCGCAGTTTGCAGTGCAGGATGGGCAGTTGTTGAGTCTGGTCAGCATTCCTGCCTGAAGTTTTGCATTGCCTGTTGTGGCGCCTTCGCGAGCAGGCTCGCTCCCACAGGGGATTGCATTTCAAATGTGGGAGCGAGCCTGCTCGCGAAGGCGGTATCCCGAATCTCAGCGGCGCTCCTGATTCCTCGGCCAGCTCAGACTGAAACAGGCCCCACCCAGACTCTTGCTCTTGCCAATGATCGCCCGGCCGTCGTGCCAGTGAATGATCCGCCGCACAATCGACAGTCCCAGACCATGCCCGCCCGAGGCCCGCGTGCGGCTATCGTCCAAGCGCAGAAACGGCGTGAAGATCCGCTCCCACGCCACCTCCGGCACCCCCGGCCCGTCATCCTCGACGTCGATCCGGCAACGCAACTGGCCGACCTGATAACTCACCGTCACCTGCGAATGCGCATGGCGCATCGCGTTGCCCACCAGATTCTGCAGCGCCCGATGCAAATAACGCGGTTCAGCCTCGACCCACGCGCCGTCATTGTCGGCCGATGACAGACACAAACCGCGCTGTACCGTGACCTCGGCGCGCAGCGGCGCCAATTCTGCGATCACCTGATTGACCAGCGCATCCAGATCGATGCGCTGGAAGGTCAGCGCCGGCGAGCCTTGCTCCAGTCGTGCGTAGGTGAGCATTTCGTCGACCAGCTTGTCGAGGTCCTCGATATCGTGATCCATGCCTTCGCGGTATTTTTCCAGCGCTTGCGGAGTGGTCGCCGTGCCGATCATTTCCAGACCGAAACGCAGCCGCGCCACCGGCGTGCGCAGCTCGTGAGACACCGCGCGCACCAGTTCACGCTGGATCGCCAGCAACTGTTGCAGGTGCTCGGCCATGCCATTGAACGCCAACGCCAGCCGTCCGACCGAGTCGGCACCGCGCGCCGGCACACGGGTTTCCAGGCTGCCCTTGGCGATGCGCGTGGCCGCTGCTTCGAGGCCGCGCAAACGTCGCTCGAGCTGACGCACCAACAGATAAACGATAAGGCCGATCAGGGTCAGGCCCAGCGCGGCAATCAATACCAGCCATTCCGGCGGATACGGATTCATCTGATACAGCGGGCCGATTTCCAGCACCCACGGCGTGCCGACCATACCGGCGAAGACGCGGATCGAATCGCCGCCCTTGCCCAGCGCCATCACCGTATCGCCCTCGGCCACGCGGCGGCTCTGGTCTTCGTCCATGTCGGCGTCATTTACCGTGACCAGACGCAGATCGAAGCCAAAGCCCTTTTCCTGCTTTATCTGCGCCAGACGCTTGGGCTGTTCGCCGACCGGTACCCGCACCAGTTCATCGGCCAGCAGGTAAATGGTCGCCCGGGCCAGTTGCTCGCTGATCTGCTGCACCTCGCCCACCAGCATCATTTGCTCTTTTTCGCTGATCAGCCGATAGACCCTGGCCGCGTGAGGCCCGGTCTGCTCGACCAGCGCCTGACCGCGCAGCACACGGGTGCGCTGGGCCAGATCGAGGTCGGTTTCGGCGAATTTCTTCAGTGTCAGCGGTATACCAAGCAGCCGCTCCCACACCAGCAACGCGCGATGGCGTTCGGTCTGATTCATCGGTTGCAGGTTGTCGGCCATCAGCGAGAAGGTGCCGTGGGCCAGGCGCTCGCGGTATTGCTCGCTGCGCACCTGATTGAGCAGGTTCAGCGCCAGCACGCCGAGCACCGCCACCAGAATCAGCGCGGCGCACATGCCGCCGTAGATGCGCAGGAAGATCGAATTCACAGCGCCAGGTCTGCGCAGGCTTCCGGGACGAACAGATAGCCTTTGCTGCGGATGGTCTTGATCAGGCGCGGATGGTCGGGGTCGTCACCGATTTTCGGGCGGATGCGCGAGATGCGCACGTCGATCGAGCGGTCCTGGCCGTCGTAGCCGATGCCGCGCAATGCAGTGAAGATTTCTTCCCGGGAAAGAATCCGCCCGGCGTTGGACACCAGCAGCCACAGCAGGTCGAACTCGGCGCTGGTCAGCTCGATGCCGTTGTCGCTCAGCCAGGCTTCACGTAACGCGTTGTCGACCACCAGTGGACCGAATTGCAAACGTCGGGATTTTTCCGCGACCGGTTCCGGTGTGTCACTGCGCCGCAGCAACGCCTGGATGCGCGCCAGCAACAAGCGCGGACGCACCGGTTTGCATACGTAATCGTCGGCACCGAGGTCGAGGCCGTGGATCTGATCAGCGTCATCGGTGCGCGCGGTGAGCATCAGGATCGGCCCGTCGTACTGGCTGCGCACCTTGCGGCAGATGCTCAGGCCATCCTCGCCGGGCAGCATCAGATCGAGGATCACCAGATCCGGCTGCTCCTTGATGATCCGCGCCGCCGCCAGCGCACCGTTGCCTTCGATCTCCACGCGCAGGCCATTGGCTTGCAGGTAATCGCGGGTGAGCTCGGCCAGTCGCTGGTCATCCTCGACGATCAATACCTGCCAGGTTTGTTGCTCCACCGGTGACCTCTGCTTGCTGTTTTTATTAAAAGAAGAAAGACAATCGCCTGACACGGACAAAACCTGTGGGAGCGAGCCTGCTCGCGAAAGCGTCTGTTGCTCCAACCTGAATGCTCAGTGGTCAACCGATTCGCGAGCAGGCTCGCTTCCACAATCCTGCGTATACCTCCCGATCATCTGTCATGTTTCAGGAGGATAAAAATGCCCATGCACCCAGCGATTGTATAAACGCCGGTCACCCGGAAAACAAGTCGGTAAATGCGTTCGGACAAGGCGGAATTCTGTGATAGGGTTCGCGCCCTTAAAAAACCGCTGAAGCGTTTTTCCAGGCAAAAAAACAGTGACAAACGGTCTGGCTCAGCAGGTTCGCGGCCTACACGCGTTTTCCCTGTTTCTTACACAAATTACGCACAGGCTTATCCACAGGTAGTACGTTGCAATCCCCCCCTGAAACGCATTATCTTGTAGCACGGCGAAAACAGAGACCCTACATATAGGGTTTTCACCTAAAACGCCCAACCACATTTCAGACCTGAAACTCAAGTGCTTTATGGCCAGTTTCCGGTAGAACAAGCGAGTTTTTTCAAGCCCAAACCGCACTGGCGGATGGCACCGTTTTATTTGGTCCGAAACGGACAAAACGGTATGGGTGTTGCAGTCATGACTGCCACCCGCGAAGGAATCCGGTGGCGAGCTTCGGCTCGTAACCAAAACTTCGGCAAGGATGCGGCGTTGCAGCCTTTTTCCTACTGTTCCGAAGTTTGTAATGCCGACGCCCGTCGGTTGCAGTGCTTCGGTACAGAACGGTGAGCACCATGACGGTGCCAAACAAACATAGAGAATGTGGAGACCACCCCCCATGCAAACCGACACAACTCGCGAGAACCCGCAGGGCACCTTGCCGCAGGCCGCCGATTCGACTTCGGATCTGGCAGCCACCGCGCCTGGCCAGCTGCGCGTGATCAAGCGTAATGGCACTGTCGTTCCTTACACCGATGACAAGATCACCGTCGCTATCACCAAAGCGTTCCTCGCAGTTGAAGGCGGCACCGCTGCCGCCTCGTCGCGAATCCACGACACCGTTGCGCGCCTGACCGAACAGGTCACCGCGACCTTCAAGCGTCGCATGCCATCGGGCGGCACCATCCACATCGAAGAAATCCAGGACCAGGTCGAACTGGCCCTGATGCGTGCCGGTGAGCAGAAAGTTGCACGCGACTACGTGATCTACCGTGACGGCCGTTCGAAAGAGCGCGCAGCGCACGCTCCTGCCGAAGCAGCAGTCAACGCGCACCCGTCGATCCGCATCACCCGCGCCGACGGCAGCCTCGCGCCGCTGGACATGGGCCGCCTGAACACCATTGTCACCGAAGCCTGCGAAGGCCTGGAAGAAGTCGATGGCGACCTGATCCAGCGCGAAACCCTGAAGAACCTGTACGACGGCGTGGCCCTGACCGACGTCAACACCGCGCTGGTGATGACCGCCCGTACCCTGGTCGAGCGCGAGCCGAACTACTCGTTCGTTACCGCCCGCCTGCTGATGGACACCCTGCGTGCCGAAGGCCTGAACTTCCTCGAAGTCGCCGAAAGCGCCACCCATCACGAAATGGCCGACCTGTACGCCAAGGCACTGCCGGCCTACATCGCCAAAGGTATCGAGTTCGAACTGCTGAACCCTGTGCTGGCCACCTTCGACCTGGAAAAACTGGGCAAGGCGATCAACCACGAGCGCGATCAGCAATTCACCTACCTGGGCCTGCAGACCCTGTACGACCGTTACTTCATCCACAAGGATGGCGTGCGTTTCGAACTGCCGCAGATCTTCTTCATGCGCGTGGCCATGGGCCTTGCGATCGAAGAGAAGCAGAAAGAAGACCGTGCGATCGAGTTCTACAACCTGCTGTCCTCGTTCGACTACATGGCTTCGACCCCGACCCTGTTCAACGCCGGTACCCTGCGTCCACAGCTGTCGAGCTGCTACCTGACCACCGTGCCGGACGACCTGTCGGGCATCTATCACGCGATCCACGACAACGCCATGCTGTCGAAATTTGCCGGCGGCCTGGGCAACGACTGGACGCCGGTTCGTGCGCTGGGTTCGTACATCAAGGGCACCAATGGCAAGTCGCAAGGCGTTGTGCCGTTCCTCAAAGTGGTGAACGACACCGCCGTGGCCGTGAACCAGGGTGGCAAGCGCAAAGGCGCGGTGTGTGCCTACCTGGAAACCTGGCACATGGACATCGAAGAGTTCATCGAGCTGCGCAAGAACACCGGTGATGATCGTCGTCGTACCCACGACATGAACACTGCCAACTGGATCCCTGACCTGTTCATGAAGCGCGTCTTCGATGACGGCAAGTGGACCCTGTTCTCGCCATCCGAAGTACCGGACCTGCACGACCTGACCGGTAAGGCCTTCGAAGAGCGCTACGAGTACTACGAAGCGCTGACCGAGTACCCGGGCAAGGTCAAGCTGTTCAAGACCATCCAGGCCAAAGACCTGTGGCGCAAGATGCTGTCCATGCTGTTCGAAACCGGCCACCCATGGCTGACTTTCAAAGACCCGTGCAACCTGCGCAGCCCCCAGCAGCACGTCGGCGTGGTCCACAGCTCGAACCTGTGCACCGAGATCACCTTGAACACCAACAAGGACGAAATCGCCGTTTGCAACCTGGGCTCGATCAACCTGCCGAACCACATCGTCGACGGCAAGCTCGATACCGCCAAGCTGCAACGCACCGTGAACACCGCCGTGCGCATGCTCGATAACGTGATCGACATCAACTACTACTCGGTGCCGCAGGCGAAGAACTCCAACTTCCGCCACCGTCCGGTCGGTCTGGGCATCATGGGCTTCCAGGACGCTCTGTACCTGCAGCACATCGCCTACGGCTCCGACGCTGCCGTCGAGTTCGCCGACAAGTCGATGGAAGCGGTCAGCTACTACGCGATCCAGGCTTCCTGCGACCTGGCCGACGAGCGCGGCGCCTACGAGACCTTCAACGGTTCGCTGTGGTCCAAGGGCATCCTGCCACTGGATTCGCAACAGATCCTGATCGAGCAGCGCGGCGAGAAGTACATCGATGTCGACCTGAAGGAAACCCTCGACTGGGCACCGGTTCGCGCCCGTGTACAGAAAGGCATCCGTAACTCGAACATCATGGCCATCGCACCGACCGCGACCATCGCCAACATCACTGGCGTTTCGCAGTCGATCGAACCGACCTACCAGAACCTGTACGTGAAATCGAACCTGTCGGGTGAATTCACCGTGATCAACCCGTACCTGGTTCGCGACCTGAAGGCTCGCGGTCTGTGGGACTCGGTCATGATCAACGACCTGAAGTACTACGACGGTTCGGTGCAGCAGATCGAGCGCATCCCGCAAGAACTCAAAGAGCTCTACGCGACCGCGTTCGAAGTGGACACCAAGTGGATCGTTGACGCCGCCAGCCGTCGTCAGAAGTGGATCGACCAGGCCCAGTCGCTGAACCTGTACATCGCCGGCGCATCGGGCAAGAAGCTCGACGTGACCTACCGCATGGCCTGGTACCGTGGTCTGAAAACCACCTACTACCTCCGTGCCCTGGCCGCGACCAGCACCGAGAAGTCGACCATCAACACCGGTAAGCTGAACGCTGTTTCCAGCGGCGGCAACCACGGCGACGATTCGGTCCTGGCCGCTCCGGCAGGTCCGGCGCCAGTGCCGAAGGCCTGCGCGATTGACGAGCCGGATTGCGAAGCTTGCCAATAAGCTGAGCTGATTTCAGGCGTTGCGAGACGCCTGGAATCTCGTGGCAAACAAAACCCCCGACAGACTTCTGGTTTGTTGGGGGTTTTGTTTTTTGGCGGCCTTGGCGGCCTTTGGGCCGACCGGGCTCTTGAGGTTTTGGGTGTATATCCGTTGCTGCGGGTGTTGCCGCTGGCGGTTTCGCTCTTACAGCGAGTCACCTTTTTCAGACGCCAAAAAGGTAACCCAAAAGGCTTTGCCCCGGCGTACGGCCCGCTCGCTAAAGCTCGGGGTACCTTCGTTACGGGACCGATCCGGGCGCAGCGGCTACGGTTTGCTTCGCTGCACCTCCTTCCGCTGTGTACGACTGCGTCGTACGGTCGCTGCGCTCCCACACCCGGATCGATCCCGTAACGAAGCCTGCCGAAGGGGCAAAAGATCAAAAGCCGAAGCAAAGCAAAAGCCAGATCAAGAGCCAGATCAAAAGATCGCAGCCTTCGGCGGCTCCTACAGTTGGATCGAGTGTTACCTCAAGACCAGGTCGGCTGTCGGGCCGCCTTCGCGAGCAGGCTCGCTCCCACAAAAGCAAAAGCAAAGCAGCGCAGCTGCCCGCGGCGAAGCCGCCCCATTCAACAATGAGCGTTAGCTCGAGTGCTTTTGATCCACCGGCGACGTCGGAAGGCTGAGTGGAGGGATTGATCCGGGCGTGGGAGCGCAGCGACCGTACGACGCAGTCGTACACAGCGGAAGGAGGTGCAGCGAAGCAAACCGTAGCCGCTGCGCCCGGATCAGTCCCGGAGCGAAGGAACCCGAGCCTGCGAGGGCCGAACGCAGGAGCAAAGCGTTTTGGTTACTTTTGGGCGTCTGCAAAAGTGACCCGCTGTAAGAGCGGAACCGCCAGCCGCAACACCCGCAAAAACGGATATACCCCCAAACCCCCAAGAACCTGGTCGGCCCAGAGGCCGCCAAGACCAAAAAAAAGCCCCTCAAAACCGAGGGGCCCAAAAAACCAGCTCAGAAACCCGAATCAGGTCATCTGAATAATGGTCTGCATAATCGTGCTCTGCGTCGAAATGGTCTTGGCGTTCGCCTGATAGTTGCTCTGGCCCTTGATCAGATCAACCAGCTCGTTAGTCAGGTTAACGTTCGACTCTTCCAGCGAGTTGGACACCACCTCACCCAACGTACCGGTCTTCGGCGCGTCGTAGCCCGGAATACCCGAAGCGAAAGTCTCTTTCCAGCTAGTACCACCGACAGCCTGCAAGCCCTGCTCGTTGGTGAAACTGGCCAGTGCAACCTGACCAATCGCCTTGCTCTGGTTGTTGCTGAAGTTGGCGAACAGCGTACCGGTACCGTCGATGGTCAGGTTGGTGATCTGTCCAGTGGCGTAGCCATCCTGAGTCGGTATCGTGCGCGAAGTATCAGCGTTGTACTGGGTGGTCTTGGCCATCGAAATGGTCACGCCAGCCGGATTTGCTGCCGCGCCGTTAGGCGTAAAAACACCGTTGGTCACGGTGCCTGGCTTCCAGTTACTCAACGTCAAGTCGCTGCTGATGAGCGGGTTTGGCGCCGGCGGCGGCAAAGTACTCGGTGTACTCACCTGAAGCAATTTGCCGGAACTGTCGAACGTCAATGTCGAAGCAACCGGAGGCGTGGCGGCGTTGGTTGGATCGCTACCGGTGGCATCCGGGTTGCGTCCATCAACCAGGGTGTAAACCTTCCAGGTATTCTCGCCAGTCTTGACCACGTACTGATCCATGACGTGGGAGTTACCCTGAGTGTCATAGATCGGCGTGCTGAACGACTTGGTGTAAGTCTCAGGCTTCGACGGGTCGAACTTCACGGCAGTAGCGCCGGTATCAACAATCACGGGTGCCGAAGAGTTCAGGTTGATGCTCGAAGTCACCGCCGAAGTCGACTTCGGCGCCAGGTTCGAAGTATCGATCTTGAGGTCAGTCAACACACCGTTGATGATCTTGCCGTTGGCATCCACACCGTAACCCTGCAGACGCGAGGTGTAGTCGGTGTTGGTGATGTAACCGGCGTTGTCGACCTTGAACGTACCGGCACGGGTGTACGAGATCGAGCCGTTGTTGCTCATGGTGAAGAAGCCGGAACCGTTGATGCCCATGTCCAGCACGTTGCCAGTGTTGTTGATGTCACCTTGGGTGAACTGCTGGGAAACGTTGGCCAGGCGCACGCCGTTGCCGATCACTTTGCTGCCGCTGCCCAGACGCGTCGACGAATAGACGTCTTCGAATTCTGCGCGCGAGGATTTGAAACCGGCGGTGGCGACGTTGGCGATGTTGTTGCCGGTCACGTCCAGTTGCTTGTTGGCTGCATAGAGACCGCTAAGGCCGATATTGAAAGACATATTCCACTCCTTTATGCCGGGTTAGTCGGCTCTATATACCAATGGTTTGTACTTTGGACAGGGCGACGGTGCCCTTGCCAGCCAGGTTGAGCATCAGCTCACCGCCGGTCTGGCTGATCGTCACGCTGTTGAC
The DNA here is from genome assembly GCF_037095675.1 of Pseudomonas sp. CCNWLW23. Lineage (NCBI taxonomy): Bacteria > Pseudomonadati > Pseudomonadota > Gammaproteobacteria > Pseudomonadales > Pseudomonadaceae > Pseudomonas > Pseudomonas sp. CCNWLW23. The sequence goes on along the minus strand of NZ_JBAWKM010000004.1, from coordinate 337,534 downwards.
GGTCGCTGGCAGATAAGTCGCCAGGTCCGTCGCGGTGCCGTTGATCGGTGCGTTGGCCTTGAACGTGTAAGTGCCGACCGGAACCACGGTGCCGGCGGTGTCCTTGCCGTCCCAAGTGAAGCTGGCATCGCCGGCAGCGCGGCTGCCCAGGTCGATGGTGCGCACGGTTTTGCCGTCCTTGTCGGTGATGGTCACGGTGCCGCCGGCAATCGACGAAGGCACGGTGACCGAACCGGTCAGGCCTTTGCTCGGGTCATCGAGCTGGGCGGTGTTGGTCTGCACGATCACGTTGCGACCGACCAGCGACGACGCTTGCAATGCCTGCGACGAGTTGTAGTTGCCGGCAAGGCCGCTGACGGTGGAGTTCAGCGTGGTAATGCCTTCAAGGCTGCTGAACTGCGCCAGTTGCGCAACGAACGCGCTGTTGTCCTGCGGGTCGAGCGGATTCTGGTTTTTCAGCTGGGTAACCAGCAATTGCAGGAAAGCATCCTTGCCCAGCGCCTGGCCGCCGGTGGCACTGTTGGTCGCCGAAGCGATGCCGCCCGACGTAGTGCTGCTGGCCTTCTTCGACGAGTTGGCCAGGATGTCGTTCATGCTCAGGCTGCTGGTGGTATCCGTAACGCTCATGGCAGTCGCCCCTTATTACTGACCGAGGGTCAGTACCTTCTGCATCATGGTTTTGGCGGTGTTCATCATTTCCGCGTTGGTCTGGAACGAGCGGCTCGCAGAAATCATGTCAGCCATTTCTTCCACCACGTTGACGTTCGGGTAGTAGACGTAGCCCTTGGCGTCGGCAGCCGGATGGTTCGGCTCGTAGCGCGCTTCAAGATTGCTCTGGTCTTCGACAACGCCGAGCACCTGCACGCCCTGCCCGGCCGCGTCCTGGTTCTGGAACAGCGAATTGCTGCCGCCAGCCTGGCCGCCCTGGAACATGGTGGCGAATACCGGATGACGGGCGCGGTAGGTCTGGTCGATGCTCGACGAAACGGTTTCGGCGTTGGCGATGTTCGACGCCACGGTGTTCAGGCGTGTGGTCTGCGCGCTCATGCCGCTGCCGGCAATGTTGAAAACGCTGGACAGGGACATGGATTATTCTCCGCGCAGGGCTGACACCAGCCCTTTGAATTTGCTGTTGAGCAAGGTGAAGCTGGCCTGGAAGCCGACGGCGTTTTCCGCGTAGTTCGACTGTTCCAGTTGAGCGTCCACGGTGTTCTGGTCGATCGAAGGCTGCATCGGCGTGCGATACATCAGCGACTCGTCGCCGTTGCCCAGCCCTTCAGCCTCGATGTGCCGGCTGTTGGTCATGTTCAGGGCAAAGTGGCCGCCGGTCTTGGTCTTCTCGGTCTGTGCTTCGAGCACTTTGGAGAAATCCAGATCCCGCGCCTTATAGTTCGGGGTGTCGGCGTTGGCGATGTTGTTGGCCAGCACTTCGGCACGCTGGGCGCGGAAGCCCAATGCCTTTTCGTGAATGCCCAGCGCTTTGTCGAAGCTGATGCTCATGTCGGGAACCTTCAGGTGACCGGTTTTTCGTATCTGAGCTTTAGCAAGCGCCGTGCCAAATAAACAAAGCCCCGTGTTCCGGGGCTTTGCGCCGAACAGGCTAAGCGGCAATGCCAGAAAAGCGGCAACCGGTTACCGCCGGATGCCGCTTTTCTGCCGCTTGCCGTCCCATCACAGCCGGACAATTGTGGGTGTTAAGAGAATTTCTTCGGGCAAAAAAAAACGGGAAGCCTTTGCGGGCTTCCCGTTTTTTGTATCAGCGCAAACCGCTTATTTCGCCTTGTAGATAATCCCCGGGCTGCACTGAACCATCTGGTAATGATCCGGCATACCATTCAGCGCTTCGGACGCGCCAAGGAACAGGTACCCGCCCGGCTTCAACGTACTGTGAATGCGCAACAGGATGTCCTTCTTCACTTCGGCAGAGAAGTAGATCAACACGTTGCGGCAGAACACGATGTCGAACTTGCCCAGCGCCGCGTAGCTGTCGAGCAGGTTGAACGAGCGGAACTCCACCCGGCTCTTGATCGGCGCCTTGACCACCCAGCGCCCCGGCCCTTTCGGGTCGAAGTAGCGTTGCAGGCGTTCCGGCGACAGACCGCGACCGATCGCCAGGCTGTCGTACTCGCCGGTCTTGCAGTTGTTGAGCATCAGGCCCGACAGATCGGTGGCAACGATCTGCACACCCATCTTCAACTGACCCAGGTTGCTGCGCTCGAACTCGTCGATCGACATCGACAGCGAGTACGGTTCCTGTCCCGACGAGCAGGCCGCCGACCAGATCCGCAGACGCTGGTTGGGGCTGGCCTTGATCGCTTCCGGCAGTACCTTGTTCTTCAAGACTTCAAACGGATAGGTGTCGCGAAACCACAGGGTTTCGTTGGTCGTCATGGCATCGACCACCTGCTCGCGCAAACCGCTGCGCGGCTGGGTCTGGATGCGCTGTACCAGCTCACCCAGGGACTTGATGCCTTGCTGCTCCATCAGTTTGTTGAGACGGCTCGAGACCAGATACTGCTTGTTTTCACCGAGCAGAATGCCACAGGCTTTTTCCAGGAAGACCCGGAACTGTTCGAAATCCAAATTACCCGTAGACAATGATGCCGCCTCTTAAATCGTGTTGACCGCCAGGGGCAGAAGGCCCCTAGCTGATATCTGCTGCTTTGATCCGGTCGACTACCCGGGATGCGAGGTCATCAGGACGGAATTTGGCCAGGAAGTCATCAGCACCGACTTTCTTGACCATCGCCTGATTGAATACCCCCGACAACGAAGTATGCAGGATGATATGGAGCTTTTGCATGCGTGCGTCGCCGCGGATTTCCGCCGTCAGGGTGTACCCGTCCATCTCCGGCATCTCGATGTCGGAAATCATCATCAGGAACTCTTCTTCCGGCTTCTTGCCCTCGTCGACCAGCTTGCGCAGGTAATCCAGCGCCTGCTTGCCGTCGTTCAGCGCCACCACTTCGACACCGATGGTCTGCAGACAACGCGTGACCTGCTTGCGCGCCACAGACGAGTCATCGACCGTCAGCACCCGCAGCGACAACGCCTTGGTCTGCGTCTCGACATCGACCACGCCCACCGAAATCGCTTCCGGCGTCGGCGCCACTTCGGCCAGCACCTTCTCGACGTCGATGATTTCGACCAACTGATTGTCGACCCGGGTCACAGCGGTCAGGTAGTGATCGCGGCCGGTACCCTTGGGTGGCGGATGGATCTCTTCCCAGTTCATGTTGACGATGCGCTCCACCGAGCGGACCAGGAAACCCTGGGTCTTGGTGTTGTACTCCGTGATGATCACGAACGGACTGTTCTTGTCTTTCAACGCACCGGAGCCCGTTGCCATTGCCAGATCCAGGATCGGAATGGTCGCTCCCCGTATATTCGCTACCCCGCACACGACAGGACTGGATTTGGGCATCAACGTCAGGGACGGGCACTGCAACACTTCCCGTACCTTGAACACGTTGATCCCGTAGAGCTGCGGCCCGTCGAGACGGAACAGCAGCAGCTCGAGGCGATTCTGCCCTACCAGTTGCGTGCGCTGGTTCACCGAATCCATTACACCAGCCATGCCCAGACTCCTACACCAACGCCAAGTGTTGTTGCGACGCACATTCATTGCTAAACGGCACGGCGCTTGCTTTTTAACTCGTATGAACGCTCAAACGACATTTTCCCGACGCCTGACATCCTCCCTTCGCAAAGGGCTTTGCGCGGTGTCCGCCGTTTGCTGCTCGCTTGCTGGCAGTCCTGCCCATGCAGATGCGGTTACCTTGCCTGATATGCTTATCGGCGTGACTCAGGGCTTTCTTGAATTCACCGTAGAAGACTATTTGGCTTCCAGTCAAACCGAAGGCCGCTACGAAATCGAAGTCAACCAGCTCGACCCGCGCATGCGCATGCCCATGTGCGACAAGGAATTGACAGCCACGCTGGAGAGCCCGGCGCGCCCGCTGGGCCGCGTCACGGTGAAGGTTCGCTGCGAAGGCAGTTCGCCCTGGACGGTGTTCGTACCCGCTCAAGTCCGCCTGTTTCGCGAGATCGTGACGACCACTCGTCCGCTGAAACGCGCCGGCATTATCGAGCCGCAGGATGTGACCTTGCGCGAGCGCGACGTCAGCACGATCAACCAGGGTTTCCTGACCTCGGTCGACGAAGCGATCGGGCAGAAACTTACCCGACCAACGGTCGCCGATCAGGTCATCACACTGGTGCATCTGGAACAGGCCGAAGTGGTGCGCAAGGGTGACCAGGTGGTGATCACTGCGCGCAGCGGCACCCTTGCCGTACGCATGCCGGGGGAAGCGCTCTCCAATGGCGGCATGAAAGAACAGATTCGAGTAAAAAACCTTAATTCTCAAAGAGTTATCAAGGCGCAGGTGATTGCGCCGGGACAGGTCGAAGTGGCCATGTAAAAGCCTCGTGGAGAAAACTGGCGCCGATCCCGTCGCTTCCCTAAACTGTGCCGCAGCAGGTCTCGCAACGGCGCATGCAAGCTTATGGTTGATTGGGCCTAAAGTTTTTCAGGGGATAGCCGAAAACATGGCAAGCGTCCAAATTCCCAGAGGTTTTTTATCATGGTTATCGATTTCAACCGATTGAACAGTTCCTCGTCACTAACCGGCAGCACACGTACCAGCAACGCCAAGGAAAGCGCTGAAAACAGCCCCTCCGCGCCGCTGAATACCCAGGCCGAACAGGCCAATGTCGCCAAAAGCGGGGAGTCGGTACACCTCAGCAATGAGGCTCAACAGTTGCAGAAGGTCACTGACAAGCTGCGCGATCAGCCTGCTGTCGACAAAGCCCGTGTGGCCGAGTTGAAAGCCGCGATTGCCGATGGCAGCTATAAAGTCGACAGCAACCGTGTAGCCAGCAAACTGCTCAACTTCGAAGCCCAGCGCTAGGCTTTTGCCGGCGCCAGGCTTTTGGACGCTTAAACCCCAAGGCCAGCCATGCACGACACTAACTTATTGCAACTGATCAATGACGACTTTGCTCCAGCGCAACAATTGCTGGAGTTATTGCAAACCGAATCCCTCGCTTTGCATGGTCGCGACATGCCGTTGCTGGAAGAAATTCTGGCGACCAAGCAAGCGTTGATCATTCTGCTCGAGCAGCATGGCCGCAAGCGCAGCGAAATCCTCGCCAGCCTCAACCTGCCGACTGATCGCACAGGTCTTGAGCAACTGGCCAGCCAGTCGAGCATTGGCGACCAGTTGCTGACCCAGGGCGACGCCCTGACCGCGCTGATCGCCCAATGCCAGGCGGCCAACATCAAGAACGGCCAGTCGATCCAGATCCAGCAGGCGACTACGGCCAACCAGCTGAAGATTCTCACCGGCGGTGAGCCGCCAGCGCTGTACGACGCCAGCGGGACCTTTGCCAAACCGGTCAAGCCGCGAACGCTCAGCCAGGCATGAGCCATTCGCTGGCCCTGCACTATCCACTTGCGCAACATGCTGGCAAAATACTGGCCAGTCGTAGTCTTATTTTGTCTGGAGATTGAAGAACCGTGTCCAACACCCTAAGCGCGGATGATGCTCCGCAGCCTCCGAAGGTGCTCACCACGCCACTGGAAATCTCCAGCAACCTGCGCCAGCTGCAAGACAGCCACGATCCGCTGATCATCACTTTCCATGAACGCAGCCAGCGCTTTCAGAGTTACCTGATCAAGGTCGACCGCGAAACCGCAACGATCGCGCTGGACGAAATGATTCCACGCGACGGCGAGCGCTTCCTCCAGGCTGGCGAACCGTTCAAGGTCGAAGGCTTTCATGACGGCGTGCGCATCGCCTGGGAATGCAACGGCACGCTGAACATCGAAGAATCCGACGGCGACCGTTTCTACACCGGCGACCTGCCGAGCGAAGTGGTCTATCACCAGCGCCGTAACGCCTTCCGCGCTGCGTTGAAGCTCACCGATCTGGTCAGCGTTGAACTGGGCGGCGAAAAGCTCAAGGTTCCTCTGCACGGCAAGCTGCTGGACATCTCCGCCACCGGCTGCAAATTCCGTTTCGAAGGCGACATCACTGATCGCCTGCAACTGGGCCAGGTCTACGATCGCCTGATCGCCCCGCCGCTGTTCGGCAACCAGCCAACATCGGTCGAACTGCGCTATCTGCATTTCGAAGAAAAACTCAACATCACCTTCGCCGGTCTGCGCTTCCACAACATCAGTGGCCAGGCTGCGCGCAACGTCGAGCGTTTTGTTTACCAGTTGCAGCGTGAAGCACGGCGTTTCGACAAAGACGATCTCTGAGTCGCAGCGATCAATAAAAAGGGCAGTCCCGCACAGGACTGCCCTTTTTTATGCGCCGATGTTTACCTTCGATTCAGGGCCTGCCACCGCTGATATCCGGCGTAGGCTTATCGTCATTGCCGCTGTCCAGTTCGGTTTCAACGACTGCTTCCGGCTGCGCTTCGGGCTCAGGCTCAGGAGTGACCGGTGCCGGGTCTTGGACCATCTGCTCCTGCACCACCTGCTCATCGACACGCGGGTCAAGCGCCGCCACCAGCGGCGAGCTCGACATGCTGTCCGGCATTGCCACGTGATGCAGCGGTGCGTCGTCGACCTGGTGCAGGTTGGTGACCGCTTTCGGACGTATCCGCCAGACCAGCACCAACGCGAAGAAACTGAAGAACGCATACAGGCTCTGACTGCCGAGAAACTTCATCAGCACGCCCGCGAGCAGCGGCCCGATGCTCGCGCCGACGCCGTAAGTCACCAGCAACATGGCGGTCAGCGACACGCGGCGATCGCCTTCGACGTGGTCGTTGGAAAACGCCACCGCCAGCGGATACAGGCAGAACTGCACCAGCGAACAGAAGAAACCAACGACGAACAACACCTCCAGCGGCACCTGCGGCATGATCGCCAACGGCAACGCCGCCACCGCCAGAAACCCGGCAAAGCAGCGTATCAGCAGCGCGCGGTCATAACGGTCGGACAACCAGCCCAACGGCCACTGCACCAGCAGACCGGCAAAAATGCAGCTACCCATGAACAGACCGACCTGCTCGGTCGTAAGCCCCTGTTGCGATGCATACAGCGGCGCCAGACCGTAGAACGAACCGATGATCAGACCGGCGCCGAGCACCGTGCTCAGCGATTGCGGCACACGCTTGATAAAGAAGCGCGGCTCCATCGGCGCCGGGTGCAGAGGCGCCGGGTGAATCCGTCGGGTCAGCGTCACCGGCACCAGACACAGGGCAAAGCACAGCGCCACCAGCATCAGCAGTTCCAGGCCGAGGCCGGGGTGCATGACCAGAATCAGCTGGCCCAGCACCAGGCCCAGATACGAGGCGATCATGTAACCGCTGAACACCAGCCCACGCTGATTGGCGTCGGCCTGCTCGTTGAGCCAGCTCTCGATGACCATGTACTGACACATCATGCCCAGACCAACGATCGTCCGCAGCACCAGCCACGCCGGCAGCCAGTCCACCAGCCCATGGCCGAGCACCGCCGCGCCGACGATCCCGGCACACGCCGAGTAGGCACGGATATGCCCGACCCGGGCGATCAGGCGATGGCCGATCTTGCCGCCCAGCACCAGACCGAAATAGTTGGCCGCCATCAGCGCACCGACCCACAGCCCGTCGACGTTGTCGGCAGCCAGACGCAAAGCCAGATAAGTAGAAAGAAGGCCTGAGCCGATCAACATCATCAGCGAGGCAAAATACAGCGCTCGAAAGGATTTCCAGATTTGGCGCATCGGCGTTCCGAGCGGCTCCTTGCAGTAAATACCGGGCGGTCAGAACGACTGCCCGGCAGCAGCGATACGTCAGGCCTGGGCGGCCAGCACACGGCGCTCCCAGGGAGTGATTTCATCAAAGAAGCTGGTCAACTCCATGGTCTTCGAAGCGATGTAGCCTTCGATGAACTCCGACCCGAACAGTTCCCTCGCCAACTGGCTACGTTTCAGACGCTCCAGCGCGGCGTGCAAGGTACACGGCAAGGCCAGATTATCCGGCACGGCGAACTCACCCTGGATTGCCGCGCTCGGCTCCAGTTCCTGCTCGATGCCATGCAAACCCGCAGCCAGACTGGCGGCGATGGCAAGATACGGATTGGCGTCGGCGCCCGGCAGACGATTTTCGACCCGACGTGCGACCGGCGAGCTGGCGGGAATACGCAAGCCGGCGGCGCGATTGTCATGGGACCAGCAGGCATTGTTCGGCGACGCGTACGGATGACACAGGCGCTGATAGGAATTCACGTTGGGCGCAAACAGTGCGGTGAAATCGGCGAGGCCTGCCTGTTGCCCGCCGATGAAGTGGCGGAACATCGACGTCGGCTCGCCGTTCGAGTCAGTGAAGACATTCTTGCCGCTGCCGATCTCAACGATACTCTGGTGAATATGCATCGAGCTGCCCGGTGTGTGCGCCAGCGGTTTGGCCATGCACACCACGCTCAGGCCATGCTTGAGCGCGACCTCCTTGAGCAGGTGCTTGAACAAGAACGTCTGATCGGCCAGCAGCAGCGGGTCGCCGTGCAGCAGATTGATCTCGAACTGGCTGACGCCCATTTCATGCATGAAGGTGTCGCGCGGCAGGCCCAGGGCGGCCATGCATTTATACACTTCGCTGAAGAACGGCCGCAGACCGTTGTTGGAACTGACGCTGAACGCCGACTGGCCATCCTCGCGGCGGCCGTCGAGGCCCACCGGCGGACGGAACGGCTGAGTCGGATCGGTATTGGGTGCGAAGACAAAAAATTCCAGCTCGGTCGCCACCACCGGCGCCAGACCGTGCGCGGCGTAACGGGCGATGACCGCTTTGAGCTGGCCACGGGTCGAGAGACTGGAGCTCCCCCCGCTCAGTTCGTCGGCGTCGCAAATCGCCATGGCGCGCGGCTCGTCGCTCCAGGGCAAACGGTGAATCTGCGCAGGATCGGCAACCAGCGCCAGATCGCCGTCATCGCTGCCGTAGAACCGCGCCGGCGGATAGCCGCCCATGATGCATTGCAGCAGCACACCCCGCGCCAACTGCAAACGCCGCCCTTCGAGAAAACCCTCGGCGGTCATCACCTTGCCCCGTGGCACACCGTTCAGATCCGGGGTGACACATTCAATCTCATCAATGCCGGTCAATCGCTGCGCGAGTGAACCCTGGCCATCGGTTGTCATGACGCAATCCTTGTTGTTGTGCGAGCCGCGAACGGCGACCCGGACAAAATAGGCTGCGGCTGTTCGGAATATCAAGCAGCGCCCACAAAAATCCCCATCTTGTGCAGGAGCCGTAGGAGCTGACGAGTGCAACGAGGCTGCGATCTTTTGATCTTGCTTTTCAAAATCAAAAGATCGCAGCCTTCGGCAGCTCCTACACCAGACCTCAGGGCAAGTAGAGGCTGAACACTCCTCCGCCTAACGGCCCGCCATTGCTGATTTCGGTGCGCCCTTCCACGCCGTTGCGCTGATGCAGCGCCGCGATGCGATTGGCGAAATACAGACCCAGCCCGGTGCTGCCGCTGCTGTGATTGATGCCCTGGACGTAATCGGCCTGGCGCTCAAGCATCTCTGCTGGATAGCCGTCGCCGTCGTCGTTGATGCTCAATACCAGTTGCCCGGCTTCATCGCTGACAGTAATCAGCAGCGACTCGCGGGCGTAACGGATCGCATTGTTGATGCAGTTGCCGAGCACCGAGGCGATCAGCTCGCGATCGAAGAAACCCAGCGGGCTCAACGGATCGACTTCATAGGTGGCGATGATGCCGCGACTGGCAAACACTTCCTGATGCGCGGCCAGTTGCGCCTCGATGAAATCGTCGAGTTCGTGATAGGCCGGCTGTAGCGGCAACTGGTTGACGCCGAGTTTGTACAGCCCGAGCAACTGCACCAGCATGCCGTTGAGGTGGGCGAACTCGAAGTCGATCACGCCCTGTTCCGAGCCGTCGCGCAGCTCTTTCGGCAGACGCGCGAGCCATTGGCTGTGCGCCTGCATCAGCATGGCCAGGGAGTTCTTCATGTCGTGGACGGTGGAGGCAATCACCGTGGAAAAATCCAGCGCCGGATCAATTGGGTTCATTCGCCAAACGCCTTGCTTTTCAGCTTCTGATAACGCGCAAACCGCGCGTCGGTGTCGGGCATCAGGCCCACCAGTTTCAGGCAGGCCCGACATTCTTCCAGCTCCGCCGACGGCACACTGGTGTCGGTGCCGTGCAGCAGCGACTGGGCCAGGTTCAGCGCAATACTGATGTTTTTCGGTTGCAGCTTGAGCGCCTTGCGGAACACCTCGCGGGCCTCGACCAGATTGCCGGTCTTGTACACGCGCACGCCCTGGCGGTTGAGATCGGCCGCAGCGTTACTCGAACTGAGAATCGTCGGATCGTCGGTGAGCTTGGCAATGTCTTTCATCACCGCCGGGTCATCCCCGTAAATCTCCGCGCAGCTCTTGAGCATCGAAGTGCCCGCCTCGGCCTGACCGAGCATTTGCAACTGCTTGGCCACCAGCAACGCCGCCTCGGGGCTCATGAATTGCTCCATGCCATCGAGGCGCATCAGTGCTTGTTCGGTGAGTTTGTCGGCGGTTTCAGCGTCGTTAAGCAGCAGGCTGGTGGCTTTCATCAGGCGCGCGCGAATTTGCAGGCCGGGATCGCTCGGATTCTCCTTGGCCACGGCACTGAGGGTGGTGTTGATCTCCAGCCGCGTGCGCGTGTCGAGGCCGCGATCGCTGCCCTTGCTGATCAGCGCATGAGCCAGGCCGAGATTGCTTTCCGGGTCCTTGAAACGCGACTGCGCGCCCTGCGCCACGGCCTGACGATAAGCGCGCGAGGCGGTTTCGAAATCTTCGTTGGCCATCGCCAGTTTGCCGAGCAGCGCCTGACGGCGCACCGCCAGCGGCGACAGGCGAATCGCTTCTTCGAGCACCCGCTGCGCGCCTTTGCTGTCGCCTTCGGCCACCAGCACATCGGCCATGCCGTCATACAGCGCCGGCATCATCGGGAACACTTTCAAGGCCTTTTCATAGACCTCTTTGGCCTGCGACACCTGCCCGCGCTTGAACAGCAACTTGCCCAATCCAGCGAAGGCCCACGGCAACGGCCGGTCGGCAATGATGCCGTCGTAGAGTCGCTCCAGCGCTTCGTTCTGGTTCATGTCGCGCAGGGCGTCGGCGCGGTAGCGCAGGCACAGCGGCGAATAGCGGATGTCCTGTTTGCACAGGGCAATACAGGCATTGAGCACCTCGACCGGCTTACCGCGATCAAGGGCTTGCAGAATCGGTTTGAGCAAGGTCTTGCGTTGCTCCAGACGCTCAAGGCGCTGGGCCAGTCCGGAACGGTTGAACGGCTTGGTCAGGTACGCATCCGGCTCGTGCTCCAGCGCACTGAGCACCATCGCCTGACTGGTCTCAGCGGTGACCATGACGAAAACGGCTTCGTGGCTGATGAGCTTTTCCGACATCAGGTCTTCGAGCACCTGCTGGCCGTTCTTCTTGCCGTCGCCGAGGTGGAAGTCCTGAAGAATGAAATCGTAGGACTTCTGCGAGCACATCTTCAGCGCCTGCTCGCCAGTGTCGGCAGTATCGACATCCTTGACGCCGAGCTCACGCAACATCGAACGCACGGAACTGCGGAAATCGGAAAAATCATCGACGATCAGAAAGCTTTTTTGGTGATACGACGACATCGAAGATTTCCAGGCAATTGAAGAAAACGAACCGAGGCGATTTCAGGCGCACAGATGATAGCCGGAGGCCATGCGCCATCAAGCGATTTCGCTGGAGTCTGAACTCACCGTTCGGGTTATCGGCCAAAAATCCCGGGGCCTGAGGGTGCTGCTCAAGATTCTTCGTTGAGATTGTCGAAGCGTCCGAGGATCGAAATTAACGACGAACGACCACCGATCATCACGCCGGAAAATTAATCGGCACGGTTGCCAATCACCGGATGTCAAAAACACAGGCAGCACATTTGTCCTTCAAAAGTGCAGGCAGATTCGCAAATGAGGTTTATTCTGCTCAATTACCTGCGCCCCCGGACGTCCGCGATACGCTTGTACCGCCACAAAAAAGGCCGAAGTGATGACCTCGAAAACCCCTGCCTCGCCCTCTGCGCCCGAACGCAAGGACCTGACACCCAGCCACCTGAATTTCCCCGTGGTGGGCATCGGCGCCTCGGCGGGCGGCCTGCAAGCGACCAAGCTGTTTTTCGAGCATATGCCGAAGGACAGCGGCATGGCGTTCGTGATCATTTTGCACCTGTCGCCCGATCACCAGAGCATCGCCGACCAGATCATTCAGGAATCGACGCGCATGCCGGTGCTGCAAGTGACGCAGCCGGTGCCGATCGAAAAGAACTGCGTGTACGTGATTTCTCCGGCGCACTCGCTGACGATGAATGACGGCTACCTGCGCGTCAGCCCCGCTGGCTCACCGCAAGCGCGCCACACTGCCATCGACCTGTTCTTCCGCGATCTGGCCGATGTGCATCGCGAGCGGGCTTTTTGCCTGGTGCTTTCAGGCACCGGTTCCGATGGTGCGGTGGGCTTGTCGCGAATCAAGGAACAGGGTGGCGTGACGCTGGTGCAAGTGCCGGAAGACGCCGAGTTCGACGGCATGCCGCGTGCCGCCATCGAGACGCGCATGGTCGATCTGATACTGCCAGTGGTCGAGATGCCGCAGAAACTGATGGAGCTGTGGCGCAACTCTCAGAACATCAAATTACCCAGCGCCAATGATCCCGACTTGAAAGCCTTGAAGCCTGCAAACGAACACGAAGCGTCGATCGCCGAACAACGCCTGCATGAAATCCTGTTGTACCTGCGCAGCAGCACCGGTCACGATTTCAAACACTACAAGCGCGCCACCGTGCTGCGCCGCATCGAGCGGCGCATGCAGGTCACCAGCCAGTCTGACCTCGGCGCCTATTACGACTACCTGCAAAATACCCCGGAAGAATCCAAGGCCCTGCTCGGCGATATGCTGATCGGCGTGACCAACTTCTTCCGTGACCGCGAAGCCTTCGAAGCCCTTGAGCGCGATGTGCTGCCGCAACTGGTGCAATCGGTTGCCGACTCGTCGGAAAAAGAAGAACTGCGCATCTGGTCTGCCGGCTGCTCGACCGGCGAAGAAGCCTACAGCCTGGCGATCCTGCTCGATGATCAGATGCAGGTACAAAGCAGCAAGGCCAACCTGCAAGTGTTCGCCACCGATATCGACGAACGCGCGATCACCACTGGCCGCGCCGGCACCTATCCGCAAGCCATCGTCACCGACGTACCGCCAACACGCCTTCGGCATTATTTCGTCAAGGACAATGAGCATTACCGGATTCGCAAGGAAATCCGCGAGAAAGTGCTGTTCGCCAAGCACAGCCTGTTGTCCGATCCGCCGTTCTCGCAGATCGACCTGATCGTTTGCCGCAATCTGCTGATTTACCTGGATCGCGAGGTGCAGCGGGAAATCCTGCAGATGTTCCACTTCGCCCTGCGACCGGGTGGTTTCCTGTTTCTCGGCACTTCGGAAAGCGCCGATGCCTGCCACGAACTGTTCGCGCCCGTGGACAAGCGCAACCGCATCTTCCGCGCCAAGACCGGTACCGCGAACAGCCGCCGCACCCCGACCATGCCGCGTGGCGGTTACATGCGCACCAGCGTTTCCCGACCGCCATCGAAAGCCATCGAGCCCGTCAAGCTGTCGTTTGCCGATATCCACCGCCGCGCCATAGAACGCTTCGCCCCGCCGAGCATCATCGTCGACACCAACGCCGATATCCTTCACATGAGCGAAGCCGCCGGGCGCTTCCTGCGGCATGTCGGCGGCGAGCTGTCACGCAACTTGCTGACGCTGATCCTGCCGGAACTGCGCCTGGAAATCCGCACGACGCTGTTCCAGGTGCAGCAAAGCAACCTCACCGTGCGCTCGCGTGAAGTGCTGCTCAAGCGCGAGGAGCGTCAGTACCGCATCACGCTGATTGCGCAGCCGTACAAGGACGACGACTTCGACAGCGAGTGCGTGCTGGTGACCTTCGATGAAACGGAGATCGACGCGCACGAGCAGGCGCTGACCACGGTGCTGCAGACTGAAAGCCAAGTGCTCTCGAATCTGGAACGTGAGCTGCAACGCACCAAATTGCATTTGCAGGACACCATCGAACAGTCGGAAATCTCCAGCGAAGAGCTCAAGGCTTCCAACGAGGAAATGCAGGCGATCAACGAAGAACTGCGCTCGGCCACCGAAGAGCTGGAAACCAGCAAAGAAGAGTTGCAGTCAATCAATGAAGAGCTGTTGACGGTCAACTACGAGCTGAAGACCAAAGTCGAAGAAACCGACAAGATCAACGATTATCTGACCAATCTGATCGCTTCTACTGATATTGCTACGGTGTTCGTCGATCGCAGCATGCGCATCAAATGGTTCACGCCGCGCGCCACCGACATCTTCAGCATGTTGCCGGTAGACACCGGCCGTTCACTGCTGGATATCACCCATCGCCTGAATTACCCGGCGATGACCGAGGACGCGGCGCAAGTGTTCGAATCGCTGAACATGATCGAACGCGAGGTCAACAGTACCGATAACCGCTGGTACATCGCCCGCTTGCTGCCTTATCGCTCCAGCGAAGACCACATCGACGGCACCGTGTTGACCTTCATCGACATCAGCAAACGCCGCGAAGCCGAGGAAGAGCTGCGCCTGGGCGAAGAACGCATGCGACTGGTCGCTGAGAGTACGCGTGATTACGCGATTATCATCCTCGATGAAATGGGTGCGATCACCAGTTGGAACACAGGCGCTGAACTGATCTTTGGCCACAGCAAAAACGAGGCGGAAGGTCAGTACTACGATTTCATCTTCACAGCCGAAGACCGTGCTGCCGGCATGGCTGAAAGCGAATTGTCCACCGCCCGCCAGCACGGGCGCTCGGAGGATGAGCGCTGGCATGTGCGCAAGGATGGCAGCCGATTCTTCTGCAGCGGCGAGGTCACCAGGCTCAGCGGCGACCGCTTGCAGGGCTATGTAAAAATCGCCCGCGACCTGACCGGACACAAGCGCCAGCAGGATGAACAGAGCAAGGAACTGGCGCAGACGCGCAATACCGTGTCCCTGCGTGATGAGTTCTTCGCGGTCATGTCCCATGAACTCAAGCACCCGCTCAACCTGATCCAGCTCAACGCCGAACTGCTGCGGCGCCTGCCGATGATCCGTACTGCCGGCCCGGCGACCAAAGCGGTCAATACCATCTGCGATGCCGTCAACAGCCAGGCGCGGATCATCGACGACTTGCTCGACGTGGCTCGCGTACGCACCGGCAAGCTCAAGCTGCAACTGGCCCGCGTCGACCTGAGCGCTGTGCTGCGTGACATCCACACGGTCGTGCTGAATGAACAGCATGCCACGCGGATCGATCTGCAATTGCCTGAAGCACCGTTGATCATTCATGCCGACCCGACACGGGTCGAGCAGATCATCTGGAATCTGGTCAACAATGCCTTGAAGTTCACACCACCGAGCGGGCGCATTGAGTTGATCGCCAGCAAGAGCGGGAAAATGGCGCAACTGGACGTCAAGGATAACGGCGTCGGCATCGCTGCGGAAAACCTCGAACACGTCTTCGATCTGTTCGGCCAGGCGGAAAAACAGCACACCAACCATCAACGTGAAGGCTTGGGCATCGGCCTGTCACTGGTGCGGCAACTGACCGAAGCCCAGCACGGCACGGTGAAGGTTGCTTCGCCGGGGCTGGGCGCCGGTTGTACCTTTACCGTTCGCCTGCCGCTGTCGACTGATGTCGAAGAAACCGCTGCAACAGCCGAGGTTGAACCGGTTTCCGGCAAGCTCGATGGCTTGAGCATTCTGCTGGTCGACGACTCGCCGGAAGTGCTGGAGACCTTGAAGCTGCTGCTGGAGATGGAAGACGCCGACGTAACGGCCTTCGATCATCCGGTGGCAGCGCTGAAAGCCGCTGAGAGCACGCGCTTCGATCTGATCATCTCCGACCTCGGCATGCCGGTCATGACCGGCTATGAACTGATGGCTGCCCTGCGCAAGCTGCCGCTGGTGAAAAACGTACCGGCGATCGCCCTCACCGGGTATGGCACTCAGAGCGACATGCAGAAGTCCCGTGAAGCCGGGTTCGATCAGCATCTGGGTAAACCGGTGGCGTACGACGACCTGATTGAAACCATCGAGGCGTTGCGCCGTTCGGAGTTGCTGTAAAGCTCGCCAGCGCTCCAACGCAAAAAGCCCCGCCACACGATTAAGTGAGGCGGGGCTTTTTGTTTTTTGAAGAGGTGGTGTCCCAGGCGGGGTTCGAACCTGCAACCTTCCCCTTAGGAGGGGGATGCTCTATCCAATTGAGCTACTGAGACACTGATTGACGCGCGCTGGACGCGGCGCGACAGACGGCGTGCATGTTAACGGCCAGCCCCTGTTTTGTCATGTCGTCCGTAGGGCTTTTTAAGTGTAGGCAAGCGCCCTGGAAGATTGCGGGAACTTTTACCGGGCAATTTGCACTGCGCGGAAATGCGGTCATTGCAGATTGCAATCAGCGTCGTCAGAAAAAACATACCAACCCCTTGTTTTTAAAGGACTTATCAGCCGTTACACTGTTGGCACGGCGACTGCTATGCCTGTTCTATCAAAAAGAACAATTTGGAGCGTCGTGCCATGAACAGCACCCTCTTGCTTGCAAACGCAGCGGCTCTGGCTGTCTTGCTCGGATCACATTTTTTTCCCAAGGCTGACGTTGAGCAGCCAGTGGCGCAGCGCATGCCGCATTACCTGCAAGTGCAGAAAGCGCCGCAGTGGGCCGTGTTGAGTGATCGCAGCGACGCTTCTACACAAATGGTCAGCGAGCCTGAGCAAGCCTCGGCGCCAACCACCGAACGTCTGGTTTTTTGAAATATCTTCAGGAGTACAACATGTCCAAATCAGCGACGGGATTTCTGATCCTCGCTTTACTGAGTGGCGTTACCCATCTGGCGCTGTTCGAGGAGACGGAAGTCACCTTGCCTCTGGTTGGCTGTGGCGTGTTTGCGGTGCTGTTTGTGCTGGCGCTGATTGCAGGGCGCAAAATCAAGTTCGATCCGGTTCTGCGTTGAGCCGAACTAACTCCAATAACGAAGAGACCGCGATAGCAAGGTCAACAGAGTTGTCGATCTGATGGACGGGGCTGTCGCTGGATCTTCGGTCTTTGAATAACGCATTGCGAGCCAGCCTCGCATCGATTTGCTCAGGGGTCTCCCGACCACGGCTGAGCAAGCGCTTGCGCAGGACCTCATCGTGGACTGTCAGCAGAATCGGCACCAGGGTTGGATACCTCTCCATTGCTTGACGCAGGTTCGCTCTTGACCCGTTGACCAGTACGTGCCGGCCCGCTTGCAACCATTCATCCATTTTCCTTGGAATGCCGTAGGAGAGGCCGTTGGCTTGCCAGGCCAAGGAGAAAGCGCCGGCGTGCTGTCGCCGCTCGAACTCTTCAAGCGTCACGCCAATTGCATCTTCGCCGACGGACTCCGCCGAGCGGGTAATCACCCGACGCATTACTTCACAGTTCAACGCCCGCAGTGGCTCGCGCGATGCATCGATCAGGCTGTCCTTGCCCGAACCGGACGGCCCCATCAGGTAAAAAAGCTTGCCATCCATCCCGAAAACGCCCTCCGACGGGTCCTGCCTCTAGTAAATCGGCAAATTGCCACTATCCTGTACACATAGGGATCAAGAATAGCGAGCCGCATAGCATGCACGTTCTGAGGTCTGCGGACATCAACAGATGTGCATGCGAAAGCGGGCAGCGATACGGAAGGATGGAAAGTTTTCCAACCAGTCCGCATTTCTGACAACTGGTGCTGGCATTACGCCTTTACCCGGCTCAATATTTGTCACAGAATTGACGCCAATGATCTGGCAATTTTGAGGCATGATGCCGGCCTCTTAACAATTCAGGTTGAACCAATTGGTCCGGATGCTTGTCCTACCACACATCCTGCGGCCAATCCCGAGAACCGCTCCCCTGAACTAACCGGTTAAATATATGCGCCCATTGAAACAGGCAATTTATTCCAGCCGTACGGCTGACAAGTTTGTCGTACGTCTGCCAGACGGAATGCGTGAACGCATTGCCGAGGTGGCTCGCAATCATCATCGCAGCATGAACTCCGAGATCATTGCGCGCCTTGAGCAGAGTCTTATTCAGGAAGGCGCACTGGGCGAAGAGCTGAGCATGCGCCTGGACAGCCCGGAGCTGTCGCTGCACGAGCGCGAGCTGTTGCAACGCTTCCGTCAGCTGTCGCACCGTCAGCAGAACGCCCTGGTGTCGCTGATCGCACACGACGCAGAAATGGCCGCTGACGCGTCCTGAGTTATACCGAGCATATTGAAGCCAGCATGATTGCTGGCTTTTTTTTGCCCGCAATATGACAGATGGCCGATTGGCAATTGAGTGTGGCGAGGGGATTTATCCCCGCTGGGCTGCATGACAGCCCCAAAAACAATGGGACTGCTGCGCAGTCCAGCGGGGATAAATCCCCTCGCCACGGTTACTTGTACTTGCGCTCATATCTGTTTGGCAGGCACAAAAAAGCCCGTCGATTTGACGGGCTTTTCATTGCACAAGGTCAGAGCAGGAAGATTGTCGCCAACCCGAGGAAGATGAAGAAGCCACCGCTGTCGGTCATCGCGGTGATCATCACACTGGCGCCCATCGCCGGATCGCGACCCATTTTCGCCAGCGTCATCGGGATCAACACCCCCATCAACGCCGCCAGCAACAGATTGAGCGTCATCGCCGCCGTCATGACCACGCCGAGTGACCAACTGCCGTAGAGCATGTACGCGACCACACCGATCACCCCGCCCCAGACCAGACCGTTGATCAAACCGACCGCCAGCTCTTTGCGCATCAAGCGCGAGGTGTTGCCGGTGCTGACCTGATCCAGCGCCATGGCGCGCACGATCATGGTGATGGTCTGGTTACCGGAGTTGCCGCCGATACCCGCCACGATCGGCATCAGCGCCGCCAGTGCCACGAGCTTCTCGATCGAACCTTCGAACAGACCGATCACCCGCGATGCGACAAATGCAGTGATCAGGTTCACCGCCAGCCACGCCCAACGGTTACGCAGGGATTTCCATACCGAGGCGAAGATATCTTCCTCTTCGCGCAGACCGGCCATGTTGAGGACTTCGCTTTCGCTTTCCTCACGGATCAGGTCGACCATTTCGTCGATGGTCAGACGGCCGATCAGTTTGCCGTTCTTGTCGACCACCGGCGCCGAGATCAAGTCGTAACGCTCGAATGCCTGAGCGGCGTCGTAGGCGTCTTCGTCAGGATGGAAACTGACCGGATCGCTGGCCATCACTTCGGCGACCTGCTTCTCCGGATCGTTGACCAGCAGACGCTTGATCGGCAGCACGCCCTTGAGCACGCCGTCGTAATCGACCACGAACAGTTTGTCGGTATGACCGGGAAGCTCTTTCAGGCGACGCAGGTAACGCAGAACCACTTCAAGGCTGACGTCCTCACGGATCGTCACCATCTCGAAGTCCATCAGCGCACCGACCTGATCCTCGTCATAGGAAAGGGCCGAGCGCACGCGTTCGCGCTGCTGGTTATCCAGACTCTCCATCAGCTCATGGACAACGTCGCGCGGCAGCTCGGAGGCCAAGTCAGCGAGTTCGTCGGCGTCCATGTCCTTGGCCGCAGCCAGGAGCTCATGATCGTCCATGTCGGCGATCAGCGTTTCCCGGACGGAATCGGATACTTCGAGAAGAATGTCGCCGTCGCGATCGGCCTTGACCAGTTGCCAGAGCGTCAGACGATCGTCCAGCGGCAAGGCTTCGAGAATGTAGGCGACGTCGGCGGAGTGCAGATCATCGAGCTTGCGTTGCAGCTCGACGAGGTTCTGCCGGTGAACCAGGTTTTCCACACGGTCGTGGTGCGGACCTTCCTGGCGATGAGTCAGGTCTTCAACGACACGTTGGCGCTGCAGCAGCTCGACGACCTGAGCCAGGCGGTCCTGCAGGCTTTCCTGTGTTTTCTTTACTTCGATTTCGGACATAGGCGAACTCCACTCCCAGCAGCGGGGCACGCCGGAAGGATCAATCAGTCAATTCATGATTGGTGAAACGGTTTACTGAACAACTACTGGGTAAGTCCATGGAGGTTTTCCATAAGCCCCGGCGGGGCTGACGGGCGCAATGATACACGCCTGACGGTTTAAAACGTTGAAAAAATCACGGCTGAAACAAGCGCTTGCGAAACAAACCTGAGCACCTGCCTGACCCGTGCAAATGCGACGACTCATCTTGAAAAGAAAACACACCGGCAACGCAAAAAGCAGCGACTACCCTTGAGCGTAGATCGTCATGGAGGACATCGAATGCCAGCAAAACCCGCGCTATATCTACTGACCGCCCTGCTCCACACCACGCCTGCCAACGCCACCACACTTCATCGTTGCCAGGCCGCTGACGGCAGCGTCACATTCACATCGATGAGCTGCGCAACTGGCGAGCAACTCTCAATTCAGGAGGTCCACCCGTATTCACCCGGCTGGGTCGCAATCATGCCGGAGTTCAATCACGAAGCCGTTTCCGGCATGAAAGACAGCGGTCGCGAACCGGGCATCGTCGGTGGCACCGAACACAAATGTGGAAACCTGATCGATAACAGGCAGCGGCGCGAAGCGATCATCAATCGGCGAGTGATTGCCGGCATGAGCCAGCGGGACGTCGAAAGCGCACTGGGCAAGCCCGACAAGATCAACACGCGCACGTCGACCACGAGCTATCGTTACGACCTCAAGCGAGGCCGCAGTGCTCAAATTGATTTTGATGAAAGAGGCTGTGTGAAGGGAAAAGCCAAATCCCGGACAGCAAAAAGCCCGCGTTAAACGCGGGCTTCTTGGTATATGGT